>NZ_BAAAFX010000013.1:0-478319 GCF_039523755.1 Tatumella terrea | reverse complement strand
TCAGGCCCAAAAAGCCAAAATATCCCTTAAAAAACAATGCCGGTCACCTTAAGTGACCGGCATTAGCCATTTCTGGCCGTTTTTTTGATGCGGAGGGTATCCGTTCCGGGGACTATTGCATGCTCTTCAGCAATTCTCTGACATTCAGCTCAAATGCCTGCTGATAGGTCGCTGCCGGCCCCTTCGCTGTCGACAACGCTTCAGGGTATAACTCCCCGCCCGGTGACGCGTCAGCAGCCGTGGCTATCTGCTGTACCAGACGGGGATCCGTCTGATTTTCGATAAAATAGCGGTGGATATGATCCGCTTTCAGCTGATTAATTAACCCCGCCACGGTGGAGGCGCTGGCCTCTTCATCGGTATTCAGACCAATCGGTGACATAAATTTCACACCATACTCATCGCCGAAATAACCGAAAGCATCATGGCTGGTCAGTACCTGACGCTTACTGGCCGGGATTTTTGCAAACGCGGCCAGGGTCTGCTTATCCAGATTCTCCAGTTGCTGAATATAGGCTTCCCCCTGCTTACGGATAGCGGCCGCATCTTCCGGGTCCGCTTTCTGCAGGCTTTCGCTGATATTCCGCGCATAAATGACACCGTTCGCCAGACTGTTCCAGGCATGCGGATCGGTAATTTTAACCCCGTCACTGATCATGGTCCGCGGCGTCACACCTGCGGAAGCGACCACCACCTTCCCCTGGTATCCGGAGGCCTGGATAAGTCTTTCCATCCAGCCTTCCAGCCCAAGGCCGTTAATGATAACCACATCGGCCTGAGCCAGAGCCACACTGTCACGCGGTGCCGGTTCAAAGGTATGCGGGTCACCATCCGGCCCGACCAGGCTCTTAACATCCACGTATTGCCCGCCGATTTGTCTGGCCATATCAGCGGGGATAGTAAAACTGGCAACCACATGCAGGGTCTTCGCCATCACGGCTGGTGCAAATACTACCCCGCTGAATACTATCGCCATCAGATATTTTTTCATCACTATCACCTTCTGTCATTAGCTGGCGGAGGAACGGAAAATTCCGCCACAAGGACCGGCACACACGGAAACAAAAAACAGCACCGTAGCGCAGAGAATAACCGCAGGACCGGCAGGTAAAGACCAGTACCACGACGCAGAGAGCCCGCACCAGGCAGAGAAAATGGCCAGCACAATGGCAACCAGTAATATTTTTTCGAGCCTCCGGCTCCAGAACCTGGCGCTGGCGGCAGGTAACATCATTAAGCCGACGGACATTAATGTGCCCAGGATCTGGAAACCGGCCACCAGGTTCAGCACCACCAGAATCAGGAAAATCCCGTGGACGACCGGCGCATGCCAGCGGCCCTGCATCTGCAGAAAATGGGGATCGAAGGCATCGATTACCAGCGGCCGATAGATAAGGGCCAGCACCACCAGACTCACGGCGGAGATTGTGGCAACCATGATTAACGCCTGACTATTCACGGCCAGCAGCGATCCAAACAGCACATTCAGCAGATCGACGCCGGAACGGCGCAACGAAATCAGCGTTACCCCGAGGGCAAGCGCCCCCAGATAGAAACCAGAAAAGCTGGCATCTTCTTTCAGCGGAGTGAACCGGCTGACAACCCCGGAAAGTAACGCCACGGATAACCCGGCGATTAATCCGCCGATGCCCATCGCCACCAGCGATAGACCGGAGAGAAGATATCCCATGGCGGCGCCCGGCAATACCGCATGAGAAAGAGCATCCCCTACCAGGCTCATCCGGCGTAATGAAAGAAAGACACCGAGAGGCGTCGCGCTGATAGCAATGGCGACACAGGCCACTAATGCCTTGCGCATAAAGGCAAATTCAATAAATGGCTGAACTAACAACATAGGTTTAATGCCTTTTCCTGCGTTTCTGTCGTGTGGTACCAGTGCGCGTTATCACCTTCCAGTGATATCACATGGCGAAAGTTCTGCATCACCAGCCGCTGATCATGCAGAACGACGACAATTGTTTTACCGGTGTGCTGCTGCTGATGGATTAATGCCATGAGTGAGGTGATAGTTTGCTGATCGACACCGCTGAAAGGCTCATCCAGCAACCATAAATCACTTTGCTGCAGTAACAGACGAGAAAAAAGCACACGCTGCAGCTGCCCGCCGGACAACATCGCAGGCCTGGCATCCGCAAATGCAGCCATGCCGGTAGCTTCCAGCGCCTGATGGATCTCTTGCCTGAGTTCCCGGTTAATGCTGCGAAACCAGCCGGTCCGGGGCCAGCAGCCCATGGCGACCAGTTCATACACCGTTAACGGGAACTGGCGTTCCAGTTCACTGCGTTGCGGCAGCCAGCCTATTTTATTCCGCGGTAAAGCGACCTCACAGTGACCACTGACGACCGGCAACAGTCCCGCAACGGTTTTTAAGAGCGTTGATTTACCGCAGCCATTCACGCCCACCAGTGCGGTCAGTGTGCCGGCAGAAATTTCGCCGTTAACTGTCGGAGTTACCGCCCGCCTGGCATAGCCCGCGCGGCATTCAGAAAAGCGTATCATCCCAACACTCCCCAGCTGACACCAGCCACAAGAAACAGGATAACCAGCCCTGCCACAATAAGCCGGCTGAAGGCGGAGAGAAGGAGTGGGCTGCTATACATAGAACACCAAAGAGTAAAAAACGTTATAACATTACATGTTAGAAAAAAAGCCGGCTAAAATAAAGAGGTTAAATGTTTCCAAATATCATACAAAAATCACCGATGAAAGGATTGCTAATTCCGGGGCTTCGCTGCAAACTATGAGCCAGTGTTGTGAACTCTGCGGGCCACCGGCCTCCTTCTGAGAATGTCGCAGGTCATTTCTGTTCGCTGTATTAGTTACTCAGTAAACAGTTAAGCTATGATTTTAAGAAAAGTCTTTATTGATAGATTCAATCGATAGATGTTAGTTTGCTGATATGCTTAAATCCGGTTCATACTCAGCACGGACTGTTTATACATTAAGTTTTTTTCTGCTGAATCCCCTGCGAACCGTGACGTAATTTTCATCAAAATAACGATTAACCCTATTCACTCTGGTAAAATAAGACAAACACCGCAGAGTAAACTAATATTGTTATGGTGGTTCAGCAGATAAAAACCCTGAAGATATTGCGCAGGATTTAGTCACAGGAATATCTCTGCTACTGATCTATCCTTATTCTCTCTGAACAGAATGAATCATTACGAATCTTCTTTATGCGGAATGGCTCCCGACAGAGCCTGATAAGAGGTGGAAAAGATGGATGAATACTCACCTAAAAGATATGATGTAGCACAGCTTAAATTTTTGTGTGAAAATTTATTTGATGAAAGTCTGGCTACCCTCAACGTCCAGGAATCGTGCTGGATTAATGACCCGACATCGGAAGGAAATCTTCAGCTGCATGATTTAATTGAGCATATTGCAGCCGTCAGTATTATTTATAAATTAAAACATAGTGAAGATGAACTACTGATTTCACAGGTAGACAAATATCTTGACGATACATTTACATTATTTAGTGGTTACACAGTAAATAAGCAGGACTTTAATTACTGGGAAGCCTCATCAGGCAAGTTATTTAGATTATTTTTTGAAGCGAGTCTCTGTCAGGAAAACGGACAAAGTCTCACACATTAACCAGGAGTCGTTTTATCATGAGTCAAACCCCATTAACCAAGACAGATTATCTGATGCGTCTGAGGCGTTGCCGATCTATCGATACTCTCGAGCGGGTGATCGAAAAAAATAAATATGAATTATCAGATGAAGATCTGGTGGTTTTTTATTCGGCAGCTGACCATCGTCTTGCGGAGCTGACTATGAATAAACTGTACGATAAAGTGCCTGCTACCGTCTGGAAATATGTTCGTTAATGTCACTGAGTTTCACCAGAATAAATAATCATAATTACTATTAAGGTTCCGGTTCCCCTGGCAAGAAACTGTTGAATTCGCTTTTCGCTTATCACGCGGGGGTATGATATCCGGCTGATTTCCGGACGATGAACCCGCAATTCTGAAGACTGCGTCGATGGAATGCCCCTGCATCGCTGATCCCCTTGCGGGTACGTCAGGCCGGATGCCATCACCGATCCGCAGGATCCGTTATTGCCCAATGAATCTGTGAATCTGTGAATCTATGAATCTGTGAATCCGGACTTATTCTATAGAAATAATCAGGGAGTACTGACTCAGGCTGGAATTTTTTAGTGGGAGCAAAAGAGGAATAATTCGTTGGGTGGGGCCCCTGCCAGCGACATCCCGGCACATGCGTCATCTGTTACGGCTGCTTCCTTCCGGATCTGACCGGGTTCACAGATTAGCATTGCGGGAGAACCAACAGGGTCCCCATTGATGAGCTCTGATCTCTCAAAGCGAGTGCATTATCAGTGATGGCATCATGAATTGCAAGTCTGTGAAACCTGACCGTTGTTTTCTTGAACATTCCCGCTATGATCCTCCTCTCTGAGGTTTATCCGGAAGTTATCATGTCTGAAGAATTATCATTTCGGGAAAGAGTGTGGCTGATCATTGCTGCCATTCCTTATGGCCGGGTGAGCACCTATGGCGAGATTGCTCGCCTGGCAGGTAGTCCCCGGGCGGCACGTCAGGTCGGTGGTGTGCTTAAAAAATTACCGGAAGGCTCATCCCTGCCCTGGCATCGGGTGGTCGACAGGCAAGGCAGAATATCGTTGCAGGGAGCAGATTTCAGACGTCAGCAGCAGGCGCTGGAAGCGGAGAATATCGAATTTACCCCGATGCAGACAATTGATTTAGAAAAATACCGCTGGCCAGGGCATTCGTCGCCCTGACCTCACGGTTTAGCGGTTACGGCGTACCAGGAGACACCTGGTCCACAGGGACCGCAACTTCAGGAACTGCCACCAGCGTTAAATCCTGACGCTGTGTCGCCGGTGATGTGACCGGTTGCAGCGATTCAGCAGTGAAAATCACGCGTCCGTTCAGACTGATAGCTGCACTCAGCAACACCTGTCCCTGAGAACTCACATCGGCGGCATTAAACGGCAGACGGTAGTGGAAAGGCGCCTGCTGACCGGAGAGTCGCGTCACTTTCTGCGCGATCACTTTGGTCGGCCCGGTTCCCCCGGAAGCATCAGACAGGGTCACGGTCAGAACCGCACCTGGCGGCAGAGCGATACGTTGACGTACATATACCGCTCCGGAGATCACCGGCTGGTTACTGGTGGCGCTGATCACCGGTGCCGGTGCTGGTAAATCCGTCCTGTCAGCACAGGCCGTCACAGTCAGAGCCACGGCTAACCCTGTAATAATATGCATTGATTTCATTGATGTCGTCTCCTTATGAACAAAATGAACAACGGAAGTCTATAGTAAGCCAGTTCTGCATATTCGTTACCACTGAATATAATTTTGGCAGAAAATATAATTTATTCCTGCAGACAGGGGGCAAAACCCGGATACGACCGGATAATAGGAATAATCCTGGTTATTTTGCTGCGGCGGTTTCCGCCACGACAGCAACTGAATATTCAACCGCTTACAGAGCGATGGTTCCCCCATCAAAGCACCGGCAGATGCCCACTAAGAAACCTGAGCAGCCGGTCGGCAACTGATGCCGGCGCTTCCCCGGCGCTCTGGCATACCCTGATATCAGTCCTCATCGTGCGCTTACCCGCATGCCGGAGATAATGCTGCTGCAAACGGGTGAAGAATGATGGCGGATAAAGGGAGGTCTGAGGCGGTGATAGGGAATTAACGTGTTTCCCGGCACCGGGTGTGGGAGTGATCTGCACGGCAGTGGGGTATGGCTGGAAAGTGATATCGCGCGACTCACAATGCCGTTAAGGGGATGAGGGGAGCCGACGCCGGATCCCGCCAAAAAAAAAGGGCGATAATCTATCGCCCTTTTTACTTCCCGGGTCATCGCCCGGGATGAAGACTCACTTACTGGTTGTAAGCATTTTCGCCGTGACTATTCACATCCAGACCTTCACGCTCCTGATCTTCAGGAACACGCAGTCCGACAATCAGGTCAGCCACTTTAAAGGCAATAAAGGCAACCACACCTGACCAGACCAGAGTGACCAGGCAGCTCAGCAGTTGAACCCAGATCTGATGGCCCATCGTAACTCCGGCAGCATAGCCGACACCACCCAGTGAAGAAGAGGCGAAGACACCTGTCAGGATACAGCCCAGGATCCCGCACACACCGTGAACACCGAACACGTCACACGGGTCATCAACACGCAGGAAACGTTTCAGAGAGGTCACACCCCACAGACCTGCCAGACCCGCCGCCAGACCGATGATCAGCGCGCCGCCAACACCGACATAACCACACGCCGGAGTGATTGCGACCAGACCTGCGATGAATCCTGAGCTTGCACCCAGCAGTGAAGGTTTACCACGCAGGATCCACTCACCGAATACCCAGGTCAGAACAGCGCCCGCGGTAGCAACCACCGTATTCAGGAATGCCAGAGCGGCGATTTCGTTAGCCGATGCCGCCGAACCGGCGTTGAAACCAAACCAGCCAACATACAGGATCGCCGTACCGATAAAGACCATCGGCAGATTGTGTGGTTTGAATGCCTCTTTACCGAAACCGGCACGTTTACGCAGCATGTAAGCTCCCACCAGCGCAGCCACCGCGGCATTGATATGAACCACTGTACCGCCTGCGAAATCAAGCGCACCATCCAGAGCCAGTAACCCACCGCCCCAGACCATATGAGCGATTGGGAAATAAGAGAACGTTGCCCAGATCAGGGTAAAAATCAGCACCGCAGAGAAACGTACACGTTCAGCTAAACCACCCAGTACCAGACCGACGGTGATGCAGGCAAAAGAAGCCTGGAAAGCCACATGAATGTACTGATAGATCGTACCCATTACGGCTTTCAGCTCAATCCCTTTCAGCATCACCCACTGGAAACCCCCAAAGTAGTTGTTACCTTCAGCAAAGGTCAGAGAATAACCGTAGATAACCCAGATAACACAGACCAGAGAGAACGTTACCGCGACCTGGGTCATCATGGAAAGGACGTTTTTGCCGCGGATAAGACCGCCATAAAAGAGCGCAATACCTGGCACTGACATAAATAACACCAGTGCGGTACAAATCATCATAAATGCATTATCTGCCTGGTCTGCCACTGCAGGTGCAGCAAACGCCAGTGAAGGCGAAAGAGCCGCTCCGGCTAAGGCCAGTTTTGTCAGAAGTTTATTCATTTTTTCCCTACCTCAACAATCAACGGCTAAATTAAAGCGCAGCTTCGTCTGTTTCACCGGTACGGATACGAATGACCCGCTGCAGTTCAGACACGAAAATTTTCCCATCACCAATCTTACCGGTGTAAGCAGCTTTACTAATAATATCAATAACTTCATCAAGCTGATCTTCGGCAATAGCAATATCAATTTTTACTTTAGGTAAAAAATTTACACTATATTCCGCACCGCGATAAAGTTCGGCGTGCCCTTTCTGGCGACCGAAGCCTTTCACCTCAGTGACGGTCAGGCCCTGGATACCTACGGAAGATAATGCTTCACGCACGTCTTCTAACTTAAATGGCTTAATCACCACGGTTACCAGCTTCATATCACTCCCTCCGGGTATTGAAATTATCAGTTACATTGAACCTGGACTATCTTAAGCAAATGGCATGCCATCTGTATAATTTCATAAATTATTTTTCTGATATGCGACGATAGCGGGCTGTTAACGGATTTTCAGAACAGAGAGGATGGCGGGAATAAAAAAATTCAGGCCTGATGCACCACGATAACGCCGGCGGCACTATTGTGGTGCATTCATCAGAACAGTCTGATTAAAATGTACTAATTGAGTGCATTGCCGGAAGCGGGAAAGTCTGCAGTGCGATGTGATAGCTCATTACCGGCCTGTTGTAACTGATACATCTGCCGATAGCGGCCACGGTGGTCCAGTAGTTGCTGATGTGTTCCCTGCTCGATAACCTCCCCTCTTTCCAGAACCAGAATCGTATCCGCCGCCGTGATGGTCGATAACCGGTGAGCGATAACCACCAGGGTGGTATTCTTACGTATCTGGTTCAGCACCTGCTGAATCGCTTGTTCTGTCCCGGAATCGATACTGGCCGTTGCCTCGTCCAGAATTAATAATACCGGGATATCGACCAGGATGCGGGCCAGTGCCAGCAGTTGTTTTTGTCCGGCGGACAGGCTTTTCCCCTGCTCTCCCATCCGGGTATGAAGCCCTTCAGGCAGAGACTGAAACCATTCCATCAGTTTGACCTGCTCCAGCGCGGCCATGACTTTCGACGCGCTAATCTCTCTGCCCAGACAAATATTTTCCAGTAATGTATCGGCCAGGATCACCGGATCCTGCTGCACCATACCAATCCCTTTACGCAGTACAGCATGGCTTAACTGCGAAATCTTCCGGCCATCAAGCGTAATTTCTCCCTCTGCAATGGGGTAATAGCCCATCAGCAAACCGGCCAGCGTGCTTTTTCCACTCCCCGTATGTCCGACCAGAGCCAGGAATCCCCCGGAAGATAACCGGCAGTGAATATTTTTCAGCACCGGCTGACCAGGCTTATACGCAAAGGAAAGATTATTGATGGTCAGAGCCCCGGTTTTCAGCGCCCGGTGGTCCGGACCATATTGCTGGGCCGGCGCATCCATCAGTTCAAAGATACGCTCGGCCGAGACGACCGCCTGCTGTAACAATGATTGCCGGGTAGTCAGTTCAATTAAGGGTTCTTCGATACGTCCCAGATAGGCGATAAACGCATACAGGACACCCACTTCAAAATGTCCGGGGGCCGACAAGCTAAATAGCAGTACCAGCAGAGACAAAATAATCGCCGAAAACAGATTTAATAACGGGCGCAGTAAGAAAGCATCCAGTCGCAGAATTTTCATCCGCGCCTGATAGTGGTTTTCGTTATGCTGACGGAGCTGTTCTGCAAAATACTTCTGCCGCCGGAACTGCTGAATCACCGTCATTCCGCTGATCACCTCATTGAGGCTGTTATTAATATCCGCGAGGAAGGTTCGCACCTGACGGGCGATACCGGTACTGTAACGCTGGTAGATAATCATTACGGCGATCACCAGCGGAAAAATACCGGCGGCAATCAGCGCCATTCGCCAGTCCAGAATAAACATCGCCACCAGCATGGAGATGATCAGGACCCCGCTACGCAATACACTGCCGACCACAGAAATATATAAATCTCTGACCACTTCACTGTCATTGGTGACCCGGGAAACAAGCTGCCCCACCGGCCGGGTGTCAAAAGCCGATAATGGCTGACGCAGGGCTGCATCCATCACTTCACAACGAATTTTCCGGACCACCCCGATAGCGACCCGGTTAAACAGCAGTGACTGGCGGTAATTAAAAACGGCCGCCAGTATTTGCAGCAGCAGAAAGCCGCCCCCCAATGCCAGCACCGGCAACCATTGCCATTGCCGGGTACTGATAAAATGATCGATAAAGTAGCTGACCAGAGCAGGCCCGGTCACCTGTGCCGCAGAAGCCATCACCAGCAGAAGCACTGCCATCGTCAGTGGCTTTTTCCAGTCCCGCCCGTAGGACAGCAGACGCATTAATGTTTTCGTAAAAGAGACTGGCTGCGACACTTAATGCTCCTGAGACTGAGGGTGTTCGGTACGGTGAGACAGGGATTCAGCAATTTTCTGATATTGCGACATTTCACGGTACCATCCGGCGTCTTCCGCCAGCACTGCCGGTGTTCCTCGCTGGGCGATCCGTCCCTGCTGCAGTACCAGGATCTCGTCGGCCCCCTGTAACGCAGAAAGACGGTGGGCCGTTATGATCACGGTCTTCCCTGCCCGCCATTCCTGCAGTCGGGACAGGATGCGTTGTTCTGTTTCACCGTCCACGGCGGAGAGCGCATCATCCAGGATCAGGATTTCTGCATTCATCAGCAGCGCCCGGGCCAGAGAAATACGTTGTTTTTGTCCGCCGGAAAGCATAACGCCCCGTTCTCCCACCTGCGTGTCATAACCGTCAGGTAAGTGCAAAATATCGTCGTGGACAGAGGCCAGCAGCGCCGCCTGCTCTATCCGCTCACGACTGGCCCCGGGATCTCCCAGCGCAATATTGTTCGCAATCGTGTCTGAAAACAGAAACGGTGTCTGATTAACCACCGACAGGCGCTGACGCCAGCCATCCAGCAATAATGCCGGCAGCGGATAGCCGTGATAGTCAATGCGCCCTTCACTCAGATCATAATGCCGCTGAATCAGCGAAAGTAAGGTGGTTTTCCCGCTGCCTGTCGGCCCGCAAATCCCCAGCATTCCCCCCGGGGGTAACCGGAAACGGACCCCGTGCAGAATGTCGGTCTCCGTGCCGGGATAGCTAAAACGGGTGATCTCTGCCACCAGTTCTCCGCGTGTTTCCGGCAGCGGCTGATCCCCGTCGGGTAACGTGGGTGGCAGCGACAGCAACGCAGAAATACGTGTCCACGCCGCACTCCCCCGTTCAACGATATTGAACATCCAGGCCAGCGCCAGCATCGGCCAAATCATCAGGCCCAGATACATAACAAAACTGGTGAGCTGTCCCAGCGTCAGCTGATGATGCCAGACCATCCAGCCGCCTCCGGCAATGGCCAGAAAGTTAGAACAGGCGATAGCCAGATAGATCGTTGGCTCAAACAGAGCATCGACCTTTGAAACGTGAAGGTTGTCCCTGCTGGTCTGTGCCGTGGTCTCAGCAAACTGTGCTGACCGGTGATATTCCAGCCCGAAAGCTTTGATCATACGGATACTGGTCAGACTTTCCTGCGCCTGATCGTTCAGGGACGAGAATGCGGCCTGTGCGGCGCGGAAACGCTGATGTAATTTTTTACCACAACGATTAATGACCCATGCCATTAACGGCATCGGGAGCAGTGCCGCCAGGGTGAGCTGCCAGCTGATTTGTGTGCTCATCACCACCAGTACCGCCAGCCCCATGACCAGCGAATCGATCAGCGTCAGTACCCCTTCTCCGGCAGCAAAAACCACCCGGTCCACATCGTTAGTGGCCCGGGCGAGCAGATCCCCGGTCCGGTACTGACTGTAGAATACCTGACTCTGCTGGCTGAGCTGGCGATAGTATTTTTCCCGCAGTACCAGCGCCAGCCGGTAAGATGCACCGAACAGAAGGATCCGCCAGACATATCGCAGCAGATAAGTCAGTAGTGCGGTGATTAAGATAAGCGAGATCCAGCCCGTCAGCTGGCGGGTTCCCAGACTATGGTGTGTCACCCCATCGACAATAATACCGACCAGCCGGGGCGGGACTAACTGCATCAGAGAAATAATAATCAGCAAACTGACCGCGCCTGAGTAGCGCCGCCATTCTGAAGAGAAATACTCACGTAAATAGCTAAATAACTGCACAAAGAGATCTCATGATGTCGCGTTTTAAACGCTCAGCGGAATGGCCGTGGTATATTTAATTTCTTCCATCGCAAAACTGGAGGTGACTTCGGTCAGACCATCGAGGCTTTCGGCCAGCTTTTTATATAAAGCATCATAACTTTTCATGTCAGCAACCTGAATACGCAGCAGATAATCATACTCCCCCGCCATCCGGTAGCACCCCATCACTTCCGGTAATCCGTTGATCAGGTCCGAAAAGGTCTGATACCACGCTTTACTGTGTTGTCTGGTTTTTACAAACATAAAGGCGGTCAGTCCCAGCCCCAGCTTTTCACCATCCAGCAGGGTGACACGGCGGCGTATAATGCCATTATCTTCCAGTTTTTTCAGCCGCTTCCAGCAGGGCGTTGAGGTCAGGTTAACCGCCATGGCCAGTTCCTGAAGGGACAATGTACTGTCCTCCTGTAACAGAGCGAGCAGCTTTCGGTCAGTTTTATCTATCATAACGCCCCCATGGAGAATATCTTTCTCTTATTCTGCCATTTTAAACCGTATTTAGTGACCTTTTTTTCCGCAGGGTGCTTTATGCTATTTTTTTATTTCCGGAGATAAAACCATGGCTGATACCTGGGTACGCGATGCTGTTAACGAACTTAATGCTGACTTCCGGCGCTCTGCCGATACACACCTGATCCGCTTTAGCCTGAAAGAGTATCCGGGAATTCATTTCTACCTGAAAGATGAGAGCACCCATCCCAGTGGTAGTCTGAAGCACCGGCTGGCACGTTCCCTCTTCCTCTATGGCCTGAGCAATGGCTGGATCAATCAGCATACCCCGGTCATCGAAGCTTCTTCCGGGAGTACAGCCGTTTCTGAAGCCTATTTTGCCCGTCTGCTGGGGTTACCCTTTATCGCTGTGATGCCCGCCAGTACAGCCCGGCGTAAAACAGAACAGATCAGGTTCTATGGCGGTCAGTGTCACTTCGTGGCAACCTCGTCTGAAATCTATCAGCAGTCTGCACAGCTGGCCCGCGAACAACAGGGGCATTATATGGATCAGTTCACCTACGCAGAGCGGGCCACCGACTGGCGCAGCAATAATAATATTGCCGAGAGTATTTTTCGTCAGATGCAGGATGAACCCTACCCGGTGCCACATACTCTGGTAATGAGTGCCGGTACCGGAGGGACTTCCGCTACGCTCGGTCGTTACATCCGCTATCGCGGTGCCCCTACCCGCCTTCTGGTGACCGATCCGGAAAACTCCGTCTTTTATGATTACTGGAAACACCGGGATCCCGGACTGAACCACTCAGCGGGCAGCAGGATTGAGGGTATCGGTCGCCCACGGGTCGAGCCATCTTTCCTGCCGGATGTCATCGATGAGATGCTAAAAGTTCCTGACGGTGCATCGCTGGCCGGAATGTACGCGCTGGAAAAAATTCTCGGTCGTCGCGTAGGCCCCTCGACCGGCACTAATTTCATCGGGTTGTTACATGTGGCGGAAAAAATGAAAGCCAACGGTGAGTGTGGCTCGCTGGTGACATTAATCTGCGACAGCGGCGAGCGCTACCCGGAGACATATTACAACCCGGCATGGGTCGCAGAAAATATCGGGGATATCAGCGGATTTCAGTCACAACTCCCCTGCTAAAAACACCCTTCTGTGCCGCCAGTTTTGTTCTTTTGTCCGTCAGGCGGTAACATAGGCCGGTATTTTTGACGGGAATATTGATAATGAAAAGCGCTGTAGTAGTTTTTAGTGGCGGGCAGGATTCCACCACCTGCCTGATTCAGGCCCTGAATCAGTATGATGAGGTACATTGCGTCACTTTTGATTATGGTCAACGCCATCGTCAGGAGATTGATGTTGCCCGCCAGCTCAGTCAGCAACTGGGCGCCTGTGCCCACAAAGTGCTGGATGTCACGTTGCTCAACGAACTGGCCATCAGCAGTCTGACCAGAGACAATATTCCGGTGCCTGCCTATACCCCGGACAGCAATGGACTGCCGAGTACCTTCGTACCAGGCCGAAATATTCTGTTTCTGACCCTCGCGTCCATTTATGCCTATCAGGTGAATGCAGAGGCCGTCATCACCGGGGTGTGTGAAACCGACTTCTCCGGCTATCCGGACTGCAGAAACGATTTCGTCAAAGCACTGAACCATGCCGTTGAACTGGGTATGGCCCGTAATGTGCGTTTCGAAACGCCCCTGATGTGGCTGAATAAGGCAGAAACCTGGGCCCTGGCCGATTACTGGAAACAATTGCCGCTGGTGCGTACTGCGACACTGACCTGTTATAACGGTATCCAGGGCGATGGCTGCGGTGAATGTGCGGCCTGTCACCTCAGGGCCAGAGGGCTGGACGATTACCAGCAAAACCCGCATGCCGTGATGGATGCGATGAAGCAAAAAACCGGTCTGCAATAGCCGTTCTGATGCACAGGGGAGCACATTCAGGGCTGCCCCTGTGCTTTCAGACTCCCCGCTACGGACGCAGCTGACTCATCTGCAATCGTTCCGGTATGCTGTGACACCCCTGCTGCGGTGTACTCCTGCGGTTTTCCCGTCTCTGGTCTGTGCTGTCGTCTCTTTGCCCCTGGCTGTGCCGCAAACCGGTCACGCGGCAAAGCAGCACGCCCGGGTCAGAGTGTCAGCCGGCTGAGATTCCGTTCGACCAGGCTGGTGCCCATCCCCGGAACCTCTGCCAACTGCTCTACCGAGGTAAAAGGCCCGTACTGCTCGCGATATTCCACTATCGACCGGGCTTTCTTTAATCCGACCCCGTTCATGGCCTCTGCCAGCATTTCTGCCGTGGCCTGATTAATACTTACTTTTCCGGGACCGGCCTGTTCCTCCGCCACCGGTGCGGGGCTGCCAGCCACTGTCGCGGAAGGGGTGGCAGGAGACTGAAAACTGCAGGCCGCCAGGGCCAAACATAATGAAAAAATCCGGAAGCGTCGTTGTTCCTTTAACATAGTCATGGCTCTCCATAGATGAAAATTCAGCCATACGATGACAGAGCTCTCCGGGACGCGACAGAGTGCCCCGGATAAAAAAACGAAAGGCTGCAAAAAGCAGCCTTTCGGGTTACAGAGTGACATTATTTTATGCGGTCAGTTACTCGGATTGTGCCGCCGCACCGATCTTAATTTTCGCATCATGACGCAGGTTCTGTAACAGCGCGGCAAAGACCAGCTGCGCATTATTCTGGCTCACACCGTTAACCAGTTGAGTGACCTGCGCTGCCGGTAAAGTCCCGGGGATCACTTTATCCAGAGACAGGATAACCACATTCCCCAGCATATCCTCACTGATGCCGTAAGAAGATTTACCTGCTGCCGGCTCCGGCAATGCAAAGGCTGTGGACGTCAGCGAACTCTGGCTATTACGGCTCAGCGTCTCAGCTTCGCCGAATTTCAGTCCGGCAGCATCAAAGGCAGTGGTGTTACCGGCTTTCAGTTCATCGATAACCGACGCGGCCTGTGTGCGGGCCAGCTGCATCGCTTTATCATGCTTAATACGGTCGGCAATCTGCGCTTTGACCTGATCCAGCGGTTTCACCGCTTCAGGTTTGTGCTCTGAAATACGGACCACGAAAGCTCTGTCGCCATCGACACTGATAATGTCAGAGTTGCTGCCCACAGAACCGTTGCTGCCGAGCAGCGTACCGCCGAACAGTACCTGCTTCACCGGATCAAAGTTCAGTGCCGCCGGCACTGAGTCACGGCTGAACCAGTCAGTTTCAACAGATTTCACCCCGGCTGCGCTTTCTGCACCGGCCAGTGAGGTATTGTTATTGCTCGCGGCATCACTCACTTTCTGCTGTAACTTATAGAACTCGCTGACCGCCGCATCCTGTGCGGCCTGCTGCGCTACGGTGTTATAAACCGCAGACAGTGGCTGAACCTGCTGCGGATGAATATCATCCAGACGGGCAATCAGGTAACCGACCGAACTTTTGATCACGCCCGACAACTGACCTTTTTGCGTCAGGCCGGCATTTTTCAGCTCATCCGGCAGAGTGTCCTGTTCCAGCCAGCCCATATCTCCGCCTTTACGAGCAGAAATAGCATCGACAGACTTTTCTTTCGCGAGGGTCGCAAAATCTGCCCCCTGCTTCAGTTGCGCCAGAATAGCCTGAGCCTCGGCCCCGGTTTTCACCTGGATGACACTGAAACGGGTCTGTTGTTGCTGGGTATAGTCGCTCTTATGGCTGTCATACCATGCCTGAACCTGTTGCTGAGTCGGCGTTTTTTGCAGTGCCGAAGCATCCAGTTCAATATAGCTGACGCGGAATTGTTCCGGAGTCATAAAGCTGTCTTTATGCTGCTGATAATAGCTGCTGATTTCATCATCAGAGGCCGTCTGTTTCGCCGCCAGTGCATCCGTATTGAACGCCGCTTCGCGGACGCTGCGGGTCTGCGCTATCAGGCTGACTAACTGGCTGCTTTCATTCTTCAGCACAAAGTCGGTGTTGGTCACCGCATTGACAATCTGACTGGTTACCAGGCTTTTACGCAGCGCAGCGGCGTACTGATCCGCGGTATACCCCATGTTGTTAATCAGACCATTAAAACGGGCATTATCAAACCGGCCGTCAGTCTGGAACGCTTTCTGAGCAAAGATAGCTTCTTTGATCTGCGCGTCACTGACATCAAGATTCAATGACTTGACATACTGTTGCATCAGCGTCTGATCGATCAGGTCAGACATTGCCTGCTGACGCATCTGCTGCATAAATTGCGGGTTAGCGGCCAGTTGAGAGAATTGCGCCCCCAGCTGTTGCTGCTCGCGGCTACGCTCATTGTTGAACGCATTTTCAAGCTCTGCCCTGCTAATCGTCGTGCCATTAACTTTTGCAGCGTAATCGCTATTACCACCAATCAAATAGTTACCCACGCCGGTCAGCACGAATGAAACAATGATCAGTCCCAGTATAATCTTCAGCACGATGTGGCTAGAGGCCGTGCGTAAATTGTCCATCATGGTATGGCAACACTCCGCTGTAGTGTAAATATGACGCTTTACCGTCGCCGTTCAACTCAAAAACCAGCCGACCGAGGTGTCAGCAGTTTTTCATCGTTTTCTGGTGATGCAGCCGCCGGATCTGATTTTACCGGTATCCGGCATAAAAAAAGGCACATCACCATGATGTGCCTGTATGTTACATGAGAACGTCTGCACAGTCCTCAATGCATGAAAGAAATTCCTTTCATGTTGCTAAAATTTATTAATTAACAGAGTCTTTCAGCGCTTTACCTGCACGGAAGCCCGGGACTTTACCGGCCGGGATAGTGATTTCTTTCCCGGTCTGAGGGTTACGTCCGGTACGCTCAGCTCTTTCACGGACAGAGAACGTCCCGAAACCGACCAGAGCAACTTCATCACCGTCTTTCAGTGAATCGGTGACTGCACCCATAAAAGCATCTAATACACGTCCAGCCGCTGCCTTGGAGATATCCGCATTTGCAGCAATTTTGTCGATCAATTGTGATTTATTCACTCTATCATCCCCTTTTAATTTTTCACTTCACCGCCAGGCTACTGCCCCGGTAAAGAACAGCCTTGTTATAGCAAGCATCTCAGCCCGATACAACGGTATTCAGTCCGAATCTTCATTTCCGGCCTTTACGGACCGGAATTCGCTGAAGATCGCCGTCATCCGGCGATCTTCAGCCCTCAGCGAACCCCGTCAGCAGTACTAGTGACTGACGACTTCAAACCCTTCAGGCGCACGTTCCAGTGCCAGACTCAGCACTTCTTCGATACGTTTAACCGGATGAATTTTCAGGTCGGCGATCACGTTATCCGGGATCTCTTCCAGGTCTCGCTTGTTTTCATCAGGGATCAGGACGGTTTTGATACCGCCGCGATGCGCTGCCAGCAGTTTTTCCTTCAGGCCACCGATAGGTAATACCTGACCCCGCAGCGTAATTTCTCCGGTCATCGCCACATCGGCACGCACCGGGTTCCCCGTCAGGCTGGAGACCAGCGCGGTACACATGGCAATACCTGCACTCGGGCCATCTTTCGGGGTTGCACCTTCCGGAACGTGGACGTGAATGTCCCTTTTCTCGTAGAAGTCACTGCTGATCCCCAGTGAATCGGCCCGGGCACGGACAACGGTCAGCGCCGCCTGGATAGATTCCTGCATCACCTCGCCCAGAGAACCGGTATAGGTCAGTTTACCTTTACCCGGCACACTGGCCGTTTCGATGGTCAGCAGATCACCGCCGACTTCGGTCCATGCCAGACCGGTGACCTGACCGATACGGTTTTCTTCGTCGGCACGTCCGTAATCAAAGCGTTGTACCCCGAGGAAATCCTTCAGGTTTTCGCTGTTGATGGTGATGTGTTTCTGGTTTTTATCCAGTAACAATGCTTTCACTGCTTTACGACACAGTTTAGACAGTTCACGTTCCAGGCTACGCACACCGGCTTCTCGGGTGTAATAGCGGATGATGCCCATCAGCGCACTGTCTTCCACCGTAATTTCTTTCGGCTTCAGTGCATTACGCTCAATCTGTTTCGGTAACAGGTGACGCTTAGCAATATTCAGCTTTTCGTCTTCGGTATAACCGGACAGACGGATCACTTCCATACGGTCCAGCAGTGGTGCCGGGATGTTCATGGAGTTTGAGGTCGCGACAAACATCACGTCGGACAAGTCATAATCCACTTCCAGGTAGTGATCGTTAAAGGCGATATTCTGTTCCGGGTCCAGCACTTCCAGCAACGCAGAGGCCGGGTCGCCACGCATATCAGACGACATTTTGTCAATTTCATCCAGCAGGAACAGCGGGTTTTTCACCCCGACTTTCGCCATTTTCTGGATGAGTTTGCCAGGCATTGAGCCAATGTACGTCCGGCGGTGTCCACGGATTTCTGCTTCATCACGAACGCCGCCCAGTGCCATACGCACATATTTACGACCGGTCGCTTTAGCAATGGACTGTCCCAGTGAGGTCTTACCGACCCCCGGAGGCCCTACCAGACAGAGGATAGGCCCCTTGATTTTATTCACACGGCTCTGGACCGCTAAATACTCAAGGATACGATCCTTCACACGCTCAAGACCGTAGTGGTCGGTATCCAGCGTCTCCTGCGCCTTACGCAGGTCTTTTTTGACCTTGCTTCGGCCGGTCCAGGGCACCTGAACCATCCAGTCGATATAACCACGCACCACTGTCGCTTCTGCAGACATCGGTGACATCATTTTCAGTTTCTGCAGCTCAGCTTCGGTTTTTTCTTTTGCCTCTTTCGGCATTCTGGCCGCATCAATTTTACGCTGCAGTGCTTCAAATTCGTCAGGAGCGTCGTCCATCTCGCCGAGTTCTTTCTGAATCGCCTTCATCTGCTCGTTCAGATAGTACTCGCGCTGGCTTTTTTCCATCTGTTTCTTGACGCGGTTACGGATGCGTTTCTCGACCTGCAGCAGGTCAATTTCAGACTCCATCATCGCCATCAGGTATTCGAGGCGCTCTGTGATGTCAGTCATCTCAAGCACAGACTGTTTATCTGCCAGTTTCAGCGGCATATGCGCTGCAATGGTATCCGCCAGACGCGCCGCATCATCGATATTGTTCAGCGATGTCAGCACTTCCGGTGGGATCTTCTTATTCAGTTTTATGTAGCCTTCAAACTGATTGACTGCGGTACGGACCAGGACTTCCTGCTCACGTTCTTCAATCTCTGCAGACGCCAGATAGTCTGCACGGGCTACAAAATGGTCACCGTCATCGGCGAGGGTGTCGATATGTGCACGCTGTAACCCTTCAACCAGTACCTTGACCGTACCATCAGGAAGTTTCAGCATTTGCAGGACAGAAGCAACAGTACCTACTGAAAAAAGATCACCGACGCCGGGTTCATCTGTCGTGGCTTCTTTCTGAGCCACCAGCAGGATCTTTTTATCGTTGTCCATCGCTGCTTCCAGACAGCGTATCGATTTCTCGCGCCCAACAAACAACGGAATAACCATGTGCGGATAAACCACCACATCGCGTAATGGCAATACGGGGATTTCAATGCGTTCGGAACGCTCAGAAGTCATAGAGCTCTCTCTTAGTTAATTTCCGCCAGGTAACAGGCTGCCACCCCATTCGTCTGACCAGGGTGCTAAAGGCCCAAAGATAATTGAGTATATGGGGATGTTGACACCACATTCAATGTCATAAATGCGAGAAAAATGAAAGGGGAAGCAATTTTCCCCTTTCATTCGTTACCGGACTGCCGGAATTGCTGAATTATTCGCCAGAAGCCTGTGCTTCCTGCGTGCTGTAGATCAGCATAGGTTCGGATTTGCCTTCAATGACAGAATCATCAATGACGACTTTTTCAATCCCTTCCATGGACGGTAAATCGTACATGGTATCCAGTAAAGCGGCTTCCACGATAGAGCGCAGACCACGGGCACCGGTTTTACGGGCCATGGCTTTTTTGGCAATCGCCGTCAGTGCTTCATCGCGGAACTCAAGCTCTGCACCCTCGAGGCTGAATAATGCCTGATACTGCTTGGTCAGGGCATTTTTCGGCTCACGCAGGATCTGGATCAGCGCTTCTTCACTCAGTTCATTCAGCGTCGCAACCACCGGCAGACGACCGATAAACTCAGGGATCAGACCGAATTTAATTAAGTCTTCAGGTTCAACCTGGGACAGTAATTCACCTTCAGTCGCTTTCTGAGACTTATCTTTGACCGTGGCGCCAAACCCGATACCGGAGCCGGTTTCGACACGCTGAGCAATCACTTTATCCAGGCCGGCGAACGCACCGCCACAGATAAACAGGATTTTAGAGGTATCGACCTGTAAAAATTCCTGCTGCGGATGTTTACGTCCTCCCTGAGGCGGAACGGCGGCGACTGTCCCTTCGATCAGTTTCAGTAAAGCCTGCTGAACCCCTTCACCGGAGACATCACGGGTGATTGACGGGTTATCCGATTTACGGGAAATTTTGTCAATTTCGTCGATGTAGACGATACCGCGTTGTGCTTTCTGCACATCATAATCACATTTCTGCAGCAGTTTCTGGATGATGTTTTCCACATCCTCACCCACATAACCGGCTTCGGTCAGGGTGGTGGCATCGGCCATGGTGAAAGGCACATCCAGTAAACGCGCCAGGGTTTCGGCCAGTAAGGTTTTACCGCTACCGGTCGGACCAATCAGCAGAATGTTACTCTTGCCCAGTTCAACGCCATTGCTGGTATCACCATTGCGCAGACGCTTGTAGTGGTTATATACCGCTACTGACAGAACTTTCTTGGCTTTTTCCTGGCCAATCACGTAATCATCGAGATGAACGCGTATTTCGCGCGGCGTAGGCAGGGCACTACGTTCACGATGCGGTGCAACTTCTTTGATTTCCTCGCGGATAATGTCGTTGCATAAATCGACGCATTCATCACAGATATACACTGACGGTCCGGCAATCAGTTTACGCACTTCATGCTGGCTCTTGCCGCAAAAAGAGCAGTACAGCAACTTACCTGAACCGTCTTTGCGCTTCTCTGTCATCAGTTAACCTCTTTATAGTTTCGGCTGCCCGCCAGGCCCCAGGGTCAGGCGAGCGACACCCGGCAAAACACTTCCGGCTACTTCAGACTGCACGTCTGACATTGAGTGCAGTGTAGCAAAAAGTTTTATTTACGTTGCGTCAGAATTGAGTCGACCAGCCCATACTCTACCGCTTCTGAGGCTGAGAGGAAACGGTCACGCTCTGTATCATCAATGATCTGTTCCAGCGGTTTGCCGGTATGTTTCGCCATCAATTCATTCATGCGCTGTTTCACTTTCAGGATTTCACGGGCATGGATTTCGATGTCCGATGCCTGTCCCTGGAATCCGCCTAACGGCTGGTGGATCATGACACGTGAATTTGGCAGACAGAAACGTTTCCCTTCTGCCCCCGCCGTCAACAGGAATGCCCCCATTGAACATGCCTGCCCCATACAAATGGTGCTCACATCAGGCTTGATAAACTGCATGGTGTCATAAATTGACATCCCTGCGGTGATCACGCCACCGGGTGAGTTGATGTACAGGTAGATATCTTTCTCAGGATTTTCAGCTTCCAGAAAAAGCATCTGCGCCACAATCAGGTTAGCCATGTGGTCTTCCACCTGGCCGGTCAGGAAAATCACTCGCTCTTTAAGTAAGCGGGAAAAAATGTCGTATGACCGCTCACCGCGCGAGGTCTGCTCAACCACCATTGGCACCAGGGCCATCTGTGATGCTGTCATTTCACGTTCGCCACTGTATGACATAACCGTCTCCTGAATAAAGTTCGTTGGTAACACTCTGTACCGATTTTACGTTAGGAAAGCTACGATTCCCACGAAGCCTGCCTCCTTCCGACAACGTCAGGACGGTTAATCAGCCAGTTTCTTCTCACACTCCCTCATATGTGGGGATAACTGCCAGTAATTCAAGCATAACAATCTTTTGAGGATTCGCGAAGATTATGCATGAGTCTGGCCGATAATCTGCCAGTAGATGATGGAAATATAAAGAAAAAGTATGCCTGCCTGCGGGAAGCTCGCTGTATAAGTAAAAAAGCCCGTGACCATCTGGCTCACGGGCTTCATTTCAGTACACTTCAGACACCACTTATGCTGTCTGAGCCTGGTTCATCAGGTCCTGGAAGCTGGCCGCTTTTTCGGTGACTTTCGCTTTTTCCAGCAGAACGTCTACCGCCTGCTCTTCCAGAGCAACATTACGCATGTTGTCCATCAGCTCTTTATTTTTGCCGTAGAACTCGATCACTTCCTGTGGATCTTCATACGCTGAAGCCATTTCTTCGATCAGGCCTTTAACACGCTCTTCGTCAGCTTTCAGTTCGCTGGTGCGGATAACTTCGCCCAGCAGTAAGCCAACAACAACGCGACGTTTTGCCTGCTCTTCGAACAGTTCACGCGGTAATTCCAGCGCCTGCGCTTCGTTACCACCAAAACGCTGTGCCGCCTGGCGACGCAGAACATCAATTTCGCTGTCGATCAGCGCAGCCGGAACATCGATGTCATTGGCTTTGATCAGGCCATCGATAGTCTGGGTTTTGATGTTGTTACGTACGGCATTTTTCAGTTCACGTTCCATGTTCTTACGAACTTCGGTACGCAGACCGGCAACCGATCCGTCAGCCACACCGAAACGTTTCACGAACTCTTCGGTGAATTCCGGCAGTTCGCGCTGTTCTACTTTTTTCAGAACAATCGCAAACTTCGCGTCTTTACCTTTCAGGTTCTCGGCGTGGTAATCTTCCGGGAACTTAACGTCGATGGTGAATTCTTCACCGGCTTTGTGACCGACCAGGCCGTCTTCGAAACCAGGGATCATACGACCCTGGCCCATGGCCAGTACGAAGTCAGACGATTTTCCGCCTTCAAACTCTTCACCGTCAACCGAACCCGTGAAGTCGATAGTGACACGGTCTTCAGCTGCCGCGGCTTCGCTGGTTTCTTTCCAGTCAGCCTGCTGCTTGCGCAGAGTGTCCAGCATGGTATCGACATCTTCGTCTTTCACTTCTACCTGAGGTTTTTCAACCTCGATAGCGTCCAGACCCTGCAGTTCGATTTCCGGGTAGACTTCAAACTCTACCGCGTAAGTGAAATCTTCACCCGCTTTGTACTCACCCGGGACATACTTAGGTGCGCCCGCCGGATTAATTTTTTCTTTGATGATCGCATCAATAAAGTTGCGGGACATCAGTTCGCCCAGCACGTCCTGACGCACGGAAGCACCGTAACGTTGTTCGATGATGTTGGCAGGTACTTTGCCTTTACGGAAACCATCGATGCGGACTTTCTTCGCTACATCAATCAGTTCTTTCTTCACCGCAGTCTCAATGCTGTCAGCAGCGACTGTGATGGTAATGCGACGGCCCAGGCCCTGTGTGGTTTCAACTGAAACTTGCATCTTGTTACCTCAAAAAATCACGTGCTCGGTCAACTTCAGACATCACGCATTAATGAATACGCACTATCTAACAACCGGGACGGCTTCCGTGAAGAATACTCCGTTCCCTGTTACCAGAAGCGTCCCGAAGACATTCCGGAAAAATAGACGCAGCATTATAGCGGCATCGGGGGAATGAGTCGAGGTGCCACATGCAGTGGATCAGGGCACTGACGCTGATTTTTGATCCGCTCCGGATTTTTTTCATAAAAAAAACGGCCGCAGGGCCGTTACAGAGAGAGTCACCCGGGACAGATTATGCCTGTAACCCGGCCCCGCGACAGTCAGGGGACGCGGGAACCGTATCCTGCAAGCCCTGCCATTCTGCGGTGGTATACGTATGCAGTGCGAGGGCATGGACCGGGCCTGCCAGTTCCTCAGATAAGACACTGTAGATTGCGCGATGCCGGGCCAGAAAACGCTGTCCCGCAAAGCGGTCAGTGACAATCACCACTTTAAAGTGGCTTTCTGAACCGGCAGGCACGTTGTGACGATAGCTTTCATCCTGAACATCGAGGTGGACAGGCTGAAATTCGTTGCGTAATTTGTCTTCTATTATTCCCCGAATCATCTCTGTTACTCCTGGCTTGCGAGCACGCTGCCCTTCATTATCAATACTAGTTTGTTTTTCAGAATCACGGCGCTATCTGTGCAAAAAAATTACGTGCTATTTAATAGACGATTAAGCATGATAGAGCGGTAACATCCGCGGACTATGGATGAGTTATCCGCTGAAATCCAGAGGCTTTTACAGATTCATCTGACAGCCTTCCCGGGTATGCTGCCCGGGTTCTGCCGGCACACCGTGTTGCGGGCTATCTTGTTTTTATCATGTGATGAGAAAATTTGTATGTTAAAACGCGTAATCTTCCCTCTGCTGGCAGTCTTTGCCCTTGCCGGCTGCGCTACCAGCAGTAATACCCTTGATGTCACCCCGAAAATGACATTACCTCAGCAAGACCCCAGCCTGATGGGCGTGACTATCAGCGTTAACGGGG
Source organism: Tatumella terrea (assembly GCF_039523755.1). Taxonomy (NCBI): domain Bacteria; kingdom Pseudomonadati; phylum Pseudomonadota; class Gammaproteobacteria; order Enterobacterales; family Erwiniaceae; genus Tatumella; species Tatumella terrea. Next base: position 454,010 of record NZ_BAAAFX010000013.1, on the reverse strand, counting down.
CCGACCAACGTACCAGCCAGGCGCTGGCGCAGATTAACCGTGATAACCAGCTGGTTACCCTGACGCCGTCACGTGATTTACGTTTCCTGTTGCAGGAAGTGCTGGAAAAACAGATGACCGCGCGCGGTTATATGATTGGCCCGAACGGTGCGGTTGACCTGCAGATCGTCGTCAACAAACTCTATGCGAATGTCACTCAGGGGAACCTGCGTTACAGCATTACGACTAATGCGGACATCTCCATCACGGCTACGGCGAAAAATGGTAACCGTCAGGTCAAAACCTATCGTCAGACCTACAGTGTGGAAGGTGCCTTCAATGCCACGAACGAAAAGATCACTAATGCCGTCAATGCCACAATGAGCGATGTGATTTCTGATATGGCTCAGGACACCAGCATCAATGACTTCATTAAACAAAACTCCCGCTGAATGATATGATTGCTGCATGAATTTTCATCATGCAGCAGGGTGTCATGCGTTCAGACTATTTAAAGATTTTCAGCCAGCGAAACTTTACTGTTCTGCTATTACTGGGGTTTTCGTCAGGCTTACCGCTGGCCTTAACGTCCGGTACTCTTCAGGCCTGGATGACCGTTGAAAATATCGATCTGAAAACTATCGGTATTTTCTCTCTGGTCGGACAGGCCTACGTCTTTAAGTTTCTTTGGTCTCCCTTTCTGGATCGCTATGCTCCACCGGTACTGAGCCGTCGTCGCGGGTGGTTATTAATGGCGCAATGCGCCCTGATGATCACCATTGCCGCCATGGGCTTTATTCAGCCTGCCGGTCATCTGACCTGGCTTGCTTTACTGGCAGTGATCGTCGCCTTTTGCTCAGCCTCCCAGGACATCGTCTTTGATGCCTGGAAAACGGATGTCCTTCCGGAAGAGCAACGCGGCAGCGGTGCGGCGATTACGGTGCTCGGTTACCGGCTCGCCATGCTGGTGTCCGGTGGCTTAGCCCTCTGGCTGGCGGATCGTTTTCTCGGCTGGCATGCCACTTACTGGCTGATGGCTCTGCTGATGCTGCCCGGGATCCTCGGGACCCTGATGGCAAAAGAGCCGGAGACCACGGCGGTACGTCCGCTGACCCTCCGTGAGGCCGTGGTCGCCCCCCTGCTCGACTTTTTCGGCCGCAATAATGCCTGGCTGATGATCACCCTGATCATCCTTTATAAGCTCGGTGACGCGTTTGCGGGTGCGCTGAGTACCACATTTCTGATCCGTGGCCTGGGGTTCAGTGCCGGGGATGTCGGGCTGGTAAATAAAACGCTCGGGTTACTGGCAACCATCATCGGGGCGCTGTATGGCGGCGTGCTGATGCAGCGACTGACCCTGTTCCGCGCACTGATGTGGTTTGGTATCTTTCAGACGGTATCCAATCTGGCTTACTGGCTACTGAGTGTCACGCCGGTCCATCTGTGGAGCATGGCCGGCGCGGTCTTTATCGAAAACCTGTGCGGGGGCATGGGCACCGCCGCCTTTGTCGCCCTGCTGATGGCGTTATGTAACGCATCGTTTTCAGCCACCCAGTTCGCTTTGCTGTCGGCACTCTCGGCGGTAGGCCGGGTCTATGTGGGGCCGGCCGCCGGCTGGCTGGTCGAACTGTGGGGATGGCCGTTATTTTATGCCTTTACCGTTTTTGCCGGAGTACCGGGGCTGCTGCTGCTGCTCATCAGCCGTCACAGCCTCAACGGACTCACCCGGCAAACCTCTTTTCCGCGGCGAACCGCATTTCCCTCCGCTTATCGCCTGGCTTTCCGGGTGTTTCTTGCCGGTTGCCTGGTACTTTTGGGCTGGCTGTCTACACTTATGCTGTCAGCGTTCCATTGGCTACCCGCCGGCTTTCGGGATGCGCCCATTTTTGAAACAGGAATGGCCATTCTCTGCCTCGCCGTATTATTCGGAGTGATGCTCGATTGCCGGCAGATAAAAAAGTGACATTTAATGCGTAATCTGAAATGGGGTGGCACATTATTTTAATCCCCCCCGTTTCATAGCTGTTAACAACTGGCCAAATTATAGCCAGCACATTGCCGAAATAACCGGCTAAATAGTTAACAAAAGGTTAAATGTTAATTTTCTTATAACAGCCCGTGGCCGTTATAGCTATAAGGAATATTAGCGATAAGAATATTTCAGTCTGTTCGAATAGCGACTAACTGGTTGATGTATCTTAGCTTTTTAACTCCGGGTAAACTTTGTTAAATTTTACTGAGGGTAAGGATACATTCTGATGACACAACCTCAATTTGGTTTACAGTAAAGAAACCTTACCGTAAAATGCCACCACACTTAAACGACAATAAGCCCTTTGTCATTGAGGTCGTTAAATGAGACTCAGGAAATACAATAAATGTTTGGGGATTTTGTCACTTATCACCGGCGCAGTGTTACTCAGCGGATGTGATAGTGCCTTATTAAATCCCAAAGGTCAGATTGCAATGGAGCAACGTTCACTGATCATGACAGCCTTCGGCTTGATGTTAGTGGTGGTGATCCCTGTAATCTTTATGGCTATCGTGTTTGCCTGGAAATATCGGGCGTCGAATACGAACGCTAAATATTCACCTAACTGGTCGCACTCGAATAAAGTGGAAGCGGTGGTCTGGATCGTCCCTATCCTTATCATTCTCTTCCTGGGTGTGCTGACATGGAAATCAACTCACGCACTTGAACCCGCAAAACCTATCGCTTCAGAGGTAAAACCTGTCGAGATTGACGTCATTGCCCTGGACTGGAAATGGCTGTTTATCTACCCGGAACAAGGGATAGCCACGGTTAACCAGATTGCCTTCCCGGTCAATACGCCGGTCAGTTTCAGAATCACCTCGAACTCCGTGATGAACTCCTTCTTTATTCCTACCCTTGGCAGCCAGATCTACGCGATGGCAGGAATGCAGACCAAACTGCACCTGATTGCCAATCAGCCAGGAATTTTTGACGGTATTTCGTCTAACTTCAGCGGTCGTGGTTTCTCTGGTATGAAGTTCAAAGCCATTGCCACCAAAGACAACGCGGACTTCCAGCAATGGGTAGATAAGGTGAAGGCGTCGTCAAATACGCTGACCACCCTGGATCAATTCAACCAGCTGGCCGCACCGAGTGAGAATAATCCCGTGGAGTACTTCTCTACCGCGAATCCGCAACTTTTCAACGAGGTTGTCGATAAGTTCATGGCACATGACGGGAATATGACCATGTCTCAGCACGAAGGTATGGATATGAGCCATCAGGCTACCGCCGGAGCAGGGGAATAAACCATGTTAGGAAAATTAAGTTTAGCGGCGGTTCCATTAGACGTACCAATCGTCATGGTGACCTGCTCCGCTATTATCATTGTCGGTATCGCTATTCTGGCGGCTATCACTTACTTCGGTAAGTGGCAGTACCTGTGGTCTGAATGGATTACCTCTATCGACCATAAAAAGCTCGGTATCATGTACATTATCCTGGCGTTCGTCATGCTGTTGCGTGGTTTCGCCGATGCGATAATGATGCGTAGCCAGCAGGTACTGGCCTCGGCCGGCGAGGCGGGCTTCCTGCCGCCGCATCACTACGATCAGATCTTCACCGCGCACGGCGTGATTATGATCTTCTTCGTGGCGATGCCTTTTGTCGTCGGACTGATGAACATTGCCGTGCCCCTGCAAATTGGTGCGCGTGATGTCGCCTTCCCGTTCCTGAACAACCTCAGCTTCTGGTTTACCGCGATCGGTGTGATTCTGGTTAACCTGTCGCTCGGGGTCGGGGAATTTGCACAGACTGGCTGGCTGGCCTATCCGCCGCTTTCCGGGAGTGAATACAGTCCCGGGGTCGGGGTCGACTACTGGATCTGGAGTCTGCAGTTATCCGGTATCGGGACCACACTGACCGGGATCAACTTCTTCGTCACCATTCTGAAGATGCGTGCACCTGGCATGACGATGTTCAAAATGCCGATCTTTACCTGGGCATCGCTGTGTACCAACGTACTGATTATCGCTGCGTTCCCGGTACTGACCGTTACCCTGGCACTGCTGACACTTGACCGTTATCTGGGCTTCCATTTCTTCACTAATGAAATGGGCGGCAACATGATGATGTACGTCAACCTGATCTGGGTCTGGGGACATCCGGAAGTTTACATTCTGGTTCTGCCGGTCTTCGGGGTCTTCTCTGAAGTCACCGCGACGTTCTCCAAAAAGCGGATGTTTGGCTACACCTCCATGGTGTGGGCGACCGTGGCGATTACCGTATTGTCGTTTGTTGTCTGGCTCCACCACTTCTTCACCATGGGTGCCGGCGCCAACGTTAACGCCTTCTTCGGTATTATGACCATGATCATCGCGATTCCGACCGGGGTGAAAATCTTTAACTGGCTGTTCACCATGTATCAGGGACGCGTTCAGATGACCGCGCCGATGCTCTGGACCGTGGGTTTTATTATCACCTTCTCGGTGGGCGGAATGACCGGGGTGCTGCTGGCCGTACCGGGTGCTGACTTTGTGCTGCATAACAGCCTGTTCCTGATTGCTCACTTCCATAACGTGATTATCGGTGGTGTGGTATTCGGTTGTATGGCGGGTGTCACTTACTGGTTCCCGAAAGCGTTCGGCTTCACGCTGAATGAAACCTGGGGCAAACGTTCTTTCTGGTGCTGGATCATCGGTTTCTTCGTCGCCTTTATGCCGCTGTACGCGTTAGGCTTTATGGGGATGACCCGTCGTCTGAGCCAGAACATTGACCCGCAATTCCATCCGCTACTGGTGGTGGCTGCCTGTGGTGCCGGGATTATCGCGCTGGGTATTCTGTGTCAGCTGATTATGTTCTGGGTTTCTGTCCGTGACCGCGATCAAAACCGTGATCTGACCGGTGACCCGTGGGGTGCCCGTACACTGGAGTGGTCTATCTCCTCCCCTCCTCCGGCGTATAACTTTGCCGTGATCCCTGAAATCCATGAACGTGATGCGTTCTGGGAAATGAAGGAACGCGGTGAAGCGTACCAGCAGCCTGCGCACTATGAAGCCATTCATATGCCGAAAAATAGCGGTGTTCCGGCCATTATTGCGCTGTTTGCCACCGTTTTCGGTTTTGCCATGATCTGGTGGATTTGGTGGCTGGCGGGGGTTTCTTTCGTAGCCATTATTGCGCTGTGGATTGCTAAAAGCTTCGATGAAGACGTGGATTATTATGTCTCAGTCGAAGAGGTCGAACGGACTGAACGCAAACACTTTGAAGAACTCAGCAAAGCAGGTGTGAAATAATGTCTTCTCCAACTCTGTCCAAACAGCACGACGCCCATGCAGCGCATGGGCATCACGATGCAGGAGCCAATAAAGTCTTTGGCTTCTGGATCTACCTGATGAGTGACTGCATTATCTTTGCAACACTGTTTGCTACCTATGCGGTGATGGTTCATAACACCGCCGGGGGGCCTTCAGGTAAGGATTTCTTCGAACTGCCTTATGTTCTGGGTGAAACAGCGTTGCTGTTGTTTAGCTCAATAACCTACGGCTTCTCTGTCATCGCCATGAACAGAAACAGCAAAAATGCCGTGGTCGGCTGGCTGGTGCTGACTTTCCTGTTCGGTCTTGGCTTTATCGGTATGGAGATCAATGAGTTCCACCATCTGATTGCCGAAGGCTGGGGGCCACAACGCAGCGGCTTCCTGTCGGCCTTTTTCACTCTGGTCGGCACGCATGGTCTGCACGTGACCTGCGGGCTTATCTGGATGCTGGTCCTGATGTATCAGGTCGCCACCCGTGGGCTGAGTGCAGCTAACCGTACCCGTATCATGTGTCTGAGCCTGTTCTGGCACTTCCTGGATGTGGTTTGGATCTGTGTATTTACCATTGTCTATCTGATGGGGGCCATGTAATGAGTCATACCGTAAATGAACATGGCGCGTCTCACGGAAGTCTGAAGTCTTATATTACGGGCTTTATTCTTTCCATCATCCTGACGGGGATCCCGTTCTGGATGGTGATGGAGGGTAGCGCAGAAAAAAGCACGACGTTAGTGGTGGTCGTTCTTTGTGCGGTGGTTCAGGTGATCGTTCATCTTGTCTGTTTCCTGCATCTGGACCGTAAGTCAGAGGGGGGCTGGAACCTGGTGGCCATCGTCTTCTCGGCAATCATTATCCTGATTGTTGTGGTTGGCTCACTCTGGATCATGTGGAACCTTAATTACAACATGATGCCCCACTAAGAGTTATACGTAATGATTAAGCAATACCTGCAAGTGACAAAACCAGGAATTATTTTCGGAAATCTAATTTCTGTGGTTGGTGGGTTTTTACTGGCCTCCAAAGGCAGTATTAATTACACCTTATTCCTCACCTCCATGGTCGGCGTATCATTAGTGGTGGCATCAGGTTGTGTGTTTAACAACGTGATCGACCGGGATATCGACCGGAAAATGGAGAGAACAAAGAACAGGGTTCTTGTAAAAGGACTCATTTCCGCGAAAACCAGCCTGGTGTATGCGACCTTCCTGGGTATTGCTGGCTTTATGATGTTGTACTTTGGTGCCAATCCACTGGCCATGTGGTTGTCAGTGATTGGCTTCATCGTCTACGTCGGCATCTATAGCCTCTATATGAAGCGTCATTCAGTGTACGGCACGTTAATCGGTAGTCTTTCGGGGGCTGCGCCACCGGTGATCGGTTACTGTGCCGTATCGAATGAATTCGATGCCGGTGCCCTGATCCTGCTGGCTATCTTTAGCCTCTGGCAAATGCCGCATTCCTATGCCATTGCCATCTACCGGTTTAAGGATTACCAGGCGGCTAATATTCCGGTATTGCCGGTGGTGAAGGGGATCTCTGTCGCGAAACATCATATTACCATTTATATTCTGGCATTTATGATAGCCACGTTGATGCTCTCTCTGGGCGGATACGCGGGTTACAAGTATCTGGTGGTTGCTGCGGTGGTAAGTCTCTGGTGGCTCGGTATGGCCCTTTCGGGCTATAAGCGGACCAATGATGATCGCCTCTGGGCCAGGAAATTATTCGTCTTCTCCATTGTTGCCATTACCGCTCTCAGCGTCATGATGTCGGTCGATTTTATGACCCCGACGTCCAGAGACCTGCTGACTTACGTCTGGTAAGTCCCTCCCCTGTCAGAACTAAAAGGCGCGACATACGCGCCTTTTCTTTTTTTGTTACTTCTGTTTGTAAAGTATTATTTTACCGGGCTTGTTACGCACCTTACTATAGCGTCGGTCAATAAAAAGAGGTTTTGATGAACGATAATAAAATGACGTCGCTGGAACGGAGAGCTACATGGGGGCTTGGCACCGTCTTTTCGCTACGGATGCTGGGTATGTTTATGGTGCTGCCCGTATTAACGACCTATGGTATGGCCCTGCAGGGGGCTTCCGAAGCGCTGATTGGTTTAGCCATCGGCATCTATGGTTTAGCTCAGGCCGTATTCCAGATCCCGTTCGGTTTGCTGTCTGACCGTATAGGCCGTAAACCCTTAATCGTCGGAGGGCTGTTGTTATTTGTGCTGGGTAGCGTGATAGCTGCCTGTACGCAATCTATCTGGGGGATCATTCTCGGACGCGCCTTACAGGGCTCCGGAGCCATTGCCGCGGCAGTGATGGCGCTGCTGTCTGATCTGACCCGCGAGCAGAACCGTACCAAAGCGATGGCATTTATCGGGATCAGTTTTGGGGTGACCTTTGCGATTGCCATGGTTATTGGCCCGGTCGTCACCCATATTCTTGGCCTGCACGCGCTGTTCTGGATGATTGCGCTACTGGCGACCCTCGGCATATTTATCACGCTGGCCATTGTCCCTTCCGCCAAAGATCATGTGCTGAACCGTGAATCCGGGATGGTAAAAGGCAGCTTTAAAAAGGTACTGGCCAGCCCGCGGTTACTGAAGCTGAACTTCGGTATTCTCTGCTTACACATCCTGCTGATGTCCAGTTTTGTGGCCCTGCCCGGCCAGTTTGAAAACGCAGGATTCCCGGCCTCCCAGCACTGGAAAGTCTATTTCGTTACCATGCTGATTGCGTTTGTGGTGGTGATGCCTTTTGTCATCATTGCCGAAGTCAAACGCAGGATGAAAGCCGTGTTTATCAGTTGTGTGGCCTTGCTGGTCATTGCTGAAATTATTCTCTGGGGGGCTGGCACACACTTCTGGACCCTGGTCGTCGGTGTTCAGGTGTTCTTTATCGGTTTTAATCTGATGGAGGCCATTCTTCCCTCACTGATCAGTAAAGAATCCCCCGCGGGTTATAAAGGAACGGCGATGGGTGTCTATTCCACCAGCCAGTTTATCGGCGTGGCTATCGGGGGGAGCCTGGGGGGCTGGATCTTCGGCCATATGGATGCGCAAACCGTTTTCCTGGCCGGAACCCTGCTGGCGGTGGTCTGGCTGCTGGTCAGCCTGACCATGAAAGAGCCTCCGTATGTCAGCAGCCTGCGACTGGTCTCAGATCAACTGCGCCATACTCCGGGTCTGGAGCAAAAGTTATCTGCCGTTGAAGGGGTCTCCTCGGTCATGATGGTACCGGAAGAAAACAGCATCTATGTAAAAATTGACAGTAAAGTCACCAGCCGTGAGGCACTGGAAAGGATTATTGCGGAGTATCAGCCGCTGCAGGTGTAGTCCACACACGGTTATAAAAAACGCGGCTTCTGAAAGCCGCGTTTTTTTAGGGAGGGGTTAATCGCGGAAGTTTTTAAACTGGAAAGGCTGGCCCAGATTGCCGCCGCGAACCAGTGCCATCGCACCTTGCAGGTCATCGCGGGATTTTCCGGTCACCCGCAGTGACTCGCCCTGGATCTGCGTCTGGACTTTCAGCTTGCTGTCTTTGATCAGTTTTACGATTTTTTTGGCGACATCCGTTTCGATGCCCTTTTTCAGTTTCGCGTCCACTGACCAGCTTTTGCCGCTGTGTTCGATCTCGTCAGGCACTTCCAGTGCTGCACCTTCAATTCCGCGTTTCAGTAATTTTTCACGCAGAATATCCACCAGTTGTTTCACCTGAAAATCAGATTCCGAACTGATCTTAATGGTTTCATTTTTTTCGTTTAATTCAACCGCGGCTACCACGTTACGAAAATCAAAACGGGTAGATAATTCACGGCTGGCATTTTCTACCGCATTGCGCACTTCCTGAAGTTCAACTTCAGAAACAATATCGAAAGATGGCATATTCTCTTCTCCTGAGTCGGTTTTGCCATGCATAATACGCAGATCGACGCGGTAAAAAAATGCCTGAGTCCTGAAAACATCAGACCCGGCAACGAAAACCGGTATTTTTGTCGCCGGCTATCCGGGAGTTATTATGAAGATTACGGTACTGGGGTGTGGTGCCCTGGGACAACTCTGGGTGTCAGCTTTACACCGTCAGGGACACGAGGTTCAGGGGTGGCTGCGCAGCGCACAGCCGTCGATGACGGTCCATATCACCGCCCCTGACGGAGAGAGGCATCGTCACAGTTTTCCGGCCAATGACCCGCAATGGCTGGCAGACAGTGAGTTGCTGCTAGTCACGCTAAAAGCCGCGCAGATATCGTCTGCCGTCCTGCAAATACAGCCCCTGCTGCCACCGCACTGTACTATCGTGCTGATGCATAACGGGATGGGGGTCATCGATGAGTTGCCGCCCCTGCCGCAGACCATTCTGCGGGCGATTACGACACATTCCGCCTGGCGTCATCAGGGACGCGTTATCCATGTTGCCCACGGGGTCACCCATCTCGGGCCGGTTGCCTGCGATGAAAACCTCCTCAGTCCGCTGGCTGATCTGCTGCACGAGGCATTACCGGAAGTGGCCTGGCATAACGATATTCTGCCTGCCTGCTGGAATAAACTGGCCATCAATTGTGTGATCAATCCGCTCAGCATCAAATACGATTGCCCTAACGGTGAACTCCTGCAGTACAGCGGGGAAATTACCACGCTCTGTGAGGAGATCGCGACGGTGATGAACCGTGGAGGCATGCACGCCGATGCCCGGCAACTGCAGCAGAGTGTTACCCATGTTATGCAAAACAGTGCCGCTAACTATTCCTCCATGCTGCAGGATATCCGCACCGGACGTCGCACCGAAATAGACTATATCACCGGCTATCTGCTGAGGAAGGCCGTCGGGTATGGTATTGCTGTCCCCGCTAATCGCGAATTATATCAGAGAGTAAAAACAAAGGAGTCGGCCGATGGGCACCCAAAAATCAGTGCTGGTTTGTCTGGCGCATGGCAGTGAAGAAACTGAAGCCGTTACCGTTATCGATCTGCTGGTCAGGGCCGGCATTCATGTCACCACCGCCAGTGTCGAAAGCCAGGGTGACCTGCTGATCACCTGCTCCCGTGGCGTACGATTACAGTGCGATACCACACTGGTTTCGGTGGCGGATCAGCCTTTTGATGCGCTGGTTCTGCCCGGAGGTCAGCAAGGTGCGGAGACTTTCGGTGACAGTGTTCTGCTGCTGGAAACCCTCCGTCAGTACCGGACCACCGACCGGATTGTCGCCGCCATCTGCGCCGCACCGGCGCTGGTGCTGGCGGCCCATGAGCTTTTTCCGGACGGAAATATGACCGGGTTCCCGGGCCTGCGTGAAAGTATTCCGGAAAAACAGTGGATCGAACGCAGGGTCGTCTGGGACCCGCGGGTAAATCTGCTGACCAGTCAGGGGCCGGGGACCACATTCGATTTTGCGCTGAAACTGATTGATCTGCTGGCCGGTACTGACAAAGCCCGGGAGGTGGCTGAACCGCTGGTCCTGGCCCCGGGGATCTATAACTACCAGGAAAGCTGAAATAAAAAAGCCCGCGATAATTAACATTATCACGGGCTTTATCGTTTACCGGGCGTTAAGGACGATACACTTTCACATTCGTATAGCCCTGCTCATGCAGGTAAAGCGCCTGCAGGCGGCTCATTACCCCCCGATCACAGTACAGCAGCCAGGTACGACTCTGGTCAAGATCGGCAAACTGACTACCAAGCTTATAAAACGGCAGCGATTTGATCTCGACATTTCCCGCCTGCAGCGGGCTTTCTTCGTATTCATCGACCGACCGGATATCCAGGATACTGTCGTTTTCACCGAACGCATCTACCGTTTCAATCTCAACCACGTCGCGGGCCGCTTGTTCGGCGATCTCACGGATGTCCAGATTGTTGGCCTCTTCGACCACTTTTTCCAGTATGCCGAAATCGAAGTTTTCTTCTTCGGCCAGGATCTTACTCTTCAGCGCTTTCACTGTCGGACTTTTAGAGATCACCCCACAGTATTCCGGCATGGTACGGGCAAAATCTTCTGTGCCGATCTTACGCGCCACATCAATGATTTGCTCTTTATCATGAGAGATCAGCGGGCGCAGGATCAGGGTGTCACTGGCATTATCAATTAAGCGCAGATTGGTCAGTGTCTGGCTGGAGACCTGACCGAGAGCTTCACCGGTCACCAGCGCCTGCACACCATAGCGCTCTGCCACCATGGAAGCGGCACGGACCATCATACGCTTAAGCACAACGCCCATCTGGCCGTCTTCGATATTTTCGAGGATAGCACCGACCACCGGTTCAAAGTCGATGGCAACAAAGCGGACACGGTGCGAACGACCATACCGGGTCCAGAGATAATGAGCGACCTGACGGACACCAATCTCATGGGCCGCCCCACCGAGATTGAAGAAGCAGTAGTGCACACGGCATCCGCGACGCATCAGCATATAGCTGGATACCCCGGAGTCGAACCCGCCGGAAAGCAGCGATAAGACATCGTCCTGCGTCCCGATAGGGAAACCGCCGAGACCTTCATAGCGTTCGGTCACCAGCAACAGACGATCATCATCGATCTCCAGGTTAACCGTCACTTCCGGACAGGTTAACCGGACAGAGGCTGTCGGGATATGCTGGTTCAGTCCGCCGCCGACATAACGCTCAACATCCTGCGAGCTGAACTCTTGTTTGCCGCGGCGTTTCGCACGGACGCAGAATGTTTTACCTTCCAGTCGCTCACGGTTTAATGCCAGCGTCTGCTCAAAGATATCGTGCATATCGGTGTAAGTATGTTCTTCCACCGCCAGGATATGATGGATCCCGGGGATACGCGTCAGTTCTTCGGCAATGGCCGGTTTCAGCGCTTCATTTTTAGAACGGACGACAATGTGGTCCCAGTGACGAACAACTTTAATCTCTTCGTCGACGGTTTTCAGGATATTGCGAATATTTCCGTTGAGGATTTTAATAAAACGCAGCCGTACAGACTGGCTTTTAATCGTGATTTCCGGAAACAGTTTTATGATAAACTTCATGGTGGCACAGGCTTATTCAGGGAAAATAAGTGTTAATAACTTACACACTTAACTGTTAAAATCAGAGAATGGCGGACAGCGACAGGTGGTGTCCCGCATCCAGGATGCGAGAGTATATCATCTTTGTTGCGACTCTGCTTCTGCAACCTCTGCCACATTGATCATTTTGCTAATCGTTTGTGGTCAGCTACCATAAGTGATTACAATTGAATATATAAATCGTTGAGCCGGTGTCTACTATGCCTAAAAAAACCGAACCTTCTGTCAGCTTTGAGCAAGCGCTGCAGGAGCTGGAAAGCATTGTCCGTCGTCTGGAAGGGGGGGAATTGCCATTAGAAGAAGCCCTGAACGAGTTTGAAAAAGGCGTAAAGCTTGCCAAAACCGGCCAGCAAACATTACAGAAAGCCGAACAACGGGTACAGATCTTACTGAAACCGGATGAGACTGCCGAACTGAATGCCTTCACCCCGGACAGTCACTGATGGATTTGTCGACATTACTGGCCACCTATCGTGAGCGGGTGGATAACACATTAATCCGATTACTTAATGACCTGCCCTTTCAGAGTTCTCCTCTGGTGAATGCAATGGAGCACGGCGTACTGTTAGGCGGTAAGCGCATGCGTCCGTTTCTGGTCTATGCGACCGGTCATATGCTGGGAGTTCCGCTGCCGGTACTGGATGTCCCTGCCGCAGCCATTGAATGTATCCATGCCTACTCTCTGATTCATGATGATCTGCCCGCGATGGATGATGATGCATTACGGCGGGGGCAGCCCACCTGTCATATCGCGTTCGGTGAAGATACCGCTATTCTTGCCGGTGATGCCTTACAGACACTGGCCTTTACTGCCCTGAGTACTCATCCGATGCAGGGAGTCACTGCAGACGCCCGGCTGGCGATGATTTCTGAGCTCGCCGCAGCCAGTGGTGCTGCAGGTATGTGTGGCGGACAGGCGCTGGATTTAGCGGCTGAAGGTCAGTCCGTGGGACTGGACGCGCTTGAGACTATCCACCGCCATAAAACCGGGGCATTGATCCGTGCGGCGGTCAGACTCGGTGCCTGTTGCGCCGGGGAAAAAGGTCAGGCACTGCTGCCGGAACTTGACCGCTATGCCAGTGCTATCGGACTGGCTTTTCAGGTTCAGGATGACATCCTCGATGTTGTCGGCGATACCGAGGTGATCGGTAAACGCCAGGGGGCCGATATTGCCCTGGGAAAAAGCACCTACCCGGCCCTGCTTGGCCTGGAAGGCGCACGCGAAAAGGCCCGCCTGCTCTGCCAGGAAGCCACGGATGCATTGGATAAGCTCGCCGGAAAATCTTTCGATACCGCCTCATTACGGGCGCTGGCGGGCTATATAATTGAACGTGATAAATAACATCCATAATGAGTCACTGATGAGTTTTGATACCACCCAATACCCGACACTGGCGCTGGCAAGCACAGTGCAGGAATTACGTCTATTGCCAAAAGAGAAGCTCCCTGCCCTGTGCGGGGAGCTGCGTCAATACCTGCTCGACAGTGTCAGCCAGTCCAGCGGGCATTTTGCCTCCGGACTGGGGGTCGTCGAACTGACGGTCGCTCTGCACTATGTTTACAACACCCCGTTCGATCATCTGGTCTGGGATGTTGGTCATCAGGCCTATCCGCACAAGATCCTGACCGGCCGTCGTGATCGCATCGGTACTATCCGTCAGAAAAACGGGCTGCACCCGTTTCCGTGGCGCGATGAGAGTGAACACGACGTACTGAGTGTTGGTCATTCATCAACATCGATCAGTGCCGGACTGGGCATGGCGGTGGCCGCAGAAAAAGAAGCCGCAGGACGCCGCACCGTCTGTGTGATAGGTGACGGTGCCATCACCGCAGGTATGGCCTTTGAAGCCATGAACCATGCCGGCGATATCAAACCGGATATGCTGGTGATCCTGAATGATAACGATATGTCGATTTCAGAGAATGTCGGTGCACTGAATAACCGGGTGGCTCAGATCCTCTCCGGAAAAACCTATTCACGGTTGCGGGAAAGCGGCAAACGTGTGCTGACCGGCCTTCCGCCGATCAAAGAGCTGGTGAAACGTACCGAAGAACATCTGAAAGGGATGGTTTCCCCCGGCACCTTATTCGAGGAGCTTGGCTTTAATTATATCGGTCCGGTCGACGGTCATGATGTGCTGACACTGGTCAGTACCCTGACCAATATGCGTGAGCTGACCGGCCCGCAATTTCTGCATATTATTACCCGCAAAGGGAAAGGCTACGCGCCCGCGGAGCAGGACCCTATCGCCTGGCATGCGGTGCCCAAATTCGACCCGGCCAGCGGTGCTTTGCCTGAGAGCAAAGGCGGTATACCAACCTACTCCAAAATCTTCGGCGACTGGCTGTGTGAGATGGCTGCGCAGGATGATAAGCTGATGGGGATCACCCCTGCGATGCGCGAAGGGTCCGGAATGGTCCGTTTTTCCCGCGAATATCCGCAGCAATATTTTGATGTCGCCATTGCCGAACAGCATGCGGTGACCTTTGCCGCAGGGATGGCTATCGGCGGCTATAAACCGGTGGTGGCCATTTACTCGACCTTCCTGCAGCGCGCCTACGATCAGTTGATTCATGATGTGGCTATTCAGAAATTGCCGGTGCTGTTTGCCATTGACCGCGGAGGCATTGTCGGTGCCGACGGACAGACGCACCAGGGTGCCTTCGATATCGCCTTCCTGCGCTGTATTCCTGACCTGGTGATCATGACACCGAGTGATGAAAATGAGTGCCGGAATATGCTGTATACCGGTTATCACCATCAGCAGGGGCCAAGTGCCGTGCGCTATCCGCGTGGCAATGGTCGCGGGCTGGAAAGTGAGCCACTGCAACAGCTTCCGCTGGGTAAAGGCCTCGTGAAACGTCAGGGCGGGAAAATTGCTATTCTGAACTTCGGGACGTTATTGCCTGAAGCCGAAAGCGTGGCCGAAACCCTGAATGCTACCCTGGCCGATATGCGCTTCGTGAAACCTATGGATCAGGCTCTGGTGCTGGAACTGGCGGAAAGCCATGACATGCTGGTGACGCTGGAAGAAGGCACCATCAGTGGGGGGGCCGGTAGCGGAGTGAATGAGATCCTGATGGCGGTACGTCGCATGACGCCAGTACTGAACCTGGGGCTGCCTGACCGCTTTATTTCGCAGGGGACTCAGGATGAAGTGCGTCATGACCTGGGGCTGGATGCTGAGGGGATTCTGGCGGCTATCGAACGCTGGCAGGCCCTGTAAGCGGTAAGTCAGATTCGGCAACCTGTGTGCCGAATCTGACTGCTTTCTGACCCGGTGATGCTTAATCAGAAGGGAATGAAGGCAGGAAAGTAGTGTGCCATCGCAAAGATTAACGCCGCAGAGATCACCCCGGCGACAATATCATCGACCATAATCCCCATTCCGCCCCGGACATTGCGGTCAAACCAGCGGATAGGCCAGGGTTTCCAGATATCAAAAACGCGGAACACCACGAATCCGATCGCTATCCATTGCCAGTGATGATTCGGGATCGCCACCAGCGTTATCCACATACCGATAAATTCATCCCAGACAATACTGCCATGATCGTGCACACCCATATCTTTTGCGGTTCTGTGGCAGAGATAGACCCCCAGACAGATCCCCAGTAACACGATCAGATAATAGAGTTCCTGCGGCAGCTGGATCAGAAAATACCAGAACGGGATCGCCGCCAGTGACCCGGTCGTGCCCGGCATCACCGGGCTGAGTCCGCTACCGAAACCTACGGCGAGGAGGTGCCACGGGTTACTCAGTCGCAGACGTGAGATAACTTGTTGTCTATTTCCGGCCAAAATGATCGTATCCTTTCACATGAAGCGTGGCAGGCTTACCCTGATCCAGCAGCACCAGCCCTTCACTTTCCGGCGCTATCTGGCCGATACAGTGATAGGGAACACCGAGGTGGTCAAGGGAGACCGCCAGCGCACCGCGATTGATCTCCGGTACGGTGAAACATAGCTCATAATCTTCACCACCACCGAGCGCCCAGCGTTGTGCCTGCTCTTTACCGAACCCTTCGGTCAGTGCGGTAGAGAGTGGCAAGGTATCGATGTTGATTCTGGCACCGACCCGGCTGTTCTTCAGAATATGTCCGATATCCGCCAGCAGACCGTCCGAAATATCTATCGCTGACGTGGCGAGATCACGCAGCGCCTGGCCCTGCAGGATGCGGGGGACCGGACGGAGATGGCGCTTGATCAGCGCCTCATAGATGGCCGGGTCGTCGGTACGGACATGATGCTGTAACAGTGCCAGCCCGGCGGCGCTGTCCCCCAGGGTACCGGTCACAAAGATCCAGTCACCCGGTTTGGCACCATTGCGTTTCAGTGCCCGCCCTTCCGGAACCAGCCCGTGAATACCCAGCGTCATACTGAGCGGGCCACGGGTCGTATCTCCGCCGACCAGTTGCATGTCGTAGTAATCCAGCAGTTCAAACAGGCTGTCACTGAATGCCTGTAACCACGCCTCATCGACCGATGGTAACGTCAGTGCCAGTGTCAGCCAGGCAGGGTCTGCCCCCATCGCCGCAAGATCACTGAGATTTACCGCTAAGGCTTTATAGCCAAGATCGGAAGGATGAATATCACGCAGGAAATGTATCCCTTCCACCAGCGTATCGGTACTGATCGCCAGGGTCTTTTTTTCAGGGACATTAAGAAGAGCACAATCGTCTCCGATGCCTTTGATGACATCACGACGCGAGCTGGTAACACGATTAAAATAACGAGCAATGAGCTCAAATTCGCCACAGGACATAAGCGGGATCACTCAACAGGTACGTTATTGATATAAAAAAGGCCGGAGAACCGGCCTGAGTATCATTACTTACGATTCGGACGAATTTGTGGTGCTGCTTTATCCAGAACGCCATTCACAAACTTATGGCTGTCTTCGGCACCAAAGACCTTCGCCAGTTCAATACCTTCGTTGATAGCGACTTTATAAGGCACGTCGTCACGCTTGCTCAGTTCATACAGCGCAATACGTAATGCGGCTTTTTCAACCTGGCCCAGCTCTTCCAGACGACGGGTCAGGTAAGGCTGCATCAGACCATCAAGGTAGGCACTGTTGTTCGCGACACCCGCCAGTATTTCGCGGAAATAGTTAACATCAACATCTTTGACGTCCTGTTCCGCCAGAAACTGGTATTCCACATCGGAAATGTCATTATTGGATATCTGCCAGGAATAGAGTGCCTGGAGGGCACACTCCCGGGCACGGCGGCGAGCAGCAGGTTTCACAAAATTCCCCTTAAGATCAGGCGTTAATAGCTTCTAAAACATTAATCATTTCAAGTGCGGTCAGTGCCGCTTCGGCACCTTTATTACCCGCTTTAGTACCGGCACGCTCAATAGCCTGCTCGATATTTTCGGTTGTTAACACCCCGAAAGCGACAGGAATGTCGCTGTTCATTGCCACATTGGCAATACCGGAACTGGCTTCCCCGGCCACAAATTCAAAGTGGGCTGTTCCGCCACGGATCACGGTTCCGAGCGCGATCACCGCATTATATTTACCGGTGTTGCACAGCGCGCGCGCAGCCAGAGGTAATTCGTAAGCTCCGGGAACCCAGACGACGGTAATATTTTCATCTTTCACCTGACCAATACGTTTCAGCGCATCGATAGCACCGTTCAGCAGGCTGTCATTGATAAAATTATTAAAACGGGCAATGACAATGGCAACGTTAGCTTCAGGCGTTGCTACAGCAGCTTCGATAATTTTCATACACTTCCTTTCAGGTAAAAATCGCTTTCAGGTAAAAGTCGGGTCGCCCGGCAAGGGGGGCGAATTTTAGCATACTCTTTCGCGCTCTGCTCTCGCTTTTGCGCAAACTCTTATTCAGGGCGTAAAATAACCCGCAAGTCATCACCGATACGGCGAACATCCTCAAAACAAAATGCCGGGGCATCGGCCAGCCGGGTGAGCCCCGGTAAGGCACATAGCCCGCGGGCTTCATTACCGAGAAGCTTCGGTGCCAGGTAAACAATCAGTTCATCCACCACCCCCGCGCGTATCAGCGCGCCAGCCAGTGTCGCACCGGCTTCCGTCCAGACACTGTTAATCTGCTGGCGGCCTAACTGCATCATCAGTGCCACGAGGTCAAACCCTCCGTCGTGTTCCGGCACCACTATCTGCTTCACTGTCTCCGGCCATTCTCCCTCGGGACGGGAGCGTATCAGCCAGGTGTCACCTGGCCCGGAAAACACCGACTGTGAAGGCTGTAATTGCTGCTGCCGGTCGGCTATCACACGGACAGGCTGGCGAAGGTGAGTGGCACCGCCGATGGCCGTCAGTGTCTCACTGTCCAGTGAACCCGCACGCACGGTCAGGGCCGCATTATCGGCAATGACCGTTTTAGCCGTGCTGAGAATGGCGTGGCTCTGTGCGCGGAAGTGCTGCACATCCCTGCGTGCGGCCGCGGAAGTGATCCACTGGCTCTCGCCACTCGCCATGGCCGTTCGGCCATCCAGCGAAGCCCCCAGTTTTAACTGTACCCACGGAAACCCGGTGCGCATACGTTTCAGAAAACCGCGGTTCAGGGCCTCGGCGTCCTGTTGCATCAGACCATGACTGACCTCAATGCCGGCCTGGCGCAGACGATAGAGTCCCCGCCCCGCTACTTCCGGATTCGGATCCTGCATCGCGGCCACCACACGGGAGACGCCTGCCGCAATTAAGGCATCACAACACGGGGGGGTTCGGCCAAAATGGCTGCACGGCTCCAGCGTAACATAGGCCGTGGCACCCCGGGCCGCGTCTCCGGCGGCACGCAGCGCATGGACCTCGGCGTGAGGTTCCCCGGCCCGCTGATGCCAGCCTTCCCCGACAATCTGCCCGTCCCGGACAATCACACATCCGACATTCGGGTTAGGGGCGGTGGTAAAGCGGCCGCGTCTGGCCAGCTCCAGCGCCCTGGCCATAAATACCTGATCAGTCATTCACGTTTATCCTGTAAACGGGCAATCTCTTCGCCGAATTCGCGGATATCCTCAAAACTGCGATACACAGAGGCAAAGCGGATATAGGCCACTTTATCCAGCATTTTCAGTTCATCCATCACCAGGTTACCCAGCATTTTACTGGGGACCTCTCTCTCTCCGGTGGCCCGCAGATGCGCTTTGATCCGGTGAACGGCACTGTCCAGCGCGTCTGAACTTACCGGACGCTTCTCCAGTGCCTTCATCATGCCGCGTACCAGCTTATCTTCGTCAAAGGGTTCACGCACATCGTCACTTTTTACCACTCTGGGCATCACCAGTTCTGCCACCTCAAACGTGGTAAACCGTTCATGGCAGACCAGACACTGACGACGACGACGTACCGATGAACCCTCACTGACCAGTCGGGAGTCTATGACCTTGGTATCTACGGCTGCGCAAAACGGACAATGCATCGAATTATTCCCGGGCTTAAGTAATCATTCAGTCTAGTGTAACCCGAAGACATCGTTAACTAAATGTATTCACGTGCGGTGACTTTCATTTTGCCGTAACCGCGTTATTCTTTATCACTGTTTACGACTATGCTTAATGTGTTTATCGTAAAGATCCTCAAAAAAATCAGGAGTCAATCAGTATGGGTTTATTTAGTTTTGTTAAAGAAGCTGGCGAAAAATTATGGGATTCTGTCTCTGCAGACGATGGCAGCAAGATCCAGGATCATTTAAAAAAACTGGGCCTGCCTGACAGCGATAAAGTGAATGTCAGTGTCAATGACGGGACAGCCACCGTGACCGGTGATGGCCTGAGCCAGGAACTGAAAGAAAAAATTCTGGTTGCCGTCGGTAATGTGGCGGGGATCACCCATGTGGATGACAAAGTCAGCACCGACGGCCCGGAAACGGCACCGACGATCTACACCGTAAAATCCGGAGACACCCTGAGTGCTATCTCTAAGCAGGTTTACGGGGATGCTAACCAGTACAATAAAATTTTTGAAGCGAACAAGCCTATGCTCTCCAGTCCGGACAAAATTTATCCGGGTCAGGCACTGCGCATTCCTCAGGCATAATATTCGCATGAAGAAAACCAGCCTCAGCATCATTGCCGTTTCGTTATTACTTGCGGGGTGCAGTTCGTCGCAGCCCCCGGCCCGGCTGACCGACAGTGTCGGCCAGCTGAACCGGGATCTGAGCCGGTTATCTGCTCAGTCAGAGGCTTTGGCTTATCAGCGGCAACTCAATGCGGTGTCCACCCGCGGCGCCTGGCTGCTGCCTCTGGCGGACAGTGCGGTGTCACTCGTTACCGCGCAAGGTAAGGTGCTGACAAAACTGGCTCCGGTAAGTCCCGGGGGCTTGCCG
The DNA here is from genome assembly GCF_039523755.1 of Tatumella terrea. Lineage (NCBI taxonomy): Bacteria > Pseudomonadati > Pseudomonadota > Gammaproteobacteria > Enterobacterales > Erwiniaceae > Tatumella > Tatumella terrea. Next base: position 433,394 of record NZ_BAAAFX010000013.1, on the reverse strand, counting down.
GTATTACTGGTTAAAAACCAGCAGACCTGGTCGCTGCCCCCCTTCACGATCACGGCCGAACTGGCGACGGTCTCTGATGAACAGGGATACCGGAATGCTGTCCCGGTGATTGTGAAACGCCAGGTGTTACAGCGGGCGGTTCCATTGGCGCCGTCGGAACAGGCCCGCTTTATTCTGCCGGAAATCAGGCTTAAAGAGGGCCGGGTGCTGGTGGTCAATGTGCATCAGTTTATGCCGGAAATCTCAGCCGCGGTTACGCGCCCCCGTTAACCGGGCGGGCAATCCTGAGATAGATCGACCGTTTTGTGACGGTAAAACGCCTGATGAACTTCATCGGGCGTTTTGTGGTTAAGGGACGGATGTCATCTCTCATGATGACAGTTTGCCATGACCGGGGCTTGTGTGAGGTGTGGCAGACGACTCAGACCATAAAAAAGGCAGCCCCTGCGGGCTGCCTTTTTCAGAGTTATGACGGGAAATCGTATTACGGTAACAACGATTTCTGATCCGCCCCCTCTTTTTCAACTTTCTGAACCAGCATATGTTCACGCTTCATGCCCAGCTTCAGTGCCAGGGCAGAGGCCACATAAATGGATGACACTGTACCGATGGTGACACCGATTAACATGGTCAGCGAGAAGCCACGCAGTAATTCGCCACCGAACAGGAACAACATCAGTACCACCACCAGCGTGGTCGCTGAGGTCATAATGGTACGGCTCAGTGTCTGCGTCAGCGAGACATTGACGATGTCGTACGGGGTTCCACGGCGGATCTTGCGGAAGTTCTCACGAATACGGTCAGAGACCACGATGCTGTCGTTCAGCGAGTAACCGATAACCGACATCAGTGATGCGATGATGGTCAGGTCAATCTCGATATGGAACAGCGAGAGGATCCCCATCGTGATCACCACGTCGTGCGCCAGTGCCAGCACTGCCCCCAATGCCAGTCGCCACTCAAAGCGGAAACCGACATAGACCAGGATACAGATCAGCGCGACAAGTAATGCCATGCCCCCGGCCTGGGCGAGATCACTGCCGACACTCGGTCCGACAAACTCGATACGTTTGACTATTGCCGTCTGGCTGGTGGCCTGATTTATGACAGAGACAACCTTGTTCCCCAGTTCCTGTCCGGTATTTCCGGCATGCGGGGACAAGCGCACCATCACATCACGGCTGCTGCCGAAGTTCTGGACTTCCGGCTCCATGAATCCGGCATGTTGTAATGCCTGACGCATGGTATCCAGCTCGCCGGGTTTCTCCAGAGTAATTTCAATCACCGTACCGCCGGTGAAATCCAGACCCCAGTTAAAACCACGGACACCCATCACGACGACAGACGCTATCAGCAGGATCCCGGAGATAGCGAAAGCCACATAGTCCCAGCGCATAAAGTCGTAGACTTTACGGCCATAATTTAACTGTTCAACACTATATTGCTGTGCCACTACGCGCTCCTCAAATTGACAGCTTGTTGATACGTTTGCCGCCATACAGCAGGTTCACGATGGCACGTGTCCCGACAATTGCTGTGAACATGGAGGTCGCAACACCGATGGCCGTTGTGATAGCGAATCCTTTGATGGACCCGGTACCGACGGCGTACAGGATGATTGCAGTAATCAGCGTCGTAACGTTGGCATCGACAATACTGGAGAACGCACCACGATATCCCTCGTGAATAGCCTGCTGAACACTGCGACCATTACGAAGTTCTTCTTTTATACGTTCGTTAATCAACACATTCGCATCGACGGCGACCGCGAGGGTTAATACTATCCCCGCAATACCTGGCATGGTTAAGGTTGCCCCCGGCAGCAGCGACATGATCCCGACAATCAGAACCAGGTTGGCAATCAACGCTGTGGTGGCAATCACACCAAACTTTTTATAGTACAGGACCATAAACAGGATAGAGGCAATCAGTCCCCACAGGCAGGCATGCAGACCCTGATTAATGTTCTGTTGTCCCATGGTCGGGCCGATGGTACGTTCTTCAACGATCTGAATCGGCGCAATCAGCGCTCCCGCACGTAACAGTAACGATAACTGACGCGCTTCGTTCGGATTGCTGATACCGGTAATGCGGAAGCTGTTACCCAGGCGTGACTGAATATTTGCCACGTTGATAACTTCTTCTTCTTTTTCCAGAATCGCACGACCTTTGGCATCTTTCTTACCGCTGTCTTTGTACTGCACAAACAGGGTTGCCATCGGTTTACCGATATTGTCCTTGGTATAATCAGACATCATATTTCCGCCGGCACTGTCGAGGGAAATATTAACCTGAGGCTGGTTATACTCATCCATACTGGACGTGGAATCGGTAATATGGTCACCGGTCAGGATCACACGCTTGTACAGCACCACCGGCTGGCCATCACGGGTCATCTTAACTTCAGAATCCCCTGGCACACGGCCCTGAGCTGCCGCCGCAGGATCAACAGAGGTGTTGACCGGACGGAACTCCAGCGTTGCTGTCGCGCCGAGGATCTCTTTAGCACGCGCAGTGTCCTGGATACCCGGTAACTCAACCACGATACGGTCAGTTCCCTGGCGCTGAACCAGCGGTTCTGCCACACCCAGCTGATTCACACGGTTACGCAGAATGTTAATGTTCTGTTGAACCGCATATTCACGGGCTTCGCTCATCCGTGCATCGGTCATGACTGCGGTCAGGGCGTTATTTCCTGCAGAGTTAATGACTAAGTCACTGTGACGCGGAGTGAGGTAGCTGATGGCTTTATCCCGATCAGTCCCGTTCGCGAAACCGATGGTGACACCATAGTTAGGCGCTTTACCGATCGTGGTATACGGGATGTTCTGAGCACGTAAATCACTGCGCAGGCTGTCGGAATTTTGTTCCTGCAGCTTACCCAGTGCGGTGTCCATATCCACTTCCATCAGGAAGTGAACACCACCACGCAGGTCCAGACCCAGTTTCATCGGATCGGCAGACAGCATTGCCAGCCACGCCGGGGTTGCCGGGGCGAGGTTCAGAGCCACAACGTAGTTGTCACCCAGGCCACTCACCAGAGCTTCACGGGCACGGAGCTGGATATCGGTATTATTAAAGCGGGCAAGAATGGCCCCATTTTCCAGGGCAATGGATTTGCTCTGGATATGGTCCTGCCGGAGAATATTCTGGATCTGATCCAACGTTTGCTCACTGGCGGCGGCACCCCGCGCGCCAGTGACTTGCACGGCCGGATCCTCACCATACAGGTTGGGAAGTGCATACAGCAGACCGAGCAGGAGAACCACGATCAGCATGATGTACTTCCACAAAGGATAACGGTTTAACACGGCAATTCCCTTAGGGAAGAAAAAATTACAGCGCCTTCATTGTGCCTTTCGGCAGAACGGCAGCCACGAAATCACGTTTGATCACGACTTCAGTCGTATCATTCAGAGCAATAACCACGTACCCGGTCTCTGACACTTTGCTGATACGGCCCACTAATCCGCCATTGGTTAACACTTCATCGCCTTTGGTGATTGAGTCCATCAGCTTCTTGTGTTCTTTAGAACGCTTCTGCTGCGGGCGCAGAATCATGAAGTAAAAGATCAATCCAAATACGACCAGCATGATCACCATAGAATACGGACTTCCCTGAGACGGGGCACCCGTAGCGGCAACAGCGTCAGAAATGAAAAAGCTCATTAAATTTCCCTCATTGGATTTATAGTCAAACGTTTAAGGCAGGGACGTCTTTCCCCTTCCTTTGATAAAAATCAGTGACAAATTGCTCTAAATTACCGTCTTCAATCGCCTGACGTAAACCGGCCATCAGACGCTGATAGTAACGCAAATTGTGGATAGTATTCAGCCTTGCACCTAAAATTTCATTACAACGGTCCAGATGATGCAAATAGGCACGGGTGTAATGGCGACACGTGTAACAATCACACTCTGCATCCAGCGGAGAGGTATCATCTTTATGCTTAGCATTACGGATTTTAACCACCCCGTCGGTCACAAACAGATGACCATTACGGGCATTGCGGGTTGGCATAACGCAATCAAACATATCAACACCACGACGCACGCCTTCGACCAGATCTTCAGGTTTTCCGACGCCCATCAGGTAACGTGGCTTATCTTCCGGGATTTGCGGACAGACATGCTCAAGGATGCGATGCATATCTTCTTTCGGCTCCCCGACAGCCAGACCGCCCACAGCGTACCCATCAAATCCTATCTCTACCAGTCCTTTAACAGAGACATCTCGTAAATCTTCGTAAACACTGCCCTGGATAATACCGAACAATGCGTTTTTATTCCCCAGAGAATCAAAACGGTCACGGCTACGTTTCGCCCAGCGCAACGACATTTCCATCGAACGCTTCGCATAATCGTGGTCAGCCGGGTAAGGCGTACATTCATCGAAGATCATCACGATATCGGAACCGAGATCGTACTGAATTTCCATCGACTTTTCGGGGTCCAGGAAAATGGCATCGCCGTTGATCGGGTTACGGAAATGTACCCCGGCTTCGGTGATCTTACGAATATCGCCCAGGCTGAAGACCTGGAAACCGCCGGAGTCGGTCAGGATAGGCCCCTGCCACTGCATGAAGTCATGTAAGTCACCATGTAACTTCATGATTTCCTGACCAGGACGCAGCCATAAATGGAAGGTATTCCCCAGGATAATCTGCGCGCCGGTGTCTTTGACTTCTTCCGGTGTCATTCCTTTGACCGTACCATAGGTGCCCACCGGCATAAATGCCGGGGTTTCGACCACACCGCGATCGAACACTAAACGACCGCGACGGGCACGACCTTCGGTAGTAATTAATTCAAACTTCACACAACCTCCACCAGAGAAACAGTCTGATGTTAAGAGTTAAACATCTGATCAGCGGCGGTTTCCGGACGGAAACTGCCAGCCCTTTTATTCCCCGACCTGCTGTTCAGCCGCCTGAGGATTTTTAGTAATAAACATCGCATCACCGTAACTGAAGAAACGATATTGCTCTGCGACCGCCTGCTGATATGCCTGCATCGTATTCCGGTAACCGGCAAACGCGGAGACCAGCATGATAAGCGTGGATTCAGGCAGGTGGAAGTTGGTGATCAAAGCATCAATCACCTGATATTGATATCCCGGATAAATAAATATCTGCGTATCATCAAAAAACGGCGCGATCAGGCTCTCTCCGGCGGCCTGCGCGGCGCTCTCCAGAGAACGTACAGAAGTTGTTCCGACGGCGACCACTTTATTGCCACGGGCTTTACAGGCCAGCACCGCATCCACCACGTCCTGAGGGACTTCGGCATATTCCGAGTGCATTATATGGTCTTCAATACTGTCCACCCGTACCGGCTGGAATGTGCCGGCCCCCACATGCAGGGTGACAAACGCCATCTCCACGCCTTTTGCGCGCAGAGCCTCCAGCAGACCATCATCAAAATGGAGTCCCGCGGTCGGAGCCGCCACTGCCCCCGGACGGGCGCTGTAGACCGTCTGGTAGAGCTCACGGTCAGACTCTTCATCCGGACGGTCGATATAAGGCGGCAGTGGCATATGGCCGACCTGATTGAGGATCTCCAGCACGGCACGCTCATCATCAAAAGCAATCTCGAATAAAGTGTCATGACGGGCCACCATGGTGGCTTTCACACTTTCATCATCGCCTAACAGCAATTCGCTGCCGGGCTTCGGGGCTTTTGAGGCACGGACATGGGCCAGCACCCGGTGCTCATCCAGCACCCGCTCGACCAGCATCTCAATCTTACCGCCACTGGCTTTGCGCCCGAAGACTCTGGCCGGGATCACCCGGGTATTATTGAACACCAGCAAATCCCCGGCATTCAGTTTTTCCAGCACATCGGTAAACACCCCGTGGGTGAGCTCGCCTGTCGGGCCGTCGAGGGACAGCAGGCGGCAGCTGCTTCGTTCTGCCCGCGGATAATGGGCAATCAGGGACTCAGGCAGTTCAAAATTAAAATCAGCAACGCGCATGGCGGAATATTCCGGGTAAAAAATCAGGCGGCATAGTGTAACGGAAAAGCTGGGATTACTGAACCTCTGGCTGTCAGGTCGGAGTTCGGCCTATAATACCCTATGAATTTTCTTGCACATCTGCACCTGGCCACACTGGCCGAAAGCTCGCTGCTCGGGAACCTGATGGCCGATTTTGTACGCGGTGATCCGGATACCCATTGGGATAGCGCCACCGCTGAAGGTATCCGTCTGCATCGCCGGCTGGATAGCCTGACCGACGCCTTACCGGAAGTCCGTGCCGCCCGCCTGCTCTTCCGGGAGGAGACCCGCCGCGTCGCGCCGATCACCCTCGATGTTATCTGGGACCATTTTCTGGCCCGCCACTGGGATCATTACTGTCCGGCAACCCCGCTGAGTCTCTTTTGCCGGCAGGCCGAACAGCAAATCCGTCCGTTTCTGCCCGATACCCCGGACGCTTTTCGCAAACTCAACCAGCTGATGTGGCCTGAGCGCTGGCTGGAAAAATACGGTCAGCCGGAACGGCTGGCGCTGGTACTGAATGGCATGGCGAACCGCCGCCCGAAACTTGACCAGTTACGTCATTCTTATCAGGATTTTGTGGAGAATTATTCAGCACTGGATGCGCTGTTTTCTGTTTTTTATCCACGCCTTATGCAGCTTGCCGCAGAAAAAAGGCTGTAAAAGCACGTTTCGGCTGTCATACTCTTGTCAGCAAATGAAACGATGATAATCTACAGAAAATGACATACCCCAAGGGTATGTTGTTGTTAATCCCTTAACCGATTGGAGTGATTATGGTACTGGTTACCCGTCAGGCCCCTGACTTCACGGCAGCAGCCGTACTGGGCAATGGTGAAATTGTTGAGAATTTCAACTTTAAAAAACACATTGCAGGTAAACCTGCCGTCCTGTTTTTCTGGCCAATGGACTTCACTTTTGTGTGTCCTTCAGAATTAATCGCTTTTGATAAGCGTTATGCTGAGTTTGAAAAACGTGGTGTGGAAGTCGTTGGTGTTTCTTTCGACTCCGAGTTCGTTCATAACGCATGGCGTAACACCCCTATCAATGATGGCGGTATTGGTCCGGTGAAATATGCGATGGTGGCTGATATTAAGCGTGAAGTTCAGCAGGCGTATGGCATCGAACATCCGGATGCAGGCGTTGCTCTGCGTGGTTCTTTCCTGATCGACAAAGACGGTGTTGTTCGTCATCAGGTAGTGAACGATCTGCCACTGGGCCGTAACGTTGACGAAATGCTGCGTATGGTTGATGCGCTGCAGTTCCACGAAGAGCACGGCGAAGTCTGTCCTGCACAGTGGGAAAAAGGCCAGGAAGGTATGGGCGCTTCTCCGGAAGGCGTTGCAAAATACCTGACCGCAAACGCCGGCAAGCTGTAAGTTACCTTGCTGAAATAACCCGCTGCGGCGGGTTATTTTTTTGCTCTCCCCTGCCTTATCCTCTGCCGGACTCTGCCGGTAATCACCTCCGTTTTGCCCTCCGTTTATTATCACTCTGTTCAACCGGAAACCCTTTCATTTATCCCGCGATGCTGAATCACGGCGCAGAATATTGTTAGAGCACAGCAATAGCCTGATACATTCTTCAGTACTATATCCCGCCCCCCGCTATGCATGACAAACAGATACCCCGTCACTCACTGTTTCAAATTGAGTCACATCGCTCAAAAGAACCGATACAGATCACATTAGATCGTGCCCATTAGCATGGAAAAGGAGTATTATCGCCCCGTAACACACACAATTATCAAATTCTGTCATTTTATGCGGACTGCCGGATCTTAGCCGCCAGATTGCTGGCAGTTTATTCGGATGCATAACACTTTATCCCCTCCGGAAAAGCCAAAGCGTTTCAGATAGTTTTACAAACGGCACGGTATCGCGTTCTTCGGGTTACGCTTTAGAATCACTTTGATGTCTGCCAACACTACGCGGAAGAGAAATACAGGGAAATTGGAACAGCAAACGTATAACCTCAATAGATTGTTTACTTTTAAAATAAAAAGTATATAGTTTTACAATACTTTTTATTGGGAAGGTCTAAGCATGAAAGATTCGGCAATAGTTGTATTCACCGCTCGTGGTAAAGATTGTTTAATCGCTGACGGTGGATCTGGTTCCTGGGTCCTGAATGAAAAAAGAGCATCGGCCTGTAAGTATCTTGTCTGCGTTCAAAACCGGGGACCGGCTGATTATCACAATGATGATTGGGGAAATGTATCTGCTCCCCATAAAAATGCTTTTTTTGTAGGCAAAATTTCCGATGTCGTTCTTGCCCCTGATTGGGATGGAGAACGCCCCAAACGCTGGTTAATCAGAGTCGATGAATATGCAGAAATCGCGTACGAAAACATGTGGGATGGTGCCAGAAACCCTGTTGCATATACTTCGTTAAAAGGACTGGGTATTGATGAAGAAAAGCTTCAATTCAATAAAATGCCTTATGTTGAAGTCGTATCCCCTAAGATTACTGAGAATAAAAATAGTGATACTGAGGGCATTACTATTCGGCAGGCAAAAATACTTTTATCAAAAAAGTATGATGTACCTCAAGAAAGTATAGAGATAATTATCAGGGCGTAGTCGTGCTTTGATTTGAGCCGCGCAGTTGACAGGAGATACGTTATTGGGGCAATAAAAGCATTCCTGAAGGTATTAAGGTAAATATTCCTGTTATTCCAATCGATAACGTTAAGTCAGTCAATCCATCGGGGTGGTTTCCCCGATAAAAAATAAAAATGCCAGAGGGGCCAGACACTTTAAAAACCATACTGCAGAGTAAAGTGTTTTCACCGTATTGGTGCAAAAGTCACCTTATCAGGTGACTTCCTCTATGGTATGCATCGCAGGCCCCGGCCGCCTTACAGGTAAAGTTTTGTATTCACGGCCGTTAATTTTGTTTGTCATTCGCACTCCCCTGCTGAAACCCTTAAGCTAAGAGAGTTGAGATAATTAACGCAGGGAGCTTTATGCAACAGCAAATCATCGAATGGCTGCAATCACTGGGCCTGACTCATTATACCAATGCATTGTCGGTCGTCGCGGTACTGGTCGCCATCGTGTTTATTTCACTGGTCATACACCTTCTGCTGCACAAATTGATGCTGCCGATGTTCAAGCGACGTGCCGAAGCCAGCCCCTACCAGTGGCCAAAGGCGCTATTGCGCCACAAGCTGTTCCACCGTGTCACCTGGCTATTACAGGGGATTTTATTCCAGTTACTGACCCAGGCGTGTCTGGATAATAATTCGGCCCTGTTCAGCACACTGATGACAGCGGTCCAGCTCTGGATGATCCTGTTCACCTTGCTGATTGGTTTTTCACTGCTGGATGTGGTGCAGTCGGTCACTGCCCGCAGTATGCTGGCCCGACAACTCCCGCTGCGGGGCATTCTGCAAAGTATTAAGCTGGTTGCTGCTATTCTTATCAGTATTCTGATGATCTCCGTCCTGCTCGGGAAATCCCCCGGCGTGTTACTGACCGGACTGGGGGCGATGACCGCCGTCCTGATGCTGGTCTTTAAAGATCCTATCCTCGGTCTGGTCGCGGGGATCCAGCTTGCCGCCAACGATATGCTGAAGCTGAATGACTGGCTGGATATGCCAAAGTACGGCGCGAACGGTGCCGTCATAGATATCAACCTGACGACCGTGAAAGTTCAGAACTTTGATAACACTATCGTGACCATCCCGGCCTATGCCCTGATATCGGATTCCTTTAAGAACTGGCGTGGGATGTCAGAGTCCGGTGGCCGCCGGATTATGCGCAGCCTGAATATCGATGCCACCAGCATCCACTTTCTGTCAGAGCAGGAAGCTGAACAGCTGAGTCAGGCCCATTTTCTGGTCCCTTACATGAACAAAAAGCGCCAGGAAGTGACCGACTGGAATAAGAAAAATGCCGAAGGCAGCGCCTCGGCTCTTAATTACCGGGCACTGACAAATGTCGGCACGTTCCGGATCTGGCTGGAAAACTGGTTGCGTAACCATCCGCAAATCCGCCAGGACATGACGCTGATGGTCAGACAACTGGCACCGACGGAAAACGGCTTGCCGATTGAGATCTACGCCTTTACTAACACTACCGACTGGAATGAGTACGAGAATATTCAGTCTGATATTTTCGATTATATTTATGCCGCCCTTCCGGCGTTCAGTCTGCAGGTGTTTCAGAATCCGACCGGGAGTGATATGCGGGCACTGGGGGGTGGCTTAGCCGGGGCGGTCACCGCCGCACGTAGCTCGTCGGCGGAGAGCTCAGCCCCTTAGCCGATGGCCGGACCGGTGAAACCCGGTCCGGCGGGCAGATTAGCCTTGTGAAGAGGTATGACTTTTCTTTTTAAACAGACGGTAACTTACCAGCAGTAACACCACCCAAATCGCTCCGGCATAGAGTGACAACCGTGTATCCGGGAAGTAACCGATCAGCGCGATGATAAAGACCAGGAACAGGATCCCGATAACCGACATCACTGAGCCACCCGGTAGCGGGAACCTGATCTGGTGGCGTCCTTCCGCACCCAGTTTCCTGCGGAAACCAATCTGCGCCAGTAAAATCATGATCCAGACCCAGACCGTGGCAAAGGTCGCCAGCGAGGCAATGACCAGGAAAACTTTTTCCGGCATCAGGTAGTTCAGCAAGACGGCAATCAGCAGCGCGACCATCATCACCACCACGGTCAGCCACGGGGTACCGCGTTTGGAGACAGCGGTGAACATCTTAGGTGCATCGCCCTGTTCAGCCATGCCATGCAGCATACGACCGACCCCAAAAATATCGCTGTTAATCGCCGATAACGAGGCGGTGATCACTACAAAGTTCAGTACCGCGGCGGCGGCGGCGACGCCCAGATGCTGGAAGGTCAGCACAAACGGGCTGCCATTGGTCCCCACCTGGTCCCAGGGATAGATGGACATAATGACAAACAGCGTACCCACGTAGAACACCAGAATACGCCACGGAACGGAGTTGATGGCTTTCGGGATGGTGTTTTCCGGTTTGTCCGCTTCACCGGCGGTAATGCCGATAATCTCAATTCCGCCGTACGCAAACATCACCATCTGCAGGGACAGCAGCATTCCGGTCAGCCCGTGCGCAAAAAATCCGCCATGGCTCCACAGATTACTGATACCGGTCGGATGACCGCCGTTACCAATACCCCAGATAATGATCCCCAGGCCAGCCAGAATCATCAATACAATGGTGGCGACTTTAAAGAACGAGAACCAGAACTCAAGCTCACCGAACACTTTGACGCTCATCATATTGATGGCACCGATGATCAGCACCACACTGAGCACCCATATCCAGTGAGGTACATCCGGGAACCAGACGCCCATATACACCCCGAAGGCAGTCACATCGGCAATGGCCACGATCAGGATTTCAAAGCAGTAGGTCCAGCCCGTAATATACCCTGCCATCGGGCCAAGGTAGTCTCTGGCATAACGGGAAAACGAGCCGGCATTCGGATTATTCACCGACATTTCACCCAGCGCGCGCATAATAATATAGGCGACAGCCCCGCCAATAATGTAGGCCAGCAGAACACTCGGTCCCGCCATGCGGATAGCATCCGCCGAGCCATAAAATAATCCGGTCCCGATAGCGGAACCCAAAGCCATAAACCTGATATGTCTGGTGCTGAGCCCCCGACGCAGTGTATTTGTTTTTTGCATAACGACCTGTACCTGTAAAAAAGAAAACCACGGGCAGGCCCGTGGTTTATACTTCAGTATTCCGGTTTACTGACGTACTTCTACCGGATGGCTCCCTTTTATCCGGTCAATGACCATAGAGACCACCAGAATCACCAATGTCGGTGGCAGCCATGACAATCCCTGATCGGCCAGCGGCAGATTCTGACAGAATCCCGGTAACAAGTCTTTAAATTCGCTGCCTTTAATCGCATCTATTGCCCCGAAAAACAGGCTGACCAGCATGGCCGGCGCAATAATCCGCGTGCTGCGGTTCCACCAGCGCAGGGTAAAGCTCAATACCACCAGCACAATACACGGCGGGTAAATGGCGGTCAGTACCGGAATGGATAACTGGATCAGATGGCTCAGTCCCAGGTTGGAGACCAGCATCGAAAAGCCGCCCAGAATGAATACCAGTGCACGGTAGGAAAGTGGCAGCAGCTGTGCAAAAAACTCAGCACAGGCACAGGTCAGTCCGACCGCCGTCACCATACAGGCAACAAAGATCAACGCACCGAGGAACAGGCTGCCTGCCCCGCCGAAAGTATGTTGTACATACGCATGCAGGATAGTCGCACCGTTAGCACCGGCCGGTACCAGCTGACCACTGCCGGACCCGAGGCGGAACAGCGCCAGATAAACCAGCGTCAGACCGATACCGGCAATAATTCCTGCCAGCATGGTATAGCGGGTCAACAGTCCGGAGTCTTCAATGCCGCGTGAACGTGCCGCATTGACGATAACAATCCCGAAGACCAGCGCACCGAGGGTGTCCATGGTCAGATAACCGTTAACAAAGCCGTTCGAAAATGCTGCCGTCTGATAAACATCTACCGCCGGAATCTCAGCGCCCGCCGGCCAGAGTAATGCCGCAACGCCGAGGATAGCCAGTGCCACAATTTTCAGCGGCGCCAGGAAATGCCCTACCGTGTCCAGCAGTTTACCCGGATAGAGGGAAATCAGAATGACCAGCGCAAAATAGATCAGGCTGTAGATGAATAAGGGCATCGCCCCTTCGCCGGCCAGTGGCGCAATGCCAATTTCAAAGGAAACGGTGGCGGTACGCGGGGTCGCAAACAGCGGACCGACGGCCAGGTAACAGACTGTCGCCAGCACCAGCCCCGCCGCTTTACCGATGGGCGAGCTGAGGGCATCAATGCCACCCCCGACGCGTGCCAGGGCAATCACCGTCAGCACCGGAAGTCCGACCGCGGTGATCAGGAAGCCACCGGCCGCCGTCCAGACATGTTCCCCGGCCTGAACACCCACCATCGGCGGGAAGATTATATTGCCGGCGCCGACAAACAGGGCAAAAGTCATAAAGCCCAGCGCAAGGATATCTTTAGTAGTTAAACGTTTAGTCATAAATCACTCTGCACATCATGTGCTGACAGAAGCAGGAAGTTGGGTTTGGTTATCATCCATCCACGAATAATTTTTCACCCGATACTGACACCCTGCCGGGCGCCGGACTGAAAACAGCGAAATATTCGGTTTATTATTTTTCACCAGAGGATTTGATGATAACGGTCATAAGTAAAACTTTTATAGGGAAGAAAGGCAATAACGGATCGTCAAACCAGTAGGATATGTCATATTTATTCTGAAAAGCAGTGGATATGAGGGTGTTTGCTGCAGGCAGGCGGGGATGATGTGTTTATTATTTGTCCGGAGCATAAGGATATATACATTTTTCATATGACGGACAACGAAAAGGCGCGGGATCCGCGCCTTTTCTGACAGGGTCAGGCCATCGTTACCAGACTTCTCCGGCAATCGCGACCACACTGCGGATCTTCTGCCATTGTTCGTCTTCGGTAATACTATTCCCTTCCTCGGTCGAGGCAAAACCACACTGCGGGCTCAGACAGAGCTGTTCCGGGCTGAGGAACTCCGAGGCTTCTGCAATGCGGGCTTTCACCTGTGCAGGATCCTCCGGCGTCCCGTTTTTAGTCGTGATCAGACCCAGCACCGCCTGTTGATGTCCGGGGCGGATAAAACGCAGCGGTTCAAAGCCTCCGGAACGCTCATTGTCATATTCCAGGAAGAAGGCATCGACATTCACCTGACCAAATAAAATTTCGGCCACCGGCTCGTAGCCCCCTTCGGAAATCCAGGTAGAACGGAAATTTCCGCGACACACATGTAAGCCGACGGTGAGATCAGACGGTTTACCGATCAGCGCCTGGTTCAGGACTCTGGCATAAGTTTCTGCCAGCGTATCCGGATTATCACCACGGGCCCTGACCTGCGCTTTCTGGTCTTCGGAACATAAATAGGCCCAGACCGTATCATCGAGCTGCAGATAACGGCATCCGGCCTGATAGAAGGCGTGGATAGCCTCGCGCCATGTGGCGGCCAGATCATCAAAATAGTCATTCAGATCCGGGTAGACCGTTTCATCGATATATTCCCGTCCGCCACGGAAATGCAGCACGCTCGGGCTGGGGATGGTCATTTTAGCCACGGCATCACCGGCAATACTCTGCAGGTAACGGAAATCTTCCAGCATCGGGTGGTCTTTGAATCCCAGTTTGCCGGTCACACGCACCCCACGGGCTTTGGTTTCTACCCCGTTAAAACGGATACCGTGAGCCGCTTCGAAAGGCTCCACCCCTTCCAGTCCTTCAAAAAAGTCAAAATGCCACCAGGCACGACGAAATTCACCGTCGGTAACGACCTGTAATCCGGCTGCGCGTTGTTTCTCTACCACATCCAGGATAGCGGCATCTTCAATTTTTCTGAGTTCTTCTGCGCTCAGCGTGCCGTTAGCAAATTCTGAACGAGCCTGTTTAATGGAGGCAGGACGTAAAAAGCTACCTACAGTTTCTGCACGAAATGGGGCGTGTTCTCTTTGCATTATTATTCTCCGGGTCCGCTATCGTTCCGGCGACTGGTCATAAAAAGCCATCCGGACGGCTAAATGTCTTTCTGTAGCATGACATGAGGAAAATTCCTCATCAACTGATGAAATTTCAGTATAGATGAATTTTTCTCATTATTGACTTCAGGAAACTTCATTATCCGCGGGAACGGCCTTGCCGGAAGGAACGGGGCACAGACACTGCGCCCCTGGAAAGACTTCAGGAGGTGAGTGTCTCCGCAGCGTTCTCTTTAGCGACAATCAGCCGCGAGGGAAGCTGAAAACTGAAACAGGTGGCTTTTCCGGGGATGCTGGTGACCGACAGCCGGCTGCCGTGATGCCCCAGCGCATGCTTGACTATCGCCAGGCCCAGGCCGCTGCCGCCGGTTTGCCGGGAGCGGGCCTTATCCACCCGGTAAAAGCGTTCGGTCAGATGAGGAATATGCTCGGCGGCAATCCCCGGACCGTTATCGGTCACTGAGAAGAGAGCCCCCTGTGCGTCCCGCTGCCAGGCGATATCAATACGTGTATTTTCAGGCGTGTGGCTGAGCGCATTGTAAACCAGGTTAGAGATCGCACTGCGCAACTGTTCATCATTGCCGGATACCCGCAGATCGCTGTCCACCGAGAAACTGACCACCTGTCCCGGATGCTTCAGACTGTCAGCTTCCTGTTGCAGCATCGACAGCATCCCCGGAACATCGACAATCTCCCGGGTATTCATGGCCGGGGCGGCTTCTATCCGGGTCAGGGTCATAAGCTGTCGGATAAGCCCTTCCATTCGCCGTGACTGTTCCTGCATGGTGCCTACCGCTTTCATCCGCAACGGCGCATTCATCTGGTCGTCTTCCATCATCTCCAGATACCCCTGGATAACCGTCAACGGGGTACGTAATTCATGGCTGACATTGGCAAAAAAGTGGCTGCGCATATTTTCCAGCTGACGCATCTGTGTCATATCCCGCGCGCTGATCATCCATTGGCCTTCGGTATAAGGTACAATTCTGAACTCCATATGATGACCATTATTCAGTAATTGCGTCAGTGGTTTATCGAAATCGGCGGTCTGTAAATAGCGGCTGAATTCGGGGTAACGCAGTAAATTCAGGATATTTTGCCCGTTATCCTCCGGCCAGCGCAGTCCCAGATATTGCTGAGCCAGACCGTTGCACCAGAAGATATTCCCCTCTTCGGTAGTCAGCACTAACGCATCCGGCAGCGACTCGGCCCCACTGCGGAAACGTTTGATCAGGCTTCTCAGTTCACGACGCCGATGCCGGTTGCGCGCCTGCATAAGGTACAGACCGTGAAATAACGGTTCCCAGCTCCCCTTGCCGGTCGGCGGGGTCATACTTTTATCCACCCATAACCAGTGGGACAGCCGCATCAGTTGGAAAAAATGCCAGAACAGTAATAAAGCAACCGCCAGAAACAGACACAAGCCCGGATGACCACTCACCAGCCCGGCAATCCCCCCGGCGAGGCAGACCAGCAGAAATTCTGACAGCAAGGTACGCCACGAAAGTTTGTCCAGCAAAAGTCACACTCCTATCAGAAACGGGCAGAAAACCGGTAACCGGTGCCCCGGACAGTCTGAACCATACGTTCATAACCACTGACTTCAAGCGCTTTACGTAAACGGCGGATATGCACATCCACTGTTCTGTCTTCCACGTAGACGTTGGTTCCCCAGACATGATTCAGTAATTGCTCGCGACTGTAAACACGCTCAGGATGGGTCATAAAGAAATGCAGGAGTTTATATTCGGTTGGCCCCATATCCAGCGGGGTTTCGCCGGCCATCACCCGGTGGGAGGTCGGGTCTAAGGTCAGGCCCTGAATATCGATGAGTTCATCATCGGCCATCGGTGAGATACGACGGATCACGGCCTTGATCCTGGCAATCAGTTCCCGGGGAGAAAAGGGCTTGGTAATATAGTCATCAGCTCCCGCATCCAGACCGCGCACCCGATCTTCTTCTTCCCCACGCGCTGTCAGCATCACGACCGGGATATCCCGGGTCATCGCTTCTTTTTTCATATATTTGATCAGCTGAACACCCGTGCCTCCCGGCAGCATCCAGTCAAGCAGGATCAGATCGGGCCAGGGTTCAATCAGATGCTTCACCGCGCTGTCATAATCTTCAGCCTCGATGGGATGGTAACCATTCTGCTCCAGCACAAAACATAACATTTCACGGATTGGAGCTTCATCTTCCACGACAAGAATGCGTTTAGCCATTGTTTCTCCAGAGGATATTTCCGGATTCTTCCGGTATACGCGGCACATTATGAGACAGTTTTATGACAGATTTATGAAGGAATGTCAGGGATATCTTTACTGACGACCCCGCCTGACACCCGCAGAAAGATACTTTTTTATCCCTGCACCGTCTGCAGGTATACTGCGGGCAGCAGGCACTCTCGGGAGCATTATGAAAATTATCCATACCTCGGACTGGCACCTGGGCCAGTTTTTTTATTCCCGGAGCCGGGCGAAGGAACATCAGGCTTTCCTTGACTGGCTTCTCTCGCAGATCACTCTGCATCAGGTTAATGCCCTGATAGTAGCCGGAGATATTTTTGATACCGGATCCCCGCCCAGTTATGCCAGGGAGATGTATAACCAGTTTATTGTTGAGCTGCAAAAAACCGGATGCCAGTTGGTGATCCTGGCCGGTAATCATGATTCAGTGGCGGTGCTGAACGAGTCACGGGCACTGCTGGCCTGTCTGAATACACGGGTGATCGCCAGCGCCAGCCCTGACGTCGATGATCAACTGGTGGTTCTGAACGATGCTCAGGATCGCCCTGCCGCCATTGTCTGTGCGATCCCGTATTTACGTCCGCGTGATATCCAGCTCAGTCAGGCCGGTCTGGACAGTCAGCAAAAACAGCAAAATCTGCTGCAGGCGATTGCCGGCCATTACCGGCACTGTTATCAGGCCGCCCTGCGGCTGCGCGAAACCCTGGGGTCTCCGGCGCTGCCGATCATCGCGACCGGGCACCTGACGGCCCTGGGGGTCAGTAAAAGCGATTCGGTGCGTGATATTTATATCGGTACCCTGGATGCTTTCCCGGCTTCCGCCTTTCCGCCCGCGGATTATATCGCTTTAGGCCATATCCACCGTCCGCAACAGGTCGGCGGTCAGCCCCATATCCGTTACAGCGGCTCACCCATCGCACTCAGTTTTGATGAGTCCGCCACGGAGAAGAGCGTATGTCTGGTGGAGTTCAGCCCGCAATCCGCCCCGGTCATCACCCCGTTACCCGTGCCCTGCGTTCAGCCACTGAAAACGCTGAAAGGGTCACTGGCAGACATCGAACAGCAACTGGCGTCACTGACGCCGCTGGCAGACGGCACCCCGGTCTGGCTGGATATCGAAGTCACGCAGCAGGAGTACCTCAGTGACCTGCAGCAACGGATAGAAACACTGACGGAAGGCCGCCCGGCGGAAGTCCTGCTGTTACGACGCAGCCGGACGGGCGCGGCCCGCGGTATCGACTGCGAAAATAATGAAACCCTGAGCGAGCTGACCGCTGAAGAGGTGTTTCTGCGTCGTCTGAGTCGTGAAGAAGCGTTACCGGAAGAAGAACAGCAGCGACTCCTGACGCTGTTTCTTCAGACCCTGGAACAGGTCCGGGATACCGGCACGGAGAGTGAATGAAAATACTGACATTGCGGTTTAAAAACCTGAATGCCCTGCGTGGGGAATGGTTTATTGATTTCCGGCGTGAACCCTTTGCCGGTAACGGACTGTTTGCCATCACCGGAGATACCGGGGCGGGGAAAACTACCCTGCTCGATGCTATCTGCCTGGCACTCTATCACCAGACCCCAAGACTGCCGAATATCAGTCAGTCGCAGAATGCACTGATGAGCCGCGGTTGCAGCGACTGCCTTGCCGAAGTCGAATTTGAAATTCGCGGCGAAGCCTGGCGGGCGTTCTGGAGCCAGAACCGTGCCCGCAACCAGCCGGACGGTAAACTGCAGCCCCCGCGGGCAGAACTGGCACGCTGTGCGGATAACGTGATTGTTGCGGATAAACTTCAGGATAAGCTGCGCTACACCGAACAGCTCTCCGGGCTCAATTTCCAGCGATTTACCCGCTCGATGATGCTCTCGCAGGGGCAGTTCGCGGCTTTCCTGAATGCCCCGCCGGGCGAACGGGCTGAGCTGCTGGAAGAACTGACCGGCACCGAAATCTACGGGCAGATCTCCCGCAGTGTGTTTGAACAACATAAAGCCTTACGGCAGCAACTCGACACATTGCGGGCCGGATTATCAGGGGTGGTCTTACTGGATGAGGTAGCCCGCCAGCAGATCCTGGACCGGCAACAGGGACTGCAAACCACAGAACAGCAACTGCAGCAGGCAGTGACCCGTCATGAGCAGGCCCTGCACTGGCTGAACCAGACCCGGCAACTCACAGAGCAGCACCGGCAACGTGAACAGGCGCACCGGGAGACCCGGGAGCGTCTGGTAGAGGCAGAACCCCGTCGCCTGCGTCTGCAGCGCAGTGAGCCGGCGGAAAAAATCAGACCGCAGTGGCAGCAGTTACAGAGCCGCCGGCAGTCACAGCAGGCACTGGTCACCGAACAGGCCCTGTCGGCCGAACGCCTGAAACAAACAGAGTCCGGATACCGGCAGGCCCACGAACGGTGGCAGACCGCTGAACAAGGCTATCGCCATCAACAGATGCAGCAGCAGCAACTGGAGACCCTGCTCAGTGAACAGGTGATCCCGCTGGACCACACGATCGCCAGCGAAGAACAGCAACTGACCCGGTATCTGAAACAACTGAACGAACAGCAGCAGCAACAGGCAGATACCCGTCAGTCCGTCACTCAGACTGAGCAGCAATTGCAACAACTGAACGGTCAGCGTGAACAGTGGCTGAGCTGGCGTCAGCAGTATATGAGCCTGGCAGAGTGGGGCCCTGCCCTGCCCCTGTGGCGCGAGAGACTGACTCAATGGCAGCAGCATACGCTGACGGCCCGGACACTGCATGAGCGCATGACGCAGCAGCAACAGGAACTCAGCCAGCAGGCACAGGTACTGAACGGCCTGAACGACCATCTTCCGCCCCTCCAGCAGGCAGAAGCGGCCGCCGTCACAAAACTTGAACATCTGACGCAGCAGCAACAGTCCCTGGAAAATGCACATAGCAGCGACTCATTACGTCAGGCACTGGAGGATGCACAATCCCGCCGCGCCCGTCAGCAGCAACTGCTGTTACTGGCCACCAAAGCTGAGCCGTTACAGCTTCAGCTGAACAAGCTGCATCCTCTGGCAACCGCGCTGCAGCAAAAGATCGCTGCCGATGAACAGTCGCTGACACAGTTTCGTGAGCTGTTCCAGACTGAACGAAAACAACTGCAGGCGCTGATCACTCTTTGTGAACTGGAGGCGAGGATCACCGATCTTGCGACATTGCGCGAGACCCTTGAGGCCGGACACCCCTGCCCACTGTGTGGCTCCTGTGAGCATCCGTCGGTCGCGGAATATAAACAACTGCAGCCCGCCGAAAATCAGCAACTGAAACTCGCGCAGGATAAACGGGTGGCCGAACTTCAGGAGCAAGGTGTTCAGCGTAAAGAACAACTGGCCCAGGCCCGGCAGCAGCACGGGCAAATGACGGAGGAGATCTCCACCCTGACGGCGGCACTGGCGGAGTCTGAGGCACAATGGCAGTCGCTGTGCCTGGCCGAGGGGCTGACGCTGAAACTCACTGAGATGCCACGGCTGCAACAGTATCTGCAGGAGACAGAAGCCCGGGAACAACAGGTCCGCCGGCAGTTACAGCAACGTGAACAGGCCGCCCTGGCCTGTCAGCAGGCCAGGGAACACTATTATCAATGCCATGACCGCTTACTGCGCCACCAGCAACAAACTGCATTGATGACGGAGCAGCAGAATACCCGTCAGGCCGCCGTTGAAGAAAGCAGCAATAATTACCGGCAGACAGCCGGGCAGGCGGAAAAACTACTGGCCGCATTACGGGAAGAGACGGCCCGCTACGCATTGTCGCTGCCGGAAGAGATCCGGGCAGCGGAAACGTGGCTGGATACGCAGCAGGCGCTATGGAAGCACTGGCAACATAATGAACAGCAACTTCGCGACAGTGAGCCGGAACAGATCCGCCTGACCACCTCGCGGGAAAAATTACAGCAGGACCTCCGTCAGCAACTTACAACCCTCTCGCAGACAGAACAGACTATCACACAGCAACGGGCGCAGCTGTCTGCATTGCGGGAAAAACGCCATGCCTTATTTGCCGATAAAGACGTCAGCGTGGCACGACAGGCCATGCAGCATGAGTTACAACAGCAGCAAAAGCAGCAACAGGCGTTACTGGAACAGTCTCATGCCTTACAGCGTGAACTCAGCCTGCAGGATGGTCAGCACCGTCAGCTCGAACAGCAGTGCCGCCAGCTGGCAGAACAACGACAGAACGACGAGCTGGCATTCAGCGATGCCCTGCAGCAACAGGGATTCAGCGATAGCGAGGCTTTCTCTGCTGCCCTGCTGGAAGAAGAAACCGCCACTGCCCTGCGCCGGCAACTGCAGGAACTGGAACAGGCCAGCGATCAGACCGGCACCCTGTTACAACAGGCGCATGAGAGCCTGCAGCAGCATCTGCAACAGCGGCCGGAGGGGATTCCGGAAGAGAGCGAAGCCCTGACAGAGATGACCGCTGCCCTGAAACAGCGACTGAAAGAAACGGTCTGGCAGCAGGGAGAACTTCGCGAACAGCTTCAGGCCGATGATCGTTATCGTCAGCAGCAACAGCAGCTGATCGAAAAGATCAATCAGCAACAGCGCCTGCTGGCTGACTGGGATCACCTGAACCATCTGATTGGATCGGCCAGCGGGGATCGGTTCCGCCGGTTTGCCCAGGGCCTGACGCTGGATCATCTGGTCTGGCTGGCCAACAAGCAACTGACACGCCTTCACGGACGCTATCTGTTGCAGCGTCAGTCGGATGACACCCTGGAGCTGGCGGTGATTGATAGCTGGCAGGCGGACAATTGCCGGGATACACGCACCTTATCCGGCGGGGAAAGTTTCCTGGTCAGCCTCGCCCTGGCGCTGGCGTTATCCGATCTGGTAAGCGAGAAGAACCGGATAGAGTCACTGTTCCTTGATGAAGGTTTCGGGACACTGGATGCGGAAACGCTGGATGTGGCGCTCGATGCGCTGGATAGCCTGAACGCCAGCGGAAAAATCATCGGTGTGATTAGCCATGTTGACGCCATGAAAGAGCGGATCCCGTTACAAATCCGGGTCATCAAAAATAACGGTCTGGGTTACAGCACTCTCGAACTGCCGCCGGAATAAGGTCAGACCGCCGGCCATACGGCTTTACAGCATGGCCGGGGTCAGGCCTGCGGGTTCTCCTGCTGACGCCACTGGCGGGGACTGATGCCATACCAGCGGCGGCAGGCGCGCGAGAAAGCACTGACCTCAGAGTACCCCAGCAGCATCGCCATCGCGGAAACGGACAGCGACTGCTGTTGCAGATAATGAGCTGCCAGTTCACTGCGTACAGCATCCAGCAGACGTGAGAAACTGACCTCCTGCTCACGTAATCGGCGCTGTAAGGTCCATTCAGATAACCCCATATTCTTTGCCACCTGTTCCAGGGTAGGTTCGCCATTGCTCAGCAGCAGATGAATACAGGCTCTGACTTTACCGGTCAATCCCTGACTTTCACGGGTAGTGTTCAGGCGTTGCAGCGCGTCTTTCACGACCATCAGTAGCATAGGATCGTTGTCCGGCATCGCCCGCTGTAACTCGCGGCGGCCAATCAGCAGCGAATTGTAAGGCTGATCGAAGTAGACCGGGGCATCAAAAATTTTACAGTGTTCGTGCCAGTTTTCCGGGCGGGAGTGTTCAAAATGGACTTCACGGGGAGCCCAGTGCTGACCGGCAGAGTGGCGGATCAGGTTCATAAACATCCCCAGCGTCAGTTCTGCATCCTGACGACGCGATAAAATGGCCCCGTGGCGTACCTGATAATCCAGCCGCCAGTAATCCCCTTTATCGACCATACGGGTCAGGGTATCGTGCTGATGGCAGGGGAAAAACTGCACCACATTCTGTAATGCTGACTCCAGCGTCGGTGAACAGAGACCGATATAGCCAATCAGCCCCAGCGACTGCGGCTTAAACTGACGGCCATAATGCAGACCAAAATTATTGGTGGAAGAGTGCCGGGCCGCTTCTTCCAGCACACGGCAATAGTTCGCCAGACCGAGACTCAGGGTCGGGCTGCCCAGCAGTTCCGGATCCACACCACTCAGCCCGAAGATGCGATCACTGTCGCCGCCCTGGCTGCCAATAAAATCACTCAATCCGGTCGCTGCCGCTGCCAGAACACCCCGGTTGCCGGAAGCGCCCCCGGCCATGGACTGAGATGCTGTGGTTAAAAGAGTCATTGCACTGTTCATACCTGCTCCGGAATTTGCCTGCATTAAACCTGTCAGGGGTTATTATGCAAAATCCGTACCAGTCTCTGTGTCAGTTCTGTGACAGCCCCGGGGCCACCTGGCAGCAGGAGCCATGCACCAGCAGCGGGCACTGCGACGGTGCAACTCAGGATCACGCCCCGACAGGCCAGCGATCGGTTTCCAGATACCGCCGGCAGAGGCGCACCGTGTCTGCCGACCACTGAGCCTCCAGGCTTTGTGCCATCTCAGTTCCGGCATGCGACCCCATCCAGGCACTGAGTTGCAGACGCCGCTGCATCAGCAGGTCTGGCAATACCGCCAGATCGTCATCACTGACATGCGCAATTTTTTCATAGCCGGTCAGCCAGTTTTCGATCCATTCTGCGGCACGCGGATGATGCTCAAAGAAACTGACCGCGGCTGCCAGGTCATGCATATACCAGCCGAAACCGCAGTCGTCGAAATCAATGATCCGGGTTTGCCCCTGATGATGTAATAAGTTAGTCAGTCGCAGATCCGCATGGATCAGACCGTAACGATCTGCAGATTGTCCGTATACGGCCAGTTTACGGTCAATGTTTTCTATGGCCCCGGTGATCAGCCCATGATCATCGCGGTTCAGTCGCGGGGCATCCTGCCAGCGTCCCCAGTGCCCGGACGCACCCACCATGGTCTGGTGATCCCAGATGATGCGCTGAAAGGTGGCCGGACGCTGCCACTGGCGGCTGTGCTGATGCAGGCGGGCGGTCACTTCTCCCAGCGCCTGAAAGGCCACCGGGTCCACATTGGTGGTCGGCATTTCACCGTCCATCCAGTTGAAAATGACCACATGGCGGACACTGCCTTCCTCTGTGACCACGGTCTGAACCGTCTCCCCTTCCCCGTCTTTGACGGCTTCCGGCACTTCGATCCCGCTTTCCCTTAACGCGTCCAGCCAGAGAAGTTCACTCAGGATATCGGCTTTCTGGTGGTAATCCGCGCGATGCAGTCGTAACGCATAACGGCTGTCAGCTGTTTTCAGTAAAAAGGTCGCGTTTTCCGAACGGCAGATCAGTGATAACTCCCCCTGGCAGAGAGCCGGATAACGGCTGAGGGCCTGATGTGCAACCCGGTAAATCTGTGCATCGGTCATTGGATCATTCTGTTTTACTTCCATCATGCGCCCCTCTTTACTCAATAGTGTCCGTCGGTCTTTGACTCAGCATGCCCGTGGTCAACGACGTATTTCCTGACCCGGCAATAGCAAAACCTGGCTTCAGACGACAATATCAGTCCGCCCGCCGCCGGAGTTGACTTCAGACGACAAACTCTGACCGGCAAGGTCAGGTATTTATCCGATAGCCCACGGCATTATGCCAATGACAGATCATTCTGCAGGCCACCGGCCGGGCAGAGGGTTAATTCACGATGGGGATACTAAGATGACAACAAAACTAAAACCCACACTTGGCACATTCTCCCTGTGGGGGATCGCTGTTGGTCTGGTGATATCCGGCGAGTATTTTGGCTGGAGCTATGGGTGGGGCGTGGCCGGGACTCTGGGATTCCTGATCACGACGCTGCTGATTGCGTTAATGTATGGCTGCTTTATTTTCAGTTTTACCGAACTCACCACCGCTATCCCGCATGCGGGCGGACCGTTCGCTTACAGTCGCCGGGCATTTGGCGAAACCGGCGGCCTGATCGCCGGGCTTGCCACACTGATTGAGTTTGTTTTTGCACCTCCGGCCATCGCTCTGGCTATCGGGGCGTATCTGAACATCCAGTTCCCGGCACTTGACCCGAAAGTGGCGGCTGTCGGTGCCTATATCATTTTTATGGGACTGAATATCCTTGGCGTGAAACTGGCGGCGATGTTTGAACTGATTGTGACCATCCTGGCCGTCATTGAACTGCTGGTATTTATGGGCGTGGTCTCTCCGGGCTTCAGCATGGCAAACTTTACCGCCCACGGCTGGGCCGGTGACCATGGTTTCGGCCTGCAGGCACTGAGCGGTGTTTTTGCGGCGATCCCTTTTGCCATCTGGTTTTTCCTGGCTATCGAAGGGGCTGCCATGGCCGCTGAGGAAGCCAAAGATCCCCGTAAAAACATTCCGCGCGCCTATATCTCCGGTATTCTGACGCTGGTCGTGCTGGCTATCGGGGTAATGCTGCTGGCGGGCGGTGCCGGTGACTGGCGTAAACTCTCTGATATCAATGACCCGTTGCCTCAGGCGATGAAAATGATTGTCGGGGAACATTCGCGCTGGATGCATATGCTGGTCTGGATCGGATTATTTGGCCTGATTGCCAGCTTCCACGGCATTATTCTGGGCTTCTCACGTCAGTTCTTTGCTCTGTCCCGCGCCGGCTATTTACCCCCGGCACTGGCAAAGTTATCCCGTCATCAGACCCCGTATCGTGCCACCCTCGCCGGAGGTGTGATCGGTATCCTGGCTATCTTCAGCGATAACTGGATCCACCTGCAGGGGATGTCGCTGACCGCAGCCATGATCACACTCGCCGTCTTTGGTGCCATTGTCATGTATATCATGAGCATGCTCAGTCTGTTCCGGTTACGTCGCACCGCACCGGACATGCCGCGCAGCTTCCGGGCTCCGGGGTATCCGCTGGTGCCGGGCATTGCGCTGGTACTGGCCGTGCTCTGCCTGGTCTCGATGGTCTGGTTTAATCCGGTGATCGCCCTGCTATTTGTGGCCATCATGCTGGCAGGTTACGGGTATTTCCGACTGACCACCGCCCAGCGTGCACAGGCACCTCATGATGAGTTACTGATGGATAGCGAGTAATCTCCTGGCGCAACACAGGGAAGTCTCTCTGTGTTGCCTTTTCCTGCCCTGATGCTTCCCCGGGGCCATTGTTCTGTCCTGCCTGCCGCCGCCGTTTTCGCCCTCTCTGACCGCCACGGTTGTTAATTGTTATCCCGGTTGCTGAAACCCGGCCCCTGATTGGGTATCATCTGCCCTCTGTCCGGAAATGCTGGCTTAAGGAATTAAGATGCTGTGGTTTAAAAATATGATGGTGTATCGTCTGAACCGGGAAATCCCGCTGTCTGTTGACGATATGGAACGACAACTCAGTGCCTGCAGTTTCACCCCCTGCGGAAGCCAGGACCTGTCCAAATCCGGCTGGGTCTCTCCTCTGAACGATAACAGTGATTCCCTGCTGCACGTGAGTCAGGGCCAGCTCCTGCTGTGCGCACGCAAAGAAGAGAAAATTCTGCCGGCCCCGGTGATCAAACAGGCACTGGAAGCAAAAATCCATCATCTGGAAACAGAACAACAGCGTAAGCTGAAAAAAACCGAAAAAGATGCCCTGAAAGATGAGGTGATCCATAGCCTGTTACCGCGGGCCTTCAGCCGTTACAGCCAGACATGGTTGTGGATCGACCCGCAGCATCAGCTGATTATGGTCGACAGTGCCAGTGCGAAAAAGGCCGAGGATCTGCTGGCCCTGCTGCGTAAAAGCCTGGGGTCATTACCTGTCGTGCCGCTGGCGCTGGAAACCCCGATCGAACTGACCCTGACCGAATGGGTTCGCTCCGGCACCCTGCCGGCAGGGTTTGCGCTGCTGGACGAAGCTGAGCTGAAAGCCACCCTGGAAGAAGGCGGTGTGATCCGTTGTAAACAGCAGGAGCTGGTCAGTGATGAAATTGCGCATCATATTGAAGCCGGAAAGCGGGTGACTAAGCTGGCCATTGACTGGCAGGAACGTCTGCAATGTATCGTGAGTGATGACGGCTCACTGAAACGCCTGAAATTCAGTGATACCCTGCGTGAACAGAACGATGATATTGACCGGGAAGATTTCGCGCTGCGTTTTGATGCCGATTTCTCGCTGATGACCGGCGAGCTGGCCGCCTTTACGGAAGCCTTAATTTCCGCGCTGGGCGGCGAAGCACAGCACTGAGGCTAACGCTCATGCCCTGCTCAGCAGGGCATGACCGCGACAGAATTACAGATAACGGCAGAGGTAGGCGCTTTCTTCCGCCACCTGTAAATAAAACTCACTGTTGCCCGGGACATTAAAGACCTGACCCGCCTCAAACCACTGCCATTCGGTTTCCCCCGGCAGCAGGACTTTTAATGCGCCGCTGACCACGGTCATTTCTTCAGGCTTCCCGGTTCCAAAGGTATATTCTCCGGCCGACATCACCCCGACGCTCGCTTCACCTGACAGCGAGTTTTCAAAACCAATAGATTTTACTTTACCTTCAAAATACTCATTCGATTTCAGCATCTTTTTTCCTTTGTCGTTCGCAGGGGTATGCTGACAGTGTAAAAGCAGTCCGATCTCCTTGTCACGTGAATAATCAGCCGCATCATCAGGTTAGCGTTTTCCTCTCCTCACCTGCCCCGCCACCGGACAACTCACCGCGATAACAGGTGCCGGAGGGCGCTCTGCACTAAGCCATTTTCAGCGTCAGGTCAGTCTTTTTCAGAATGTTGAGGTTATGGCCGGGGATGGGAACGTCAGGCTACGTCGGTGTGAGGCCTATCCTCTTCCCCGGGGAGCTCAGGAGTGCAACCCTGTTCCCCGGAAAGACCGCTATTCTTGCCCCGGCCTGACTGACACTGAAGGCTCCGGTGACCACGACAGACGATGCCTGCCACTCGCAGGTGTTATCTTTCTCTGTGCGTTCCTTCGCTTTTATCAGTCAGAGGAGCGGAGTATGCCCGCGAGTCAGGCACAGATATCCCCTTAAAAGGGTATCCGCGCAGGTACTGCCTGATACGGCAACCTGATAACCAGCGTCTTTTATAAGACAGTTCACAGTCCTGAGGCTCAATATGCGGGAGATGTCTCCCGGCCGGCAGGCTTTCCGGAAAACGGACTGAGGCGTTAACCGCCTTCATTATCAGTATGACGACGGATAACCGGTCAGGTCCCGGTCCGGTAATGCGGTAGCGGCAACCGTCGCCGCTTCAGGGCGTATGCAGATTCAGCCCGCACGCTGCTGTGACAAAACCTGCAGAATATTGTCGACCACCTCCTGAGGAGGCAGAGTGGCATCAATAATATGGTGGGCGGTTGATGAATAAAGCGGGCTACGGACTTTCAGGATATCGCTCATCTCTTCGGTGATAGGGCGCCCTGTCAGTGTGGGACGTTGTTCATTTTCAGGCTCCGCATCCAGGCGCTTTGCCAGTTCATCCGGCTCGACACTCAGCCAGAAGACCCGGCCGTTATCCCGCATAAACTGACAGTTTTCCGGACGCAGAATGATCCCGCCGCCGGTAGCGACCACCGAGGAGTCCGCGGTCACCGCGACCAGTGAATCACTTTCCTTCGTCCTGAAGCTTTCCCATCCCTCTTCCGCGACAATCTGTGCAATCGTACACTGCAGTGACGTTTGCAAATGATGGTCCGTATCATGGAATGCATAGCCCAATGTCTTTGATAACAGATGTCCGACGGTTGTTTTTCCACAACCCCGGGCACCTATCAGATAAATGGGTAATGACATAAAGGCTAATCCTCCGCCGGAATATTCGCAAAGTGACTGAAAATAAAAACCCGTGCATGATAACCGGAATTCACGCTGACAGCCACCCGCACATCGGTGATCAGGCCGGAGAGACCAACGGAGCCTGGCCGGCGGATGATTCGCAATATTTTTTTACTGCACCCTCATTTACTTTGCGCTGAGCTATCCCCATATATAATGAGGCTGACGCGGGTGTGAAGCAGAAGTGCCGGCGCTATAATTTCAGGATACAGGCTTTTGTCGTGACGACGGCCTGTGTCAGTTGCTATGAAATGTCAGAAACATTGTTTCCGGACCTCCGGCGATAATGTCTTAAAAGATGATGAGAGGTTTCACCATGCAGAGCGAAGAGCAAAAAATAATTGATGGCTTGTTCAGCCGGTTACAGCAGGCAGAAAGCCAGTCCGGTCCGCGTGATGCGGGCGCTGAACAGTTGATCAGAAATCATCTGCAAAATCAGCCGGCAGCCGCCTATTACATGGCGCAGGCTATTCTTATCCAGGAAGCGGCGCTGAAAAAACTGAATGAACAGGTTAACAGCCTGGAAAACCAGTTAAAACAGCAGCAGCAACCTCAGCAAAGCAGCGGCGGCTTTCTGTCCGGGTTGTTTGGCGGGGGCAACTCACAGCCTCGCCAGACGGCACCGGCCCAGCCGGCATGGGGCTCACAGCCACAACAGCCGGCACAGCAACCGGGCTATACGTCTGCACCTGCCGCTGCACCGCGCGGTACCGGGTTCCTGGGCGGCGCATTACAAACTGCGGCCGGTGTTGCCGGGGGTGTCGTACTGGCGGATATGCTGACCAGCATGTTCCACCATTCACAGCCGGAAGAGATCGTGAATATCATTAACGAACCGCCGCTGGAAAGCCCGGATTACGATCAGGGGCTGGATACCTTTAACCAGGGCGACAATGCCTTCCCGGCCGATGATAACCGCTGGGATGACAACAGTTCCGGTGGGTTTGACAGCTTCCTGGGCGACGACAGCTTTAACGATGACGACGACAGCTTCCTGTAAACACTCCGCTGTCCTCCCCTTCAGGCAGCATTATTGCTGCCTGAACCATTTATCCAGTTCATTGGCAAATAACTGCCGGTCCTTCTGATTCAGTGCCGCCGGTCCGCCGGAAGCCATCCCACTGGCCCGTAAGGTCTCCATAAAATCCCTCATGGTCAGCCGCTCACGGATCGTTGCCGGTGAATAGCGTTCTCCGCGGGGATTCAGTGCCGCGCCGCCCTTTTCAAGCACTTCAGCCGCCAGGGGAATGTCGGCGGTCACCACTAAATCCCCGGCCTCAACACGCCGCACAATTTCATTGTCAGCCACATCAAACCCTGCCGCCACCTGTAATGAATGAAGCCACGGAGAAGCCGGGATCCGCAATCCCTGGTTAGCAACAAAAGTAATATGTGTTTGCGTTCTGTCGGCCGCACGATAAAGTATTTCTTTAATAACGGCAGGACAAGCGTCTGCATCTACCCAGATAGCCATAGTTTTTCCTGAAAGAGACTGAACAGGAATTGTGGATCATTATGGCTGTGCAGAACAACTTTTTATCCTTGCCGGAGAAGACCGGACGGCACCTTACCGGGTCTGTTAAAGGTATCACTGCTGATTTTCTGATTAACACAAAGGACAGATAATGCTGAACAAAAAAGTGGGGTTCATTGGTTGCGGTAATATGGCCAAAGCGATTATCAATGGGATGATTGCCAGCCGAATCATCGCCCCGGAAAATGTGTGGGTCTTTGATCGTAAACCTGAAACAAATCAGGCGATGGCAGAAAAATACGGGCTGCACGCGGCAGAAAGTCTGGAGTCAATGGCCCGTGAGGTAGATATTCTGGTCGGTGCGATCAAGCCGAATGTGATGCTGAAACTGCTGGGAAGCATTGCCGGGTTGCTGAAAAAAGAGACGCTGGTCGTTTCTATCGCCGCCGGGATCACGCTGGATGCTCTCGCTACCGTACTGGGTCATGACCGGAAGATTATTCGTGTTATGCCAAACACACCGGCCTTAGTCGGTACCGGCATGACCTCCGTCACCCCGAATGTGCTGGTGAATGAGGAGGAAACCGATATTATCCTGCAAGTGTTCCGTAGCTTCGGGAAAGCCGAACTGGTCAGTGAATACCTTATCCACTCGGTCGTCGGCGTCAGCGGCTCCGCACCGGCTTATGTGTTTATGATGATTGAAGCCATGGCGGATGCGGCCGTACTGGGGGGAATGCCCCGCAAACAGGCCTACGAATTTGCGGCTCAGACCGTAAAAGGTGCGGCTCAGATGGTTCTGGAAACCGATCAGCACCCCGCTCAACTGAAAGACAGTGTCTGCTCTCCAGGCGGTACCACCATTGAAGCGGTGAAGACTCTGGAAAGTAAAGGGTTCCGTGCTGCGATTATGGAAGCCATGCAGAAATGTATGGAAAAGTCAGAGCAGCTGAGCAAAGCATAATAATGCCGCTTCCCTCCGGTCATCTCTCTGCCGGGGGGCTATCCGTTTTACCGCAAATCAGAGTCACCCGTCCTGCCGCCTCAGAAAATGCCGTTGCCCGCAAACCATTGTAAGATGCACGTTCTGCAGCCCATAGCAATACCGGCAATCGCTTACCAGCCCCGGCATGACAGCCGATAACCTTTTTTCACCGGGGATAGCGTGTACACGGCACTTTTTCCATGGCTCAGAGAATACTGAAACCCGCTATCAAACAGGGGCCAGCGACAGCATTCAGGGAGTGATCTGTTCCTGACGGAAATGCGTTTTCTGACCTTATCGCGTGGCCCTGCTGATACCCAGGCCCCGTCAGGGCGAGCGTTTACAGGCCAGTGCCGTCCGGTGAACGGTGGATGGTCACGGCATCACCGCCAGTACCGCGTGGCTGACAGAGATGGGTATTGTCCGCCACCGGGGACAAAGGCAACCGGGTACCCGCATTAAGTATAGCCGGATGCTGACAGATAAAAAAACAGCCCCGGAGAGGCTGTTCTGATGAACTACCAGGGTTAATGACCTAAGTCATTAGCCTTTTTTCAGGCAGCTGCTCATAAAGGATTTACGGTCAGCACCTTTTAAGGCTTTCTGTTTGGCATCAGCATTACAGGTTTTCATTTTCTGTTGCTGTGCCGTCAGCGCTTTTGGCGCCTTATGATCTTTTTTCAGGCAGGTGCTCATAAAGCCTTTACGGGCTTCACCCTTCAGAGACTGTGTCGAGGCCTGGTTGTTACAGTCAGTCATTTTTTGCTGCTGCGCGGTTCTTTCCGCTGCAGAAGCCTGCCCCGCCATTAATAATCCGCCCAGAACAGCGGCTACGATCATTTTATTCATGATTACTCCTGTCAATAAAAAAACCGGTAAACAACCGGTGATACCCGACAACCTTTCACTGAAGTGAGTTATCGGTAATTAGGTGAACACTTAACCGTCAGACTATCAGCGGCTAATGCCCGTTATCTTTTCAAGATAGCCGGTATTCAGTAATGCGCGACTTTTTTCTGACGACGTCTCGTTAGTATTATCTATCAGGTGTTCGATTTGCGTCTGAAATGACAAGCGGGCTTCGGGTGAAAGGGTTTCTACCAGTGCCGATAAAATAATCTCTATCGTGGCCTGGCGCTCTTGCTGAAGTTTATATTCTTCATCCCTCTCCGCCAGTTTAATTAAAAGCTCAGCAATAATATTTTTCATACATAAGCCTCAGAATCATCTGATCCTGAACTTAACATTGCGAATAGCAAAAAAACAGGCTTTTTATAAAACTGAAACAGTTAATTTCATAAACAAATAGAAAGTTAAATACCGGGGAGAACCGCAGGAGAAGAGCATTCCGGTCAGCGGGACCCGCGGACAGGCAGGGCATTGCGGCCGGTCAGAGTCCCCGGCATGATGCCGGGGACTCTATAGCCGTTAAGCAGGGTTTATCAGTTACCGGAGTAGTTATAGTGCGGACCACCGCCACCGCCACCCCAGCCACCACCGCCGCCCCATCCTCCTCCGGGAGACGGGAAAATACAGCCATTCAGCATTACCACGACGCCCAGAACAGCAGCAATTTTTAACAGTCGTACCATAGTTGACCTCTATTCGGGTTGTTTCTGCTTCCGGCCTTCAGTATATAACCAGCCTTGCTCAGAAAAATCCGTATCCTCCTTCTGTTTATTCACTGAAACCAGCCTTAACAGTTTTCTGACACTAATCCTACAGCCCGCTTTCGTAGTCCCACGGTTCCTGACGGCAGAGATCACTGCTTCAGCCGCAATAGATCCGTGTAATGTTCCCCTGCGCATCCGCCATAAAATTCAGGCGACGCAGATTAAAGTCCATGCTGACGACAGAGTTATAGGCAATCGCCCTGGACTCAGTACCGAATCGCATGTTCTCTATCGAGGTCAGTGGCTTGCCGATAAAGCTCTGAAACTGAGAGGCCCCGCACATATCATCATCCGGGACATACGCCTGGTCCTGCGGATGCTGACGGGCTGACTGGCAGGAAGCCAGCAGTACTATTCCGCTTAACAGCACGAGCTTTCCGTAAAATGTCATAACAACTCCTTAAACGCCTCACAGAGACTCCCCTGCGGACTTTGCTTAGCGCAGAAATACCGGTCCGGGTCACGCCTGTGCTGATTTAATAATGAAATGCCACCTGCGGCACGGAAAATTATCCCCCGGCAGCCATACTGTTTACTGTCACGGGTTTCTGTCGCAAAGCGACCTGTGTATCTCACTGCCAGGCCGCCGCTACGGGTGTTTACCGCGGGTCAAACGACATGCAGGCCCTTTGTCTTCACTGAGGACAGCACACCGAATCCTCCTGAATGACAGCAATGACCTCTGCGATTATCGCCGATGACTCGACAGTGATCTGTACCATTGATACTATTCAGAAGATTCTTAACTCCGGGCCACCGATGAATACACATTCAGATAAAATCACACTTACCGCGTTTTATCTCGGAAGTTTTGTTATCTACTATCTGATAACGCTGATGATAACGCTGTTTCCTGACTTTCTGGTGCTGCGGACCAGTGGTTTGCTGGTGCCGGTGATCTGCCTGTTTGAATTCGCGGTGATTTATCCGTTGTATCGTTTTTATTGTCAGCGCCGGGACGACATTCCTTTCGGTCAGCTAACGCTGGTACAGACACTCCTGTTCACCGCGGCATTACTGATCCTGATGCTGGCGGAAACACAATATTTGCTGCCGGAGGTCTGGCTGTCAGAGCAATCGTCACAGGCCCGAAGTTCACAATTAATATTGCTGATCACCGCCGTTTGTCTGGCCCCGGTATTCGAAGAAGTTTTGTTCCGCGGGTTTCTGCTGCAGGCCTTTCTGTTATGGGCCCCTGAAAGCAGACTGGCCTGTACCTTACTGACCTCGCTGCTGTTTGCGGCCATGCATACACAGTATGTCCACTGGCAGTCCATCGCGGCACTGACGCTTTTCTCCCTCTTGCTGTGCTGGGCCAGAATGAAAAGCAAAGGGCTTGCCTTACCGGTGTTTTTGCACACCCTGAATAATCTGATAGCGCTGGTGCCGGCGCTGTATCTTACCGCCTGGTAGCGCGGGCAGTCCGTTGCCCGCCCGCGTATTGCCTCTCACGCCCCTGCGTCAGATTCCTGCTCAAAATGGGTTTTGAACTGTTCGTAAATCGACAGCATATTTGAGGCATCTCCCTGTAACGGGCTCAGTTTACCGGCACGCACCAGCTCAATCACAACCTGTAAGGCCGCCTGCTTAGGGTTTTCGGAAGGGCTGGCGATGGGTTCATTCATTATCTTGTTACCTGTCATCATTGAGGGAAATCCTGCAGAAAAATTAAATTGTAACGCAGCAACGCCCCCGCTTGCAGAAAAACCTGTAATGCCGGTCTCCGTCATCATCGCGTTATCTGTAAGAGTGCTATACTGGTTCACCCGGCAATCACGACATGTGCTTACTGGTATAAGGAGTTAGTCATGTTAATCGGATTCGTGCTATTAGTCAGTGCCTGCGGTAATGATGCCTGCGATGCATTGCCGGTTTCTGAACATATTTTTCCGACGCAGAGTAGCTGTGAGGTGATGGCCCAACGTATTCGTAAGGTCCGTCCGCATGTGGTATTGCTCTGCGGTGAGGTTCACCGGGGCGGCGGATCAGAGTCAGAATCAGAGTAGGTATTAATGTATGACCTGCAATACTGCCCGGCCGGCCAAAGCCCGTGGGATACGTTGTTACCCCGGATAGCGGATAGTTTATGAAGCTTAAAAAAAATAAGCGACCACGTAAACCCGGGGGACGCTGGATCTATTACTTGCTGTATCAGGATATTATCTGGCCCTGTCCCGTGCGCTGGGAATGGGAAGCGGGATATGGCGGATGGTTGCCGTTCTACTACGCGCCGACATTAGAATTTATTGCCGCAGATCCGGGCCGGGTGATCCGGGTTCCGCGCGGTTCAGCATCCCCTGTCCTGCCTGCCGGCGGCCGGCGCGGGAAAAAAGCGGATACTGACGGGAGGCCGTAGCCTCCCGGGAAATGACACCGCTGAATTAATTTTCCAGTACGTAATCCAGTGTAATTTCGGTATTCAGCAACTGAGAGACCGGACAGCCCGCTTTAGCTTTATTGATGATCTCTTCGAATTTTTTCTCATCAATCCCTGGAAGTTCGATAACACTTTTCAGTGCCACTTTGGTGATGGCAAAGCCTTCCCCCTTTTTATCCAGAGAAACATCGGCGGTCGTATCGATACTTTTCGGCGTATGCCCCGCCTGGCCCAGCATCAGAGAGAGCGCCATGGAGAAACAGGCTGCATGCGCTGCGCCAATCAGCTCTTCAGGATTCGTACCAGGTTTATCTTCAAAGCGGGTATTAAAGCCATAAGGTTGCTGACTAAGCGCACCACTTTCGGTGCTGACAGTCCCTTTACCTTTAATATCACCTTCCCAGTGAGCCGAACCTTTCTTATGAATCGTCATACACTCCTCCATAGTAAGAGACTAAGTACTCAGTATAGTCGCTCTGTCGATATTGGCTTGTTTTGCTGTGTTACAGGCTATATTTACGAATTATCCGGGTCACTGGAGGTTAGCCAGTAAATCACGGTTTATCTCCTGAACCGATTTGGCGCCGGTCAGGGTCATGGCCACCCGCATTTCATTAGCGATCAGCGTCAGCAGATTTTCAACCCCCTGCTGCCCGTGAGCCGCCAGCGCATAGATAAACGCTCGTCCCAGTAATACCGTATCCGCCCCCAGCGCCAGCATGCGCACGACATCCAGTCCGTTACGGATACCACTGTCTGCCAGCAGAGTAAGGTCGCCTTTAACGGCATCGGCTATTGCAGGCATGGCCCTGGCCGTTGACAGTACGCCATCCAGTTGTCGTCCGCCGTGGTTAGATACCACGATACCATCGGCACCAAAACGCACGGCATCCTTAGCATCTTCCGGGTCGAGGATACCTTTAATCACCATCGGACCGTCCCAGAAATCCCGGATCCATTCCAGATCCTTCCAGGAAATAGACTGATCAAAGTTATTCGCCAGCCAGCCAATATAGTCTTCCAGTGCCGTCGGTTTGCCAAGATACGCTGAAACATTCCCCAGGTCATGCGGACGGCCCATGACCCCCACATCCCACGCCCAGGAAGGATGCTGCACGGATTGTAAATAACGGCGGGAGGCCGCAAACGGACCACTCATCCCGGAGTGAGCATCACGGTAACGCGCCCCCGGGGTCGGCATATCTACCGTAAAGACCAGCGTGGAACAGCCCGCGGCTTTGGCCCGTTCCAGTACGTTACGCATAAACCCGCGGTCACGTAAAACATAGAGCTGGAACCACATCGGACGGTCAATCGCGGGGGTCACTTCTTCAATCGGACAGACAGAGACGGTGGATAAGGTAAACGGGATCCCTGCCTTTGCTGCAGCTTTCGCGGCCTGTACTTCCCCTCTGCGGGCATACATACCCGTCAGGCCTACCGGCCCGAGCGCAACCGGCATCGATAAGGTCTCATTGAACAGCTTTGTTTCCAGACTCAGCGAGGACATATTTTTTAATACCCGCTGACGCAGAGCAATACCGGATAAATCATCGGTATTACGTTTCATTGTATATTCGGTATAGGCCCCGCCATCGATGTAATGAAACAGGAATGGGGGTAAACGTCGCTCCGCGGCGGCACGATAGTCAGATGAAGCAGAAATAATCATGATCAATTCTCTGTGCTTTGCAGAAGGCTGTCAGGCAAGCGAATAACTCTGAGTTGTCTGGCATAGTCTTCATCAAGTTGTTGTGTTGTCCTGTGCACGAAACTGAGATGGCAGTTAGCGGCATTACGTGCTGCCTCAGCATCACCCCGGAGGATCGCCTGCAACAGATGAAGATGTTGTTCCGATAACTGGCTGACAATATCCTCGCTGGAAAACATTTGCTGGCGACTCTGTAATACCGAGCTGTGCAATAAATCAAACAGTCCGCGCATAGTCTGTAACAACACAGCATTGTGTGACGCTTCAGCAATCATCAGATGAAAGCGGGCATCGGCCTGAGCCACCAGGCCGGCATCGCCACCTTCCTGTAACTCACACATGGCATCAAAGCAGTACTGTAACCGTTGCTTATCTTCGGCAGTGGCTCTGAGTGCCGCATGCCAGGCCGTTCCCGCTTCCAGCGTATGTCTTGCTTCCAGAATATCTGAACGGTAGCCGGGGTTATCCATCTGAGCCAGTAAAGGCTCGACGATCACCCGTTGCGACCAGGGCGAGAGTGCTTTACACACATAGGTTCCGCCTCCGCGGTGCGTGGTGACCACTCCGGTACTGTTCAGTTTCTGTAGTGCTTCCCTGACCGATGCCCGGGAAACCTGCAGCTCCGCCGCAAGTTTACGCTCTGAAGGTAACCGCATTCCGGCCGTCAGTGACCGTTCCCTGATCAGGGTTTGCAGGCGTCTGACCAGCAAATCACTGAGTTTATCTGACGGTTTTTCCATGTTTCCCTCCGGCGCGAGCCCCTGTTTCAGACGATTATCCCGAACGCATGATCTCCTGAAGTTAACGCTGTGTTGTCGGGAATATCCTAACGACAATGTAAAAGTGTTGTTAAGTTTATTCGAAACAGATCACAGAATTAGTATCAGAAGTGTGATTCAGCTTACTTTACAACAAAATCCGGTCTGACCAATTTAACCGAAAACAGACTCAGTCGTCCTGCGGCTTTGGCGGAATTTTTTACAATGCGGGGCAGTGATTGTCATTTTTATGTGACGAAAAATTATCTGAAGCCAAAAAAAAACCCTGACCTTTCGGTCAGGGCCTGTTTTAGTCGTGGGGGGTTTAGTGGTCGTGTGAACAGAAGTCGATCACCATACGGCCTTTGATTTTCCCCTGCTCCATCTCGTGGAAAATATCATTAATGTCTTCCACTTTACGTTTTTCAACTTTCGGCACCACTTTACCTTCCGCCGCGAAACGGAAAGCTTCACTCAGATCTTTACGGGTACCCACCAGCGAACCGACAACTTCGATACCGTCCAGAACCAGGCGAGGAATATCCAGACTCATAGACTCCGGAGGCAGACCGACCGCCACCACACGTCCGCCTGCACGTACACAATCGACCGCTGAGTTAAAGGCAGATTTAGCGACCGCAGTCACTACTGCGGCATGGGCTCCGCCACATTTTTCCTGCATCACTTTCGCTGCGTCTTCATTTAACGGGTTAATCGTCAGATCGGCGCCCATCTCTTTGGCGAATTCGAGCTGATTTTCGTTGACATCGACGGCGACAACTTTCGCATTAAATACATTTTTTGCATACTGCAGCGCCAGGTTCCCCAGGCCGCCCAGACCATAAATCGCAATCCACTGCCCCGGACGAATGTTAGATACTTTGACCGCTTTATAGGTCGTCACCCCGGCACAGGTAATACTGCTGGCGGCGGCAGAATCTAATCCCTCCGGGACTTTCACGGCATAATCTGCAACAACGATACATTCTTCAGCCATCCCGCCATCGACGGTATAGCCGGCATTTTTCACGCTACGACACAGGGTTTCATTACCGCTGTTACAATACTCACAGTATCCGCAGCCCTGGAAGAACCAGGCGACACTGGCACGGTCGCCCGGCTTCAGAGAAGTCACGCCCGGGCCGATTTCTTTAACCACCCCGATACCTTCATGGCCCAGAATAACGCCGGTTTTGTCACCAAAGTCGCCGTTTTTTACATGAAGATCCGTATGGCATACCCCACAGTACTCCATCTTTAACAGGGCCTCTCCGTGCCCGAGGGGACGCAGTTTCTTATCAACAATGTCTACACTATGATCTTTAGTTACGACTGCTGCTTTCATGGAAGAACTCCTTAAGACGGGAACAGTGAAAGTGGATATCTCATACACCGGAGTGTATCGATATATCAGGGTAAAAGAGTTGATATTCATCAGAAAAAATTAAATATCCGGGATATTTTTAGCACAATTTTCCGACAGAATCGCCCGGTTGTTGATATTACCGGCAAAATCAGACCCGGTACAGGTGACGGTTATCGCAGGAAAACATATCGGACGGGGTTAATCACCCACTGCAATCAGAAAAGAAACACGGCTAAACCCTTTGATACTATCAATCATATTTGTTACTTAGTATCCGGAGGTATTATTTCTGTGGAAAGCATACCCTGTCGCTCAGACAGGCAAACACCTTACTTCCCCCTGCGGGATTAACGGGGATATTTTTCCTCTCACGAAGGAGACGATATGTCGCAAGGTTTCAATGAACTGGCCGAAAAACGCAGAACTATCTATGCCCTGGGTCCGACGCTGCCGCTGGCAGAGGACGAGGTGATTTCTCTTATCCGCACCGCCATCCGGAATGCGCCCTCGGCTTTTAACTCCCAAAGTTCGCGGGCGCTGATCCTGCTCGGCGAGGAACATAAAAAATTCTGGGCGCTGACCCGGGACCAACTGA
The DNA here is from genome assembly GCF_039523755.1 of Tatumella terrea. Classification (NCBI taxonomy): domain Bacteria; kingdom Pseudomonadati; phylum Pseudomonadota; class Gammaproteobacteria; order Enterobacterales; family Erwiniaceae; genus Tatumella; species Tatumella terrea. The sequence continues at coordinate 393,937 of NZ_BAAAFX010000013.1, read as the reverse complement.
AAAAGCGGGTGGCTGCTGATGCCTTCGCTAATACCGAAAAAAAACTGGCAGGCTTTGCGGCTGCGGCAGGCTCGGTGCTGTTTTTTGAAGACCAGCAGGTCGTCAGCGGACTTCAGCAACAGTTTCCGTCCTATGCGGATAACTTCCCTGTCTGGTCCGAGCACAGCACCGGCATCGCTCAGTATGCTGTCTGGCTGGCATTGGCAGAGAAAGGTATCGGAGCTAACCTGCAGCACTATAATCCGCTGGTCGACGAGGATGTGCAGAAAGCATGGAATATTCCGGCCAGCTGGAAATTGCGGGCACAGATGAACTTCGGTGCCATCGAAGCCCCGGCAGGAGAAAAGACCTATATTCCTGACAGTGAACGCTTTATCGTTGCACGCTAAGCGTTCAGCGCTATGCCGGCCTGCTGGCCGGCATACAATGCATTATGCTGACAGAGAGTCCAGCGCCTGTTGCAGATCAGCAATCAGATCGTCCGGATGCTCGATGCCGATAGAGACGCGAACCGTAGTATCGTAGATAGCAAAGGCTTCGCGGGTTTCTTTTGCGACACCAGAGTGCGTGGTGGTCGCCGGATGACTCGCCAGCGATTCGGTCCCCCCCAGACTGACAGCCAGCCTGAAAATTTTCAGGTGATTCAGGAACCGGAAGGCATCTGCCTGAGTCTGTCCGACATCAAAAGAGAACGTGGACCCGGCCCCCTGACACTGCTGCTGATACAATTTACCTTCCGGGGTTTCCGCCCCTTTGAAAGGCAGGTAATTGACCGCCGAAATCCCGGGGTGCTGTTGCAGAAATTCGGCCACTTTCTGTGCATTATTATTCGCTTTTTCCATGCGTAACTGCAGGGTTTCCAGAGAGCGCCCCAGCATCCAGCAGGAATGCGGGTCAAGCTGAGTCCCGATCGCACTGCGCATCTGCCTGACCGGCGCCATCAGCGCACGGCTCCCCATCGCTGCACCCGCCACCAAATCAGAATGCCCGCCGACATATTTGGTCAGAGAGTAAACACTGATATCGGCACCCAGTGCCAGGGGACGCTGAAAGACCGGACCGAGCAACGTATTATCGCAGACCACCGGCGGACGGAAGCCCTGTAACTGCTCAAGTTCATCAGCGAGCCTGGCAAGCAGACGAATATCCGCCAGCGAGTTGGTCGGGTTAGCCGGTGTTTCCACAAAGATGGCAGCCACACGACCGGTGCTGAGCGCGGCCTTACCGGAGGCCAGCATCGGTTCATACGACAGCGCATCACTTAACGGATGGCTGCTGATCCCTAAGCGGGCCAGCGTTTTATTAAACAGGGTTTCTGTGCCGCCGTAGAGTGGCTGGGTTTTCAGCACCACATCCCCTGGCTGACACAACGTCAGTAATACTGAGCTAATCGCCGACATCCCTGAGGAAAACAGGGCACAACGTTCAGCGCCTTCATACAGCGCCAGACGATCTTCCACAATTTCACTGTTAGGATGGTTAAAACGGGAATAGACCAGCCCTTCGCGCGTCCCGTCCGGAGCCGCCTGACGTCCGCTGGCGACATCGAAGAAGGTTTGCCCTTCTTCTGCGGTACGAAAAATAAAGGTTGAGGTAAGGAAAACCGGAGGCTTCACCGCACCTTCAGATAACATCGGGTCATAACCATAACTGGTCATTAATGTCTCCGGGTGCAGATGATGCTCTCCCTGGCGGGTTTTAATGGTTTTACCGTCACTCATAACATGTTCCTGTCGTCGTCAGTCCCCGTTTTTACGGGCGCCGGGTCGTACAGCATCAGACAATCTGACCTGCAACCGCGGATGAATGAACACATAATAACATTTCCGGACGAAAAGTGATGTCAGTCCCGTATAAATCCCTGTCCGGCCGGGCTGTGATATCAGTTATCCCCGGGGATGCAGTGGCTGATGAGGGAACAGCCCCCCGGTAGTCAGAGGCCGTGGTCAGGAGGCATTCAGTTAATGAATAAGGTCAGCGATGACCTGCCACCGGGTTCAGGGAGAGTCCTGTCAGTTATTGCAAAGAGACTCATACGCCTGAGACCGGGAATCATCCTGACAAATCCGGTCAGCGCCCGGATTAGCGAAGTCATCAGGCTGCTGATCGTTAAAGGCCCTTTACGGGGCGGATGATTTTTCGGAAAACCGTGAGGAAGGCTGTCAAAACTGGCATCTCCCGACAGTAAACACTTTTAAAAATTAAACCTCCGTAATAGCCTTACCTTTGCAAAATTCATATTCACGATTAAAAAGGATTTGATAATGAATAAGGATGAAGGGCTTAGTTTCGTTTTATCGCCCATACAATTGGCTGCTATGGTTCGCCACCAGACAGTAAGCGAAGGTGAGATACTCAGTCATCGCCTGTGGGGAGGTTTAGGTGTCGTTTGCAATATTATCTGGTGACGGCCTTCCCTACGCCATAAGGAGTGATATGGATACTGATATGACCAAATCCTGTGAGATGGATAACCTCGTTGTGGCGTACTACGGCCAGGATTGTGATATTTTCGATCCCGGGTGTAATTTCGATAACTTACTGAATGAATATATAGCCACTTCATCACCCTTCCATCTGAGAATGCTGCTGGCTAATATTCAGGAATTTGAGCAGGAACCGCTGGGGCTGAGGTTTTTTACCGTGCGATACCGCGTTGATTTTTCGCCCGACAGATGGGATATGACAGCCGCTGAGTGGCTCGGTGCCGTTAAAGTGAGAGTCATCGACTACCTTCACGCGAATGGCTACTCCTCAGAATTATCAAAATTTTAAGAGCACGGGGAAAAGAGAGTGCTTAACCGGGTCCGTTAAACAGAACTCTGCTGTATCGTCATTCCGAAAATACCGGCACCAGGCTCCCCAAAAAATCTGCAACATCGTTCTCTTACGCGGGTAATACGCTGACTTTCCTCCCTGCCAGGCGACTGCCCGCAGGCAAAAAAAAAGGGGGCTGGCCAGTGGCCAACCCCTTTCTGCTATTAACTTTCAGATGTCGCGTTAGCGATACCTTAGTTAAGACGCTCTTTGATACGAGCAGCCTTACCAGTACGCTCACGCAGGTAGTACAGTTTGGCCTGACGTACAGCACCACGACGTTTAACAGCAATGCTGTCAATTACTGGTGAGTGAGTCTGGAATACACGCTCAACACCTTCGCCGTTAGAAATCTTACGAACAGTGAATGCAGAGTGCAGACCGCGGTTACGAATAGCGATAACCACGCCCTCGAATGCCTGCAGACGTTTTTTAGAACCTTCAACGACCCATACTTTCACTTCCACGGAGTCACCCGGACGGAATGAAGGTACATCCTGTTTCATCTGTTCTTGTTCAATTTGTTTAATAATGTTGCTCATAATTAAATCTCTTATCCTGGGTAAACTGATATTCAGGGAAGATTACTCTTCCGTATCATCATGTTGTTGCTGCTGGTGTTCCTTACGGAACTCACGCAACAATTTAGTTTGCTCTTCAGTCAGAGCCAGGTTTTCCAGAAGCTCAGGTCTTCTTAGCCAGGTACGGCCCAACGACTGCTTCAGACGCCAGCGGCGAATTTCAGCATGGTTTCCCGACAGCAGAACCGGCGGTACCTCCACACCTTCTAACACTTCAGGTCGGGTATAATGCGGACAATCCAGCAATCCGTCAGAAAACGAGTCTTCTTCCGCCGATGCCTGTTTCCCGAGCACTCCCGGAATAAACCGGGCGACCGAGTCGATCATCGTCATTGCCGGCAGTTCCCCGCCGCTGAGCACGTAATCACCGATTGACCATTCTTCATCAATTTCGGCGTCGATTACCCGCTCATCAATACCTTCATACCTGCCACACACCAGAATTAGCTTCTGATCTGCGGCGAGTTCGCAAACGCCCTGTTGGTCCAGTTTGCGTCCCTGAGGTGACAGATAAATCACCTTAGCACCTTCACCTGCCGCAGCTTTCGCTGCATGGATAGCATCCCGTAAAGGTTGCACCATCATCAGCATTCCCGGCCCGCCCCCATAAGGACGGTCGTCGACAGTACGATGCCTGTCATGTGTGAAGTCTCTTGGACTCCAGCACTGAATGCTGAGCAGACCGCTTTTTACAGCCCGGCCAGTTACCCCGTAATCGGTAATCGCACGAAACATCTCTGGAAACAGGCTTATCACACCAATCCACATAGCGTTCGCCGTTGGTTTACCGTTATGTCCGGAGATCAAAAACCAGGATCCCAATCTACTTCAATTGTGCCAGCAGAGAGATCGACTTTTCTGATAACCTGTTCATAAAGAAACGGGATTAACCGCTCTTTAGCGCCAAAAGCATCTTTCAGGTTTGCCTTCACGACCATCACGTCGTTCGATCCGGTTTCCATCATATCAATGACTTTCCCCATCGCGTAGCCTTCAACGTTAACCACCTGGCAACCGATAAGGTCTTTCCAGTAGTAGTCACCGTCTTCCAGCTCGGGCAACTGCGTCGAATCAACCACAATTTCGCAATTCGTTAATTGAGCCGCCGCATCACGATCATCAATGCCTTTGACTTTGATAATCATGTCCTGATTGTGATTTTTCCAGCCTTCCAGTTCAACCTGCTGCCATTGACCGGCACGCTGAATAAACCAGGGTTGGTAATCAAAGATACGCTCAGCGTCTTCAGTGGAAGAAAACACTTTGAGCCAACCACGAATACCGTAGGCCGCTCCCATCTTTCCTAACGTAAGAGAATTAACAGGAGGTTGTGCGGTAGATTTTCTGGTCATGCTCATGTTCGCCACCGTGACAGATTAAGCTGCTTTTTTCGCTTCTTTAACCAGCGCGTGAACGCGGTCAGAAACAGTTGCGCCTAAGCCAACCCAGTGTTCGATGCGATCCAGATCCAGACGCAGTGCTTCAGCCTGACCAGATGCAACCGGGTTGAAGAAACCAACGCGCTCAATGAAACGACCATTACGCGCATTACGGCTGTCAGTAACGACAACCTGATAGAATGGACGCTTTTTAGCGCCGTGACGTGCCAAACGAATTGTTACCATAACATCCTCTTTAGTTAATAAAACAACCGGGCCCCATCGAGGAACGGGGCCCGGGTGCAATATAAAAAGCCCGAAAATTTTACTCATTTTGGCGCAAAAAGCAACCTGTTAAGTGAATCAGACGCCGGGCTTTTCATTATTCCGGCTTAACGGCCTGGAAATCCTGGCGGCATCGCCCCTTTCATGCCACGTAACATCTTGGCCATGCCACCTTTTTTCATCTTTTTCATCATCCGCTGCATATCATCAAATTGTTTCAGCAGGCGGTTAACGTCCTGAACCTGTAAACCACACCCGGTCGCAATACGACGCTTACGCGACCCTTTGATGATTTCAGGCTTCTCGCGCTCTTTGCGCGTCATGGAGTTGATAATGGCTTCCATACGGACCAGCACTTTATCATCCATCTGAGATTTTACGTTATCAGGTAACTGCCCCATACCTGGCAGTTTACCCATCAGGCTGGCCATGCCACCCATATTACGCATCTGTTTCAGTTGCTGCAGGAAGTCATTGAGGTCAAAACCATCGCCGGTTTTCAGCTTCTTCGCCAGCTTTTCGGCCTGATCACGGTCAACTTTGCTCTCAATATCTTCGATAAGCGACAACATGTCCCCCATGCCAAGAATACGTGAGGCAATACGTTCCGGATAGAAAGCTTCCAGCGCTTCGGTTTTTTCGCCCATCCCCATAAACTTGATCGGTTTACCGGTAATATGGCGAATAGACAATGCAGCCCCGCCGCGGGCATCACCGTCCACTTTGGTCAGGATAACCCCGGTCAGAGGCAGGGCTTCGTTAAAGGCCTTCGCGGTGTTTGCCGCATCCTGACCGGTCATGGCATCGACAACAAACAGGGTTTCTACCGGGTTGATCGCGGCATGAACCTGTTTGATTTCATCCATCATCGCTTCATCGACATGCAAACGACCGGCGGTATCCACCAGCAGCACATCATAAAACTTCAGTCTGGCTTCATTTAAGGCCTGGCTGACAATATCTACCGGCTTCTGAGAGATATCCGACGGACAGAAATCCACGCCCACCTGTTCGGCCAGGGTTTCGAGCTGTTTGATCGCCGCAGGGCGATAGACGTCGGCAGAAACCACCAGCACTTTCTTCTTGTGTTTCTCTTTCAGGAATTTACCTAATTTCCCGACGCTGGTCGTTTTACCGGCCCCCTGCAAACCCGCCATCAGCACCACGGCCGGGGGCTGTGCAGCAAGATTCAGGGTGTTATTTTCAGCGCCCATGGCTGCCACCAGTTCATCACGAACTATCTTGATGAACTCCTGGCCCGGGGTCAGGCTTTTATTGACGTCGTGCCCGACGGCACTCTCTTTAACCCTGGAGATAAAATCACGGACTACCGGCAGGGCGACATCGGCCTCCAGTAATGCCATGCGCACTTCACGCAGAGTGTCTTTAATATTGTCTTCTGTCAGCCTTCCGCGGCCGCTGATATTGCGCAGTGTTTGCGACAAACGATCGGTTAAATTATCAAACATTATCTATCACTCAGAATATATAGCGAAGCCGCCTGTGCGACATTTTCCGGGCAGTATAACATGAAGCGTCAGCGATCTCTGCAATTGACCATCAGATCGTTTGGCGCAAGTCGCTGCTAACGCTATACTGCCCTTTCTGAACACTCACTGATGGCTAACACGAAACCTTTTATGTCAGTTTTTGCGATTTTGGCGCTATTCGCCTATTCACTGAGTCTCGCCTTGATTATTCCAAGCCTGCTGACACGGGGCAGTGGCTGGCGGCGTATGGCTATGCTTTCGGCGGTTATCGCGCTGATATCGCATGGTGTCGCTATTGAACAACGGATTTTCCTGCCAGGCTCAGTACAGAACTTCAGCTTACTGAACACAGGATCACTGGTCAGTCTGATGATTTGTGCGGTGATGACGATTGTCGCATCACGTAACCGTGGCTGGCTGCTGCTGCCCTTTGTCTATAGTTTTTCGCTTATTAACCTGACGTTTGCCACCTTTGTTCCCAATGCTTTCCTGACTCATCTGGAAGCCACCCCCGGCATACTGGTTCACATTGGTCTGGCTCTGTTTGCCTATGCGACACTGATCATTGCTGCCCTGTATGCACTGCAACTGGCATGGATTGATTATCAGCTGAAAAATAAGAAGCTGGCTTTCAGTCATGATATGCCTCCGCTGATGGTGATTGAACGTAAAATGTTCCATATCACGCAGGTCGGTGTGGTGCTTCTGACGCTGGTGCTGTGTAGCGGCCTGTTCTATATGCATGACCTCTTTTCAGAAGACAATATTGATAAAGCCGTCCTTTCCATACTCGCCTGGTTTGTCTATATCGTACTGCTGTGGGGACATTACCGTGAAGGCTGGCGTGGTCGCCGGGTGGTGTGGTTCAACTGCGGCGGCGCTGTGCTGCTGACGATGGCCTATTTTGGCAGCCGTACGATCGGATACCTGTTAACCCGCTAATTTATTAAAAAAGGAAATTTCGCGTTGGATCATGTTTCAACTTCTACGCTAATTATCACACTAGTCATCATGATCCTGGTCTCCGCCTGGTTTGCCGGCTCCGAGACCGGCATGATGACGCTCAACCGCTATAAACTGCGCCATAATGCACGCAATGGTAACCGTGCAGCCAAACGGGTCGAGAAGCTGTTATCCAAACCTGACCGCCTGATCAGTCTGGTACTGATCGGTAACAACCTGGTGAATATTCTGGCTTCCTCGCTGGCAACCATTGTCGGTATCCGTCTGTACGGAAATACCGGGGTCGCTATTGCCACCGGGATCCTGACCTTCGTCGTGCTAGTCTTTGCCGAGGTACTGCCAAAAACGATTGCTGCGCTCTATCCGGAAAAAGTGGCCTACCCGAGCAGTTTTTTACTGGCACCGTTACAGATTATTATGATGCCCATCGTCTGGCTGCTGAACTCCATTACCCGGGTTCTGATGCGGCTGGTCGGTATTCGTACCAGCGGTGCGGTTAACTCTGCGCTCAGTAAAGAAGAGTTACGAACCATCGTCCACGAATCGCGCTCGCTGATGTCGCGCCGGAATCAGGATATGCTGCTGTCCGTGCTGGATCTGGAAAAAGTCACCGTCGATGACATCATGGTGCCCCGTAATGAAATTGTCGGTATCAACGTCAATGATGACTGGAAATCCATCATTCGTCAGCTGACCCACTCCCCGCATGGGCGCATTGTTTTATTCCGCGATACGCTGGATGACACCGTAGGTATGCTGCGGGTCCGGGAAGCCTGGCGCATGATGACGGAAAAGAAAGAGTTCACCAAAGAAAACCTGCTGCGTGCGGCCGATGAGATTTATTACATTCCTCAGGGGACGGCATTGAATATGCAGCTGGTGAAGTTTCAGCGTAATAAAAAGAAAGCGGGCCTGATTGTCGATGAATACGGTGATATCAAAGGGCTGGTGACCATTGAGGATATTCTGGAAGAGATCGTCGGCGACTTCACCACCTCGATGTCTCCTTCTCTGGCAGAAGAAGTGATGCCACAGAATGACGGGTCGGTGCTGGTCGATGGCAGTGCAAATGTCCGGGAAATCAATAAAGCCTTTAACTGGACGCTGCCGGAAGATGGCGCACGTACCATTAACGGTATGTTGCTGGAAGCGCTGGAAGAGATCCCTGAGGTACAGCGAAAAGTACAGATTGGCCACTACGCTGTCGAGATCCTCGACGTTCAGGACAATATGGTTAAACAGACGCGGATCACGCCCCATACGACGCTCGAAGAATCGCTGGGGTAAACCTGCAGGAATCAAAAAAGGCGGCGGAACCGGAAGGTCTGCCGCCTTTTTTATTTCAGCCGCCTGAAAGCGGCGCCTGACACTCTGAGAACTAGATGTGTAACTCTTTCAGCGTTTCCGCGGGCAGAGCCAGTTCATCATTGTGGTTCACGCGAACATCATGGCTGATGATGTGACGAGCGATATCCTGGGCTTCTTCCAGAGAGTGCATCTCGTAAGTACCGCACTGGAACTCGTTCAGTTCAGGGATCTTGCGCTGGTCAGTCACTTTCAGCACATCTTCCATCGCCGCTTTCCAGGCATCTGCCACACGCTGCTCGTCAGGCGTACCGATCAGGCTCATGTAGAACCCTGTACGGCACCCCATCGGCGAAATATCGATAATTTCCACGCCCTCACCGTTCAGGTGATTACGCATGAAACCTGCAAACAGGTGTTCAAGGGTGTGGATCCCGCGCTCAGGCATCACTTCTTTGTTAGGAATGCAGAAACGCAGATCGAACACAGTGATCGTGTCGCCATGAGGTGTATTCATGGTTTTCGCAACACGAACCGCAGGCGCTGCCATACGGGTATGATCAACAGTAAAACTATCCAGCAATGGCATATCGTTACCTCTTTTAAAAAAATTTTCGGGTTTTATGAAACTTTTCCGCCAGGCGTGCGTCTGAGTATATGAAAGACGCGCATTTGTTATCATCATCCCTGACAACAGAGATGTTTATTTGGCCACAGTGATGTGGCCTTTTCTTTTTTCAGCCTTCCCTGCCCGCCAGATAGTCTTCGAAACTCAGTGTATCACCCGCTTCAATGCTCTTCTGTGCGAGAACCGATGCTTCCGCCTGGCGACGGAACTGCTCATCAGTGAGTACCTCCAGGGGCTCAGACACTAACATCTGATGATAGTGCTCTGCCAGCGTAATACCTGCGCCAGCCAGACCCTGTTGCTGCATATCCTTCAGGATACGCGCAGAGTAAGTCTGTTCCGGGTCTTCCACCGAACGTAACAGGTTCCGGCAGACCTGCTGATAATGGTCGCCTTGCCCGGTCGAATCCAGAACCTTCGCGATACGCTCAAGTCCGTCAAACAGATCCCGCGCTGCTTCCTTAAGCGGATAGACAAATTCTCCGCAACCTGAACGCAGGGTAAGCCCGGGCTTACGTCCTTCCATCACCACCCGGTTCCAGTTACCCCGGGTGCATTGCAGTTCGTCTGCACTCATATCCGGAGCATCCGCCAGCGCACACCAGATCAGGAACATATCTAAAAAACGCACCTGTTCATCATTAATGCCGATCGGTGTAAACGGATTCACATCCAGAGAACGGACTTCAATATACTCTATCCCCCCCCGCTTCAGAGCCTCTGACGGTGCTTCTCCGGAACGAATCACCCGTTTCGGGCGAATGGGCGCATAAAGTTCATTCTCTATCTGCAGCACATTCGTATTCAACTGAATACGACGGCCCTCACTGTCCTTAACACCTAGTTTAGCATACTGCCCGGACGGGGTTTTTATCGCCTTCTTCAGCGCTGCAACATACTCTTCGAGTGAGTTGAAGGTAATGCCCAGAGCACTCTGTGATTTATTCGTATACCCCAGGTCACTGAGACGCAGAGACGTTGCATACGGCAGCCATAACGTACCTTTGCCATTGTCTTCCAGCGGCAGGTCGCCCCCGCCCTGAGGCAGAAAACTTTCACAGATCGCCGGGGATGCCCCAAACAGATAAGGAATGATCCAGCCAAAACGATAATAATTACGGATAAGTTGCAGATAGCCGTCAGAGACCTCGTCTTTACCCGGAGCGGCATTCTGCTGGCCGGATTTTGCTTTCCAGAAAGCTTCCGGCAGAGAGAAATTATAATGCAGCCCTGAAATCACCTGCATCAGTGATCCATAACGATGTTTAAGCCCCTCACGATAGACCGTTTTCATCCGTCCGATATTTGAGGTGCCATACTGTGCCAGAGTGATATTTTCAGGATCCGGAATGATGCAGGGCATACTGAATGGCCACAGACGCTCTTCCCCCAGCTCACGGCTGACATGACGATGGATATCCCGCAAAAAAGCCAGCAAATGCGAAACATCACGATCCACAGGGGTGACAAATTCCAGCAACGATTCGGCAAAATCGGTGATGATCCACTCATGAGTCAGTGCTGAACCCAACGTGCCAGGATGCCCCTGTTGTGATAGATGCCCGTCAGGCTGAACCCTCAGGGTTTCACGTTCAATACCACGACCAATGCCGGTTAAGGCTTCAGGGTGCTTTTCCAGCCAGCTTAATGCTTCAGATACGTCAGGTATCACTGTCACCTCCCACGGTGATAATAATGTCTTATAGTTCTGTTCACAGTCGCAGTGTAGCAACGAACCAGGATAAACGAAAAATCCAAACAGCTGTCACTGCGGCCCGCTCCGGGCCACAGATGATCATTCTTGCAGATTATCAGCAATTCACGCCGGACAGACCCGCGTTTACACCGAAAGCGGCACGACGGTCTGCATGACGTTGTCTGTCAGAGCGTACGCACATCAACCGCATCCATGCCCGCCGCTTTTGCCGCACGCAGACCAAAATCAGCATCTTCAAATACCACACATTTCTCAGGTGTCACTCCCATAAGCCTGGCACATTCCAGGAAAGTCTGCGGGTCAGGTTTATGGTGCTGAACATCATCTGCACCGACCAGCACCTCAAAAAGATGCCGGACACCGTGGTGAGTCAGCAGACGGTCGGCCATGGCATGGCTGCTTCCGGTACCCACGGCCAGCGGCAGACGTCCGTGATAATGTCTGGCAACGCCGATCAAGGGCAACAACGCGGAATTTGTCAGTAATATTTTATCCAGATACCGCTCTTTTTCTGCGGCTAACTGAGAAGAATCGAGTGTTACGTCATTCGCAACGATGATCTGATGGGCAATTTTCCAGGACGGGGCACCGTTGAGTGCGATCATTTGTTCAAAAGAGAACGTCAGACGGTGCTTTTCTAACACCTGCGTCCATGCCTGTCGGTGTGCCGGCTCACTGTTTACCAGCGTGCCATCCATATCAAAAATAAGCCCGTCATAATGATCGTACATAGTGACTCCAGACTAAACCGGTAAGTCGTTACTTTATATTAATGCAGGTGGATTGTCGCCGTCCTGAGTAAACCGTAAATGCTAATGCAAAAATCCAGCTAACGAACTGATGCTTAATAGGAATCCCCCTGCCATTCGTCATGCAGTTGTCCGGCGAAATACTCTTAATGTCAGTCAGAAGCCGGAGATATTGGTCAGTAAGGGTCCCAGCTTAACGGGCAGGCTTTGGGCAAAGCGTAAGGATCCTGCCTGACTCACAGAGAGAAGGACTGACAGACAACGGCGGGGAAAATAGTGCCCGGGAATAAAAGGGGATAGATGTACGTCGGGAAAGACGTGAAACTGCCGATCACAAGCCGTAAGCAGTAAGCAGTAAGCAGTAAGCAGTAAGCAGTAAGCAGTAAGCAGTAAGCAGTAAGCAGTAAGCAGTAAGCAGTAAGCAGTAAGCAGTAAGCAGTAAGCAGTAAGCAGTAAGCAGTAAGCAGTAAGCAGTAAGCGTACAGAGGTAACGATAAACGTCAATCAGGGGATTCAGAAATGGTGCATCCGGGAGGATTCGAACCTCCGACCGCCCGGTTCGTAGCCGGGTACTCTATCCAGCTGAGCTACGGATGCATTGGAAAAGCTGTGTGACTGTTACAACGGGTAATACGCGAATGGTGCATCCGGGAGGATTCGAACCTCCGACCGCTCGGTTCGTAGCCGAGTACTCTATCCAGCTGAGCTACGGATGCATCGGAAAAACTTTATTGATGGACTGTACAACCTGGGAAACTACACGAGAATGGTGCATCCGGGAGGATTCGAACCTCCGACCGCTCGGTTCGTAGCCGAGTACTCTATCCAGCTGAGCTACGGATGCATTTTAGAATTCTTGTATAATGCAGAGTGCTGATATCACATCTTCGTAAATTAACGTGCCAGGTTACGCATGGTGCATCCGGGAGGATTCGAACCTCCGACCGCTCGGTTCGTAGCCGAGTACTCTATCCAGCTGAGCTACGGATGCAGCGTAAATGGCGGTGAGGGAGGGATTCGAACCCTCGATGCAGCTTTTGACCGCATACTCCCTTAGCAGGGGAGCGCCTTCAGCCTCTCGGCCACCTCACCATCGTTACTTTACTTCCCGCCCGACTCAGTGCTTTACATCGCTCTTCGTCGCTGCGTTGGCGCACATATTACTTTCCCCGACTTATAAGTCAAACAATTTTTCCGGAAGATTGTTTGTTTGAGCGCTTCTTCATCAATCAGGGCATTTAAAAAGCAAAAAGAGTGAATATTCAACAGCACAGCATGGGGTAAGAAAGAGAGGACGACAAAAATCCGGGGCTTAAAAAGAGGCGCGCCTCGTTAAAAAACGAGGCGCTGAATATGTTAGTAGTCAGGCTGCTGGGTTTTCTCTGCCTGAATGCGTTGGTAGATCTCTTCCCGGTGGACAGAAACCTCTTTGGGAGCATTAACGCCTATACGTACCTGATTCCCTTTCACACCTAATACCGTGACCGTCACCTCATCGCCAATCATGAGGGTTTCACCAACTCGACGAGTTAGAATAAGCATTCTTTGCTCCTTGAAAGATTAAAAGAGTCGGGCCTGTTCATGCTCCCGGCAAATCCATCGTATAACGCAACACATATATTGACTATGACTGATACAGAAAATTCAATCAGTTTGCCAATACATTTCGCTAATAGTTAGTTTAGCCGAAATACACCATTACACCCTGACTTTATCATTACTGGCTGTTCCTCGTGTAAAAAGCGCCCGGAGAAACCTCCTGAGCGCCTTTACCGATAGCTCGTTTTATTTCATTACAACTTTGCACTGACCAGCGCTTCAACGCCTGCCAGAGCAGCCGGTAATGCCGCAGGGTCCGTTCCGCCGGCCTGAGCCATATCCGGACGACCACCACCTTTACCGCCCACCTGACTGGCGATGACGCTGATCAGTTCCCCTGCTTTTACCTTGTCCGTTAAATCTTTCGTTACACCAGCAATTAGAGAAACTTTACCTTCATTCGCAGTGCCAAGCACAATAACAGCAGAACCCAGCTGATTTTTCAAATCGTCAACCATGGTCCGCAGCAGCTTCGGCTCCGTGTTACTGAGCTCGCTGACCAGCACACGGACACCTTTAATATCAATGGCCCTGGCAGCCAGAGAACTGCTCTCCTGTGCTGCCTGTTGGTCCTGCAACTGCTGCACTTCTTTCTCCAGTGAACGCACCTGCTCCACCAGAGAACGAACTTTTTCATTCAGGTTACTGTTATTCGCTTTCACCTGATGTGCAATTTCATGCAACTGAGCATCCTGAGTGAAAACACTCTCCAGTGCCGTCTGGCCGGTCACGGCTTCAATACGACGTACACCGGCTGCCGTGCCTGCCTCTGAGGTGATGCGGAACAGACCAATGTCTCCGGTCCGGCTGGCGTGGGTTCCCCCGCACAGCTCGACAGAGAAGTCCCCCATCGTCAGGACACGGACTTTCTGATCATATTTTTCACCAAACAACGCCATTGCACCATTTGCCTTCGCCTCGTCCAGATCCATGATACGGGTCTCGACAGGCAGATTGCGGCGAATTTGCGTGTTCACAATCTCGTTAACACGACGCAATTGCTCCGGTTTAACGGCTTCGGTGTGAGAAAAATCGAAACGCAGGTATTTATCGTTCACCAGCGACCCTTTCTGAGCCACGTGGTCACCCAACACTTCACGCAATGCTGCATGCAGTAAGTGGGTGGCAGAGTGATTCAGACGAATCCGGGCACGGCGCTGTTCGTCAACATGGGCAGTGACGCGGTCTCCGACTTTCATCGTCCCGGCGGTCAGCGTCCCGAGGTGGCCGTTTGACTGACCAAACTTCCGGGTATCAGAAACCGTAAAGGTCGTCCCGTTAGCCGTCAGAGTGCCGGTATCACCCACCTGTCCGCCCGACTCACCATAGAATGGCGTCTGGTCCAGGATAATCACCGCTTCCTGTCCGGCCGTCAGCACATCGGTGGCTTGTCCTTCCACAAAAATACCCGTGATTTCGGACTGCGCCTGCAGGGCATCATACCCTGTAAAAGCTGAGTCTTTTTCGACACGGATAAGATTGTTGTAGTCTGCGCTGAATCCACTGGCGCTGCGCGCACGCTGACGCTGCGCTTCCATCGCCTCTTCGAACCCGGCCTCATCAATTTTCAGATTACGCTCACGGCAGACATCGGCGGTTAAATCCGCCGGGAAACCGAAGGTATCATACAGACGGAAGACCGTTTCACCGTCCAGCGTGTCTCCGGTCAGGGCTGACAGTTCTTCGTCCAGCAGAGCCAGACCACGTTCCAGCGTTTTTGCAAACTGCTCTTCTTCAGTTTTCAGCACCGCTTCCACATGATCTTTTTGTTTGCGAAGCTCTTCACCGGCAATGTCCATAACATCAATTAACGGCTGCACCAGTTTGTAGAAGAAGCTCTCTTTAGCACCCAGCATATTTCCGTGACGTACCGCACGACGAATAATACGACGCAGGACATAACCGCGGTTTTCATTGGATGGGATCACACCATCGGCGATCAGGAAGGCACAGGAACGGATATGGTCAGCAATGACCCGCAGCGATTTATTATTCAGATCGGTCGTGCCGGTCACCTCGGCTACCGCGCGGATCAGGTTACGGAACAGGTCGATTTCATAGTTAGAATTGACGTGTTGTAACACCGCAGTGATACGTTCCAGACCCATTCCGGTATCTACAGAAGGTTTTGGTAACGGCAGCATGGTTCCGTCAGGCTGACGGTTAAATTGCATAAAGACGATATTCCAGATCTCTATGTAGCGATCACCATCTTCTTCAGGGCTGCCCGGAGGACCTCCCCAGATGTGATCTCCGTGGTCATAGAAAATCTCACTGCATGGGCCGCACGGACCGGTATCACCCATCTGCCAGAAGTTATCAGAAGCGTAGGCGCTGCCTTTATTATCACCAATGCGGATAATACGTTCCGGCGGAATGCCGATATCATTTGCCCAGATATTGTAGGCTTCGTCATCGGTCTCATAGACCGTGACCCATAACCGTTCTTTAGGCAGGCTGAACCACTCATCCCCGGTCAGTAATTCCCAGGCGTAAGCGATTGCATCAGATTTGAAGTAGTCACCGAAGCTGAAGTTACCCAGCATTTCAAAGAAGGTATGGTGACGTGCGGTGTAGCCGACATTTTCCAGGTCGTTATGTTTACCGCCCGCCCGCACACAACGCTGTGAAGTGGTTGCCCGATGATAACTGCGTTTATCCTGACCCAGGAAAACGTCTTTAAACTGGTTCATCCCGGCGTTAGTGAACAGTAACGTCGGGTCGTTATTCGGTACGAGGGAGCTGCTGGCTACAACCTGATGTCCCTTGCCATGAAAGAAATCGAGAAACGCTTGACGGATCTCAGCAGTACTCTTGCTCATAATTATCCTGGTATCACGCTAACGGATGTTCCGCTCAGTCCGGGCGATTGCTGAAATAACATCTGCCCGTGACAAAGGAACAAAAAGTGGGAATAAGATAAGTTTTCTTCACTGGGAAGTAAAATCCCATTATGGCTCAGTGACCAAAATTTGCTAAAACAGCACGAATATCTGCCATCAGAAAGCCTCTGGAGTGCAAAAAACGTTGGGCTTTTGCTTTTTCTTTCAGATCGGCCGGGCCCTGCTCGCCATATTTTTTGTGCGCGACTTCGCTGGCGCAGGCCAGCCAGTCTACCTCAGCCTCATCCATGGCCTGTTCAATGGCATGTCTGTCCACCCCTTTCTGCGTTAAATCCTGTCGGATACGCTGCGGGCCATAGCCACTCCGGCTTCGGCTGACGATAAAACGCCCGATAAAGCGATCATCATTCAGCCAGTCGTTCTCAAGGCAGTAGGCAATGACCTGTTCCAGAGCTTCCTCATCCAGAGGTTCAGCACTGCCACTGCCCTGCCGCAACTCGCTTCGGCGCAGTGACAGACGGATTTTCTCCCGCAACTCCTGCTCAGGATGGTCTCGCTGAGCAAGCAGCCTCATCGCACGGTCAAGCAATGCGGTAAATGAAGGACGTCGTTCGTTTTCTGTAAAAAGCATGGTGTTCCTTTCCCCGACAGGTAAAACGGTGAATACCGCCCTACTCTATCAGTGGCGGTAAACAAATAACAAAAAACGGGAGTAGCCCTGAGGCTATCTCCCGTTTTGTTGACATCCGTCAGGCGGTTTACATCAGAATTCCTGATGCTCATCGCTGACAGCATCGAGGTGATTTTCACCCTTCTCTGCTTCAGCGGTTTCCTGAGCCGGATTGTTCAGTAGCATGTCACGCAGTTTCTTTTCGATTTCTGTAGCAGCCTGCGGGTTATCACGCAGATAGTTGCTGGCATTCGCTTTACCCTGGCCAATTTTGTCGCCATTGTAGCTATACCATGCACCGGCTTTTTCAATCAGCTTGTGCTTCACGCCCAGGTCAACCAGTTCACCGTAGAAGTTGATCCCTTCACCGTACATGATCTGGAATTCTGCCTGTTTGAACGGCGCCGCAATTTTGTTCTTAACGACTTTTACCCGCGTCTCACTGCCGACGACATTATCGCCTTCTTTAATGGCACCGATACGACGAATATCCAGACGTACAGACGCATAAAACTTCAGGGCGTTGCCCCCGGTGGTCGTTTCCGGGTTACCGAACATGACACCAATTTTCATACGGATCTGGTTGATGAAAATCAGTAACGTATTGGACTGTTTCAGGTTACCGGCCAGCTTACGCATCGCCTGGCTCATCATACGGGCAGCCAGACCCATGTGTGAGTCACCGATTTCACCTTCGATTTCGGCTTTTGGTGTCAGTGCTGCGACAGAATCGACGATGATAACGTCTACCGCACCGGAACGTGCCAGCGCATCACAGATTTCCAGCGCCTGTTCACCGGTATCCGGCTGTGAACACAGCAGGTTGTCGATATCCACACCCAGCTTCTTGGCATAGACCGGGTCCAGTGCGTGCTCTGCATCGATAAAGGCACAGGTCTTGCCTTTACGCTGAGCGGCGGCAATGACCTGAAGGGTCAGTGTCGTTTTACCTGACGATTCCGGGCCATAAATCTCGACAATACGTCCCATCGGCAGGCCACCGGCACCTAACGCAATATCAAGAGACAGAGAACCGGTCGAAATAGTCTCAACATCCATAGTGCGGTCTTCACCCAGACGCATAATGGAGCCTTTACCGAATTGCTTTTCAATCTGCCCCAGCGCTGCGGCTAAAGCCTTCTGTTTGTTTTCGTCGATCGCCATTTCCACTCCTGATTATGCCGGATTAGCCAGGCAAATTTAATGATATCTCTGTCTCTGTGACCACCAATTATACTGTATAGTCATACAGTATCAAGTTTATTTTTCCGCAAATCCTTCACACAATGTCTGCAGCGCAAAAATAACTGCCTGCTTGCGAACTTCGTCACGGTCTCCCCGGAACAGACGATGAACGGCCACCGTTTCACCGGACGCAGAAGCGAAACCAAACCAGACCGTTCCTACCGGTTTCTCATCACTCCCCCCTCCGGGACCGGCAATGCCGCTGACGGCAATAGCATAATCTGCACCCGCCTGTTGTAATGCTCCGTTCGCCATTTCACGCACCGTTTGCTCACTGACCGCACCGTAGGTTTCAAGCGTGACCGGACTCACGCCCAGCATCGTGGTTTTCGCCTCGTTGCTGTACGTGACAAACCCCTGCTCGAACCAGGCCGAACTGCCGCTGATATCGGTAATGACTTTGGCTATCCAGCCCCCGGTACAGGATTCTGCGGCCGTTAACGTCGCCCCGCGGGATAATAAAAACTGACCGGCTTTAATACTTAACTGCTGTAAATCCCTATCCATCGTTTCTCCTTTCATTCTCCGGCATGACAAATTTCTGCCACTACTCAGAAGATACTATGGGTTAATCGCTGGTTTTCAAGTTATCTCCGCCGGCTTGCGGGGGATTTGGGAATATGGCTGAGGGAAAACAGTCAGAAAGGCGTGAAAATTAGCAGTAATGTGCCCGGTCTCACAGGAGTCCCGGGCGCAGAGCGGAAATCATATTAGTTCTTTTTTACGAACTCAGATTTCAGTTTCATCGGACCAAAGCCCTCGATACGGCAATCGATATTGTGGTCACCCTCGACCAGACGAATGCTTTTCACGCGGGTGCCGATCTTTAAGACCGATGAACTGCCTTTCACTTTCAGATCTTTGATCACCGTAACGGAGTCGCCATCCACCAGCAGGTTCCCGTTAGCATCGCGAACCTGAAGCTCAGTCTCCGCAGGCTGGCTTTCGTTCACCGGCCATAGGTGACCGCACTCAGGGCAGTTGTAGTTATCATTATCCTGCCAGGTGTACTCAGAATGGCATTGCGGGCAGGGAGGTAATGTTTGCATCGGAGGGTTCCTTCACTTAACGGCAGGCACAAAGGGCGCCCGCAAAGGGCGCCATAGTATATCCACACATTTGATAAGGAAAGGGCTGAATTAAAAAATGGTGCTTTGCCGGGCGTTACGGACCGCTTCTCCCAGCTGCCAGACTGCCATTGCATAGTGGGTGCTGTGGTTATAGCGGGTTATCACATAAAAGTTAGGCAACCCGAACCAGTACTGATAATACTGCCCCATATCCAGGCGAAGCAGACTCACCTCGGTGGAACCGGACAGTGCCATTTGCGGCTGCAGTCCATACGCCGCCAGCTGACTCACCCGATACCGGGTAGAAAAGCCATCATTGAGGCCGGGAGCGGAACCGTTCGCGGTGATTGCCACCGCCTGCCCGGCTTGCCAGCCGTTCTGCTGGAAATAGTGGGCCACACTGCCGATAGCATCAACGGGATCCCACAGGTTAATATGTCCGTCGCCGTTAAAGTCGACCGCATATTTCTGATAGGCCGACGGCATAAACTGCCCATAGCCCATCGCCCCGGCGAACGACCCCTTCAGCCCGAGCGGACTTTCATTTTCGTTCCGTGCCATCAACAGAAAGGTCTCAAGTTCACTGCTGAAATAGGCTGAACGCCGCGGATAATCAAAGGCCAGGGTTGCCAGCGCATCCAGGATACGGGTTTTCCCCATGACACGGCCCCAGCGGGTCTCTACCCCGATAATGCCCACGATGATTTCCGGCGGTACGCCGTATTTCTGCTGAGCCTGTTGGAGTTCTGTCTGATACTGATCCCAGAAAGCGACCCCGTTCCGGACGTTGCCCGGGGTGATGAAATTCTTCCGGTAGCGTAACCATGCGCCATTAGGACCGACGGCCGGAGCCACATTCGGCGCCTGGCGGTCCATCAGCCGTAACACATAGTCCAGGCGGCGGGCCTGTCCAAGCCAGGATTCCAGCTGACTGCGCTCGAAGCCATGCTTTTTCACCATCATCGTAATGAAGGCTTCGGTCTGAGGTTGTCCGAGAAAATCGCCGGACAGCATGCCCTGCTCTGCGGCAGGAGGCCGTAAAAAACCGCCCTGAGGCGAAGACCCGGCAGCCCCTTGCGGTTTACTGCTGCAAGCGGCGAGTAAGGCAAATAACGGTAACAAAGCAATTTTGTAACGCATCAGGGACCCATTTACCAGAAATCAGAAAGATTCCCATGATAATGCTTTACTACACAGAGCCAAAGTGACTGTGGAAAAAAATTCTGAGAATTGCCGGTAAAAAGCATTAAAACCGAAGGATATTCCGGCCAGATAGTCAGCCCCCGGGGGCTGTCATCACGATCACAAAAATAATGTGTTTCTCCGATCCCCGCCGGAACGGGAGATAAAGAAAGCATAACGATAAAATTCAGCCCGGTTAGCCGCCCCCATTTTCCGGCTGACGTTACGGTAATGGGCACTGATGGTTTTCTCTGAACGGTTCAGTGCCCGTGAAATATCCTGACAGGTCATCCCGCGACCGATCAGGATCATGACCTGATATTCAGTATCAGATAACTGTCTGTAACCCGTCAGTTTTGAAAGACTGTCAGCGAGAGGAAACCTGCGGGCGGAGGTGGCAATACTCAGAATTTTTTTTATTTTTAACGCAAAGTCATCCACCGGACACTTCCGGCTCAGAAACGGCACATGCAGTGTCATCACCGGACATCCCGCGACGGCCTGCTGCCGGCAGGAGGGCAACACCGGTAACTTCATGGTGATCGCTTCGTGACGAAAAATAATACGTGCGTCGCTTCTCAACGAGGACTCTTCCTGAGAAGGAAAACGGATATCGGCAGGATCTCCCGGGTATTGCTGACAGACAATCGCTTTAATCCCAATCACTTCATAGATATTGGGATCTAAAAAAAATATTTCCAATGTCATCCATTACACCTGTTATTTATTTTTATCAGAAGGCAAGCACCGCCTTCCCACAGGCTAATATGCATATTATCGCCGGCGGATACAAACAGGATGATTACACCCGCCTTGTAATTTTCTATTATTTAAGCCGGACGGATCCTGCAGCTTTTAATTAAACTAACCATTACTGGCGAATGCCTTACAAAAAAGAGTTACCACTGCCGGTTACAGGAATATTTAATGAGTCTCCGGCGGGTTATTGATATAAATAATCAGTCCGGACGTAGCGGTCATAATAATCATTTCCACGCCACGGATCACCGGCGGATAAATCGCCTACCGGACAGATAGCCGGTGGGTATCCCGGTCATAATGCCCTTTCAGACAGAGGTCCAGCGGTGAGGGATGCCAGTAGATCATCGCAGAAACCTCAACGGCTATCGTACCCCGTTGTTGCCTGCTCTGGCGGGAGGGGGAGACCCGGACGATTAATGTTTCAGGGATCACCCGCGGCTCAAAACGTAATATGGCCGTGCGGATATCATTTTCGGTCTGAATGCCTTCCTCCGCACCGGAAAAAAAACGCCGGGCTGGCCGTCCGAAATTCAGGGCAGAAGAAAGGACCTGCGGATATTTTTCACCATCAATCTCATTTTCTCTGTTAGTGTGATTTAATAATTCCAGAATTTCAGTAATTACCAGCTGACGCATTTTATCTGCACTTATCCGATAATCTCTGTTTTTATTTACCGTACTGTCGGAGCCCATTAGCCTGTCCGATAATGCCGGCGGGTAACGCCATCCTGATTTCATAGTATCTCCGTCCGTAAAACTCACGGGAAAAGGCAGCGCAAGACTTTCGCTATTCTATGACGGGTAAATCCTTCAGCAAAAAATCGGGAGCCAGTGCCGACAACAGATCCGGCTCATCTTCCCCGAACAGCGGCCGGATAACCCATTCTTCCTGAGGAGCATCGTCCAGTAACCGGTCAATCAGACGTTCGTCACCCAGCAGATATTCTGTCAGCGTTTTCTGAGCCCCGGGCGGGTCCTGCGCTGTAAACTCCGGCGGCAGGATTTTCGGCGGCGATCCGGCGGTCCTGCTCTGCGATCCCCCCTGTGGGTCATACAGATAACAGACATATTCATTCCCCAGAATTTTCAGAATATCCCGCGGGTCCCGCTGCAGTTGGCTGTAACCGCTATGCCGGTCTGTTGCGTAGGCTCCGCCGCTGAACCGGTCATCCACCGCGAGGAGTTCACTGCTCTTCAGGGATGACGGCTCGCCGGAAGTCTCAATCGGGGGCAGTATTACGGGCATAGTGCCTGTTCCTGGTGCTGACGGTTACCCCATAAAAACATTTCCGGCTCCCGTACAGATAACCGCACCACAGCCGGTCATATCGCTGACTCTGGCTGCCGCAACGCCTTCGATAAACACGGTACCGGACCCGGTGACCACGGGCGCCGTCCCGTGGGAAAGGCTGCAACCGGCCTGGCTGATCACCGCCACGGCGGCAGGAAGGCCGTTAATAAAAACCGTCGAAGCCCCGTTAATAATGACTCCGCCATGGGTGGTGGCATCGCCTGCCCGAGCTGCATTAAACATTCTGTAACTCCTTCGCGTTGAGTGTGCCGGGGGTGACTGCAACCCGCGTTACCGGCGTCCACGGTGACGTTATCCCAATGGCGGGCTCCAGGGCGGTGTTTCCGTTTCTGTCGGGACCGGCGATTCCGTCGGGCTTTCTGTGGGTGACGGCAGGGTTGGCAAACTGCCTAAGCCGGCCCCGGCGATAATTCCCGGAATACCGGGCTTGCCGATGATCGCGCCCCCACCGCCACCGCCACCACCGCCGCAGTTCTGACAATCGCCAGGGTTTATCAGTACCTGTCCTCCCTGTAATACCAGTTGCTGAGAACCGATAATCCGTACCAGCGGTGCGCTGATCACCAGCTCATTGGCGGAGTTAATACAGAAAATGCCCCCAGCGGTCATCGTCGCCGCCCCCCCGGCGGCCAGCTGATGCGCTCCGCCGACCACGACGGAGTGATATCCGCCCACCGCCGTCATAAATGCGCCTCCGACATTAATTCCTTTGGCGCCTCCCACATTATCGCTCTGCCCTCCGCCGACAGAGATACCTAGTGCGCCCCCGACCAGCATACTGCTTTCACCGGCCACCGACAGCGCATCATTCGCCCCGACCGTGACGGCCCGGGAGCGACCAATCACCTGTTCTTCATCGCGCTTGGTCAGCCGGTTCATATCTCTTTCGGCCTGCTCCCAGTAATTTTCCAGTCCCGGTTTATCTTCAAAGCGGAGTCCGTTGAAATTTGTACGGCCACCGCCGGGCGTGCGGCTGATCCAGCCACTCTGGGTGGCATTTTCGGGGAGTTCCCAGGGAGGCATGGTGACATTGTTATACAGACTGCCCATCACCAGCGGTCGATCCGGGTCCCCGTTAATAAAGTCAATGATCACTTCATGCCCCACCCTCGGGATACAGATACCGCCAAAATAATTACCCGCCCAGGGCTGACTGACGCGCATCCAGCAGGAATCCGACTCTCTGTTTTTTCCATAACGATCCCACAGAAAACGCACTTTGATCCGGCCATATTCATCGGTCCAGATCTCTTTTCCGGGCGGACCGACCACAATGGCGGTCTGGGGACCGTAAGTCCTGCGCCGGGGGACGCTGCGCGGATGCCGGTAAATTTTAGTGGCCGGCTGCACCTGAAAATGGCATTGCACCGAAAAATCGGCTGTGCCGGTCCGTTCAGTGATTTCACGGCAATCCAGTTCTGTCCCCAGCACAAGATATTCACAGTTCGCTTTCGCCAGAGGATAGTGGTCCAGTGTGAAAACACAGCCGCAGACGATCGTCGGTACCGGGGCACTGCCCTGACTGCGGGAACCTGCCGCTCCCCGCTCTTCCATCCGGATCCGTGCTAAATGTTCTCCCGTCGCCGTATCACCATAGTTGCCTGGCCAGTCAAATATCTCCTGCTGGTTAAAGCTGGTGTGCCGGGGTTTGCTGTCGAGGGACAGGATATCGGCGCGGGAGCGGGTAAAGTCATAATCATTCGTCACCCAGCGCCCGGAGGTAAGCGTTTGCAGGTGATGGAATTGCGCAATATATTCTTTCCGGTTTTCATGCGTTTGCTGGTCATACCCCACCACGTGAGCGCTGGCGGATAAAAACGGTTTATGTGCCCCGATATTATCGACAATCACGAGCTTATGCTGTTGTCCCTGATGCTCAAAAAACCAGTACAACCCCCACTCTTCCATCAGTCGCTGGATAAAACCGAAATCGGTTTCTCCGTACTGGACCTGATATTCCAGTGGCGGGTAGGTCGCCGCTATGCGTTTTTCCTGCGGAAAATCATAATCGGCGAGGACCTCACCGATGATCTCCGTCACCGTTTTATTCTGGAAAATACGGAAATCTGACGTCAGCTCGGCCAGATAAAGCCAGGGACGCAGGACCATCTGATAAAGGGCACAATTATTCCTGCGCCCGAGAAATCTGACCTGCTGAACAATACCGGTGATCTCGCGATGAGCTGATTCTGTTCCGGTCTCCGTCCGCCAGTCATTCAGGGCGATGCGGACGGTCATCTGTTTACCAATCAGTGACTTGATATCAATCGCTGAGGCCGCCTGCCACGAAATATTGCTGTTGTCCGGCGTGGTTGCGGTCACGGTATAATTGTAGAGTGCCGACAGCGACTCTTCTCCCTGCAGACGGGTGATCACCAGCGCGGGTTCACCAAGCAGGTGAGGCATTGCGGCACTTTCTAGGCTAAGAGTTCGGGTCATAAAACCGCCAGTCAGTTAGTTATCGTTAAAAACGGCGCGGACAGAAAAAACCGTGGATGCTTCGTCCTGCACCTCCGCAGATCACGGACAGGTAAAACGCCTCAGCAGAGTCATCAGTGATTCCCCGTGAAAAACCAGCCCGGCAATCTGCAACGTCGCTGCGGAGCTGCCATCACCGGTACCGAAATCGGCCGCGACCTCCCCCGTCAGCGTGATCCGCAATTGCTGCGCACTGTCCAGCCAGCGAAACAACGCCCAGGGGCCGGTAAAGCGGCGGGTTCGGGTTTCACCGGTTCTGGCTGAAGTCAGGCTCAGGGTCACCGACGGGTCAGATTCTGTGGCAGGCCAGTGGATAGCGGTCTGCCTGACCGGCCCATGGCTATAGGTCAGCCGCTGTGACGCCGTACGTAATTCAAGGCGGCTGATGCCCGGAGACAACCAGGGAACCGAAATCTTCAGGGGAAGCGACAGTTGCGCCGCCCCGTCCGGGAAAAATGCCTGTCTGATCTGCCGTGCATTGCTGAACATTTCCAGGCTCCGGTTCTCACTGTCTGCCGGGGCTGTCCCCGTAAAATGCCAGGCGGGTTCTGTCACCACCGTTTTTCCGGCAAGATGCTGATTAAAATAGGCTCCGGCACTCTCTTCCCCGCTAAAGAAGCGGTTAAAATCTTCCCCGCTGACTTCCCGGGCGGTCTGAATAAAGGGATACCTGCCTGCCAGAATCTTTCGGCAATACGCGACCGGACCCGCCGCAATACCCGCCGCCGTCCGCGCCGTTGCCGTCTGACGATTAACGGTGGCTATCTGCTCCAGCAATGGCTGCACGATATTGCTGACCGGTAACGGCCAGGCTGACGAACGGGTCAGCAGTTCCGCGATAAATTCAGTGACGGCTTGCGCGGAGGCTTTTTCGCTTTCTGCCTGCTGAGCACTCAACAGAATCTGTAACTCTTCCAGCTGTGCCCGGAGCTGACACAACGGGGTCTCCGTCTGACAATTCTCCGCAGCAGGGGTTGCCTCACCGCCTGCCCGGACAAAATAACGCAACGACTTAAACCGGTTATCCACCTGCCGGCGGAGCACAGACTGGCGATCGTCGTTATAAGCCTTCAGCCCTTGCCGGACCCCGGCGATACCGGCAGTTACCGGACTTTTTTCACTGCCGGCTTCCGGAGAGTCCGCCAGTGTGGTTTCTGCCACACTCCTCTGTAACAGGGTAAATAACGGCGAGTCGATGGACGCCAGTTGCCCCAGCCGGTCGGGCGGCTGCCGGTAACCCGGCCGCGAGGCATGCCCTGCCAGCACCGATGGACGCAGACGTATTTCAGCCAGATAGTGCTGCCAGGTGCGGGCATATTCCGACAGATAACGGTCCATCACCGCATGATATAACCGGATGGTCGCCGGGGTTCGCAGTTGCGATGCCGGGTCCGGATGCTCCTGTTCTGTAACCTGCCCCATGACTACCTTGTCCTCACGTGCCAGGGAAGTGACCTGTAGCAGAATTTTTTTTTTGACCTGCTGATAGCCTGCCCGTGTAAAAAGTCCGGGTATGACCGGTACCGGGGCTTCTGCCTGTAGTTCAAACAATGGCTGACTGCTGTCCCCGGCCATCTGCCGGAGATCCAGTGGCGGAGGCTCATCGGCGGACAATCCCTTTTTCAGGCGCAGATAGAGACGCGCCGGTGCGTCTTCGCGGCCCAGAAAATCCCTGGCGCGGCGGATCAACGCCTCATCCGCCGGTTCTCTGAGTAGTGTCTGTGGCAGACGGAAGAGCTGTGTCAGATGCGGGATCACGGAAATATCGGCAGGGGCGGCGGAAAGTGGTGCTGCCTCCGGCCATAAGCCGGAAAGGTCACGGGTCAGGAAAGGGACATCCGCCGGGATAATGCCATAGAGCATCAGATAACGCCGGAGACTGACATAAACGGTATCCGGGGAGCGTTCAGCCAGCGCCAGCGTTAACTGGCGTACAGCATACTGACGAAGAAACGGCAGTAAGGTTTTTTGCAGCATCTCACGGTAAAGTGCCTGCGAAACTTCAGCGACCCGACGACCGGTGAAAAGCCCGTATCGCCAGTTCAGCCCCGGATCCGCCAGATCCAGCCCCGGGGCATCCGGCAGGTGACGGAAGCCTGCCAGTAACGGCGGCAGTTCCGCAGGACGCGCCGACGGCTGCAGATGCATAAAGCGTTCCTGTGCTTCCCGAAGCGCGGCTGTTTTACCGCTGACCGCCTGTAAATAACCGGTATTATTCTGATAGCTACGGTACAGCCCATAAGAGATCACCATCAGTAACAACAGCAATGCACTGTGTTTCAGCCAGTGCCGGATGACAGGGCCGGAAAACGTCAGTGAGGTTTTGGCCGCCAGAGACTGATCCCTGATAATCAGTTCACAAAACAGCTGATGTAAAAAGCAGGGATGTCCGGGGCCCTGCCGGCGGGGGGGCGCTGCCTCTGCCTCTGCGGCCGGCGGGCTCACATAACCGGCCCACTGGCGGATAACGGTTAGCGGGTTAGTAAACTGCCGGGCGTCCCCGGGATAACAGCTGGTGAGATAGATCCCCCGCAGTGCAGAACCGTTGCCGGTATCGTCATAGCGGGACGGGAAAAAGAGCGTTTGCAGAAACTGTCGCAGATTCTGTACCAGTACCGAGAGATCACCCGGGAAGCCGTACATCTTTTTGCGATCAGCGGGATCATACTCTTTTAGCAGACGGACATTAATTTCTGATTCAATCCGCTGAACCAGCGAAACCAGTTGCTGCTCCGCCTGCTGGCTGACCAGCGATTCTCCGGCCCCGGCAGGGAAACTGATCCCCCAGATATCCTGTTGTTCCTGCCGGGAAAGCCCGCGAAAATATTCAGCAAATCCGCACAGATAATCCAGTTGCGTCACCACCAGATAGACCGGAAAAAACTGCTCATGGATCCGGCGTAATTCGCTCAGCCGGTGACGTAATGTTGCGGCAAGCCGCTCCCGGGTATCCTGGTCCGTTGCCGTCAGTTCCTGCGCCGAAACCATCAGTAAAACACCGTTGATGGCGACACCCGGCCGACTGGCTTTTAACGCATTCTGCAGCGTCAGCCATTCAGCCTGGCTGCTCTGTGACTCGCTGACATATTTCCCGTCAGTATCAAGATAGACCGCATCATTGGCCAGCCAGCAACGGCAGAGTTCCGGGTGACCGGCGCTGACCGACAAGGGTTCCATGGTTTCGGTTAACGGGAAATGCTGACCACACAGACTGACGGCCGTCGTTTTACCGGCGCCCTGGCTGCCAAGCAGGAGATACCAGGGGATCATCTCCTGCCGGCGTATCAGCCCTGTCAGTCTGCCCCTGCGGGAAGCGGCCTTCGTTCTCTGCTGCAACTCCCGGTTCACCTGTCGGAACATCGCATCTATCCCGTCAGAGACCTCTGCCGCTTCGGCAATCCTCTGCTCTGCCGCCGGACGGCGAAAATACCCTCGGCGGCGAAGCCAGAGAATAACGCAATAACACAACCAGACCACCAGCATCAGGCCGGTAAGCAGTAGCCGTGTCGTAACCCCGGAGAGAAAAAATCCCTCCCCGAAAGAGAGACAAGGTCCCGCTACCCAAAGCAACACTATCCCGGTGACCAGCACCGTCAGTGATCCATGCCAGCGGGCCAGGGAGGAAATAAACAGGAAAATAATAAACAGGATCGCCAGCAACCGCGGTAACACATCGGCCAGCGGCCGTGCATCACCGAACCCGATCTTTGGCCCCGTGAACCAGATGACTGTCATCAAAACGCCGGCAATCACCAGGCGCAGTAGCAGCAGAATATTATCACGCGATACCAGACGACGGAGAAAAGACATATTATATCTCATTAATAAGTCACGAAAAATTCAACACGACGGTTCACAGCCCTGCCGGCTGCGGTCGCATTACTGGCGACCGGTTGCCCTTCACCCATCCCCTGTACCGACACCCTGTCCGCCGGAATGCCCGACACTGTCAGTACATCGGCAACCGCTCGCGCACGAAGGGAAGAAAGCATCGTGTTATCTTTGATAGTCCCCTGACGAACGGGGAGGGAATCGGTATGCCCGATAACCCGAACCGAGCCGTTCACCTGCCGGATTTGTGTTGCGACTCTGCGGATGACCTCTGTCATCGCCGGAGAGACACGGGCAGAACCGGACTCAAAAGTATGATCACCGCTGAGCACCACATGACTCTGCTGACCATCTTCACTGACCGTGAGTAACCGCTGTTGTATTTCCGGCTGCAATAACTGGCTGAGCCGTAAACGGGGGAAAGGCAATAAATCGGCGGTTTTCACCGGATAAAGCGCATGGATCGCCGCCAGCAGCGGCTGTCTGGCTACGAATAACCGGTAACTGTCATTCAGCCAGCTCACCGCCAGGATAACTCCGGAGATAATCAGCGTGGTACGCAATGGCAGAGACCAGCGCCAACGGTAAGGCGACGGATATTCCGGTAAGATCGCCATGATGGCTGGCAACGCCTGCTGCCGGCGATGACTCTGTAACAGCGTAAGCAGCCGCTGACGTATCCTGATCAGTTGCCGCTCACCGTCCTGCTGAACACTGTAACGACCTTCAAACCCCAGGCCGAGTATGCGCAATAAAATCCCGATAACATCCATATACTCCGCAGGACTCATGGATATCCGGCCAATCAGCAGGAAAAATTTAGTACCGCCATCGTTATCATTTTCAAAGTAATTCAGCAGATTGTTTTGGGACCAACCGGTTTCGGTCCCCCAGTTCGTACTGTGCGCGGCTTCATCCAGCGCCGTGCAGAGGCAATAACGGACGATGGCCATTTTTTTCCAGGGAATATTCACCTCATCGCAGAGCATCGTGAAGTAATTGATTTCACGCATCAGGATCTCCCGCAGGGGAGCGGCATGCCGGAGATCGGTCATCTCCTGCGGCATTTGGCTGATTGCCCGCAACAGGGGTTTTGCGGCTTCCAGTAACGGATCGCTGGCGGCTTTTACTCCCGGGATACGCGAGCGGACATGCTGCGGATCGGCATCAAACACGGCTGCGATTTGTTCGTGCTGCAGCGGCACATGCTGATATTCCGGGTCGCCGGGCGGGATAGCCTCCTCGCTCTCCCAGACATCTCTGTTATCCAGCAAAAAATCGCCCCATCCCTCTTCTGCCTCTGAGGCCGCTGGCTGTGCGGGCACTTCCTGTGCCTTCTCTGGTTTCATGAAGTTCGTATCCCCCAAAGTTCCATCTTCATGGCTGGAAAGTCACCCGCGATATGTAAAGACAGCGACCCGGATTCCGCTATCGCCCGCCAGAAATCGCCTTTTCTCTGCAGTTCAAAATAGACATAGTCTGCCCGGTAAGGGATCTGACGGGGGGGCACGGGTAATGCCTGAATCAGCAACCCCGGCAGGTGTGATCGCACCAGCTCGTGAAGGTGCTGTGGTGCACTGATTTTGACCCGCGAGAAAAACTGATGCTGTAACACATCCGGGGCCAGCCGGGCATGTACCGCAAGCACAATACCTGTAAACGCATTCAGTTCAGCCGGCAACACGGATGCCACCCAGATACCGTGACCTTTGGCATGCAACGGAATTATCTCTCCCGCCCTGACCAGAATCTGATTAAGCAGGTCATGGACCTGATCCACCAGCGGACGTAGCGAGCTATAAAGGCTGGCATGATCATAATCGGGGGCCGGCGAAGGCCGGCGGACTTTCGTTTCCACAAAGGTCGATGCCTCCGCCGCCAGCCGGGCGAGTATCTGATAAACGTCGACCGGCGGGGTTTGCGGTGTATTGCGCAGATGCTCCAGGATCACCTGATATTTATTGAATATCTGCAATAACAGATAATCCATGACACTGGCGTTATCTTCGGGTTTTCCGTCGCTGGCGATCAGTCGTCCGGCAAGTAAGCCGGCGCGTATCTTCACTAACCCGCTGAGATGATTAAGCCATTCGCAGATCAACGCATTCGCCCCGTAACAGCTGACCGGGGGGATGTAGTCGTCCGTATGCAGTAATACACTGCCGTCCGGACGAAGTGCTTTGACTTTTGCACAGGGCAACCCAATCCAGGCTCCGGTCATTCCGCTATCGGGGAGTAATTTCAGCCGCAGCCGCGCCAGCTGAACAGGCTTCCTTCCCTGCCGGATAGCATTACTGTCCGTCAGCTCCGTATCCACGGCAGAAAAACGTGCCAGAGAATCCGGGCTGCCGCTATCGAAGATGGTTTCATCGCTGTTATCCAGCCTGAGTGGCACCGCCAGAAAGATAGTCTTACCGCTGTGCTCCGGCAGGAGCGTCAGAGGCGCTGGGATCCCGGCATGGCCGGGCATATCAAAGGGTGTACCATCGGGAAAAACACCACTGGCACTGCGTAAGACCAGCTTGCCGTAAGTCAGTGCTTCACTGTCTATCTCATAGTGTGAAAATCCCCAGAAATAGAGGCCAGGGGCAGACGCCCGCTGATGGATAAAATACTCCAGATAGCGTTCCTGCTGCTGAAATATCTGGGGGCGTAAAAACAGCCCCTCACTCCAGACCACTTTATTGGTTTTCATGATTTATTCCGTTTCCGTCAGAGTCAGCCCCAGCCGGTGAACTCTGGCATACAGGGTGTTATCCCGGGAGGTAAACAGCTTTTTCCACCAGGGAAGTGCATCACGCTGCGGGAGCGGCTGTACCGATTTCCACTGCGCGTGATCAATGTCACGAAACTCACCGGTGACGCCAATGGCCCGGGTGTCTGCCATGACCGGTAGTGTCAGGCACCGGCTTTCCCCCGGCTGAAATACCGCACTGAATATACGTTTTGCACCGTTGTTTTCCCCGAAGTCCCGCAACTCAGTTATCTCACTGTCGATAATCCCGGGGAGGCTCATACGATAGATTGCAATATTTACCGGTGCCGGTTCACCGTAGCGGTTTGGGTTAACATCTTTATCGACCCGGATATCCAGCAATAACGGGGATCGTTTTTTTTCGGGTAATGAAGAACTGCAGCCCACCGCGAAAAAAATGAAAAACAATGACAACAGCCGAAGGCTGCGATAAATAGCTGCTCTGTTTTTCACCTGACGGAAATTCTTTACTCTGCCATTTAAAATAACCGTTTTTATTTTCATCGCTTCCCTGCCCCCGGCTATCAGCCGCACCCCGGGTGAAATATCCCGGGCCAGGCTGAATATTCAGCCTGGCTGATCAATTAACTGCGCTGATTGGCCTTGATATCGTAACTGGCAGAAATAATGCCGGATTTATTCCCTTCAGCACTCTGCATAACATAGTCCTGTGTGAAGCCGGAGAACGAGAAAGCAACCACTTCACGGGGGCGGACATCTTCATTACTGCATCCGGAAACCCCGACCTGCGTAATAATGACATCCGTGAATTTAATATTCAGATATTCCAGCGGTTCTCCCCCCGCTTTACGGACGACAAACTTAATTTCCTTAATATGTTTTCCTGAAAGGCAATAACTTAATAAATTGGTACTCGCCTTATCCAGATAATGTTCAAACCTGAAATCACTGACCGTCGCCTTCCCGGCGCCGCCGCCGGAACCGGCATGCATATTGGAATGCTGGAGGCTTTCCCAGCTCCAGTTAAGCACTTCAATTTCATTTTTATGAGAAGCATCCAGTGATTCACCTTCGATGCCATCGATTTTAATAAACATATCCTGAGCCATAATAATCCTTATTTATCGCTGTTAGAGATACACGTTACCGGTCAGGTAACGTCATTACGTTTTCAGACGACGTCCTGATTACCGCTGTCGTCTTTGGTACTCTTCCTATGGTCATTTCCCACAGGGGGAATCACATTTATTCAGGCAACATCTTTAACGGACGGTAATTTAGCGACCATCCGTAAAGACACCGTCAGTCCTTCAAGCTGAAAATGAGGCCGTAAAAAAAACTTCGCCTGGTAGTAACCGGGATTTCCTTCAACATCTTCCACCAGCACTTCGGCATCGGCTAAAGGCCGGCGTGCCTTGGTTTCTTCTGATGAATTTGCCGGGTCACCATCCACATAGTTCATGATCCAGTCATTCAGCCACTTTTGCATATCCTCACGCGCTTTAAAGGCCCCGATTTTGTCGCGGACGATACATTTCAGATAATGCGCGAAGCGGGAACAGGCAAACAGATAAGGCAAACGCGCAGAAAGATTAGCGTTCGCTGTCGCATCGGCGTCGTAATATTCCGCAGGTTTCTGCAGGGACTGAGCACCGATAAAGGCGGCATAATCGGTATTTTTACGGTGGATCAGGGGAATAAATCCGTTTTTAGCCAGTTCGGCTTCCCGGCGATCAGAAATAGCGATTTCGGTAGGGCATTTAATATCGACACCGCCATCATCCGTAGGAAAGGTATGACAGGGCAGTTTTTCCACCACTCCGCCACTTTCCACGCCACGGATCATCGTGCACCAGCCGTAATTTTTAAAAGAACGGTTGATATTCACGGCCATCGAATATGCAGCGTTTGCCCAGACATAGCGACTGTGATCTGCGCCTTCGGTATCCTCTTCAAAGCTGAAGGCATCCACCGGATTAGTGCGTATCCCGTAAGGAAGGCGCGCCAGAAAACGGGGCATAGTCAGACCAATATAGCGCGAGTCTTCAGACTGGCGCAGGGCATTCCAGGCGGCATATTCCAGATTACGGGTAAATATCCGGGTCAGATCCCGCGGGTTCGCCAGCTCCTGCCAGCTTTCCATTTGTAACACCGAGGGCGACGCACCGGTAATAAAGGGCACATGGGCGGATGCGGCGATTCTGCCAATAGAGGATAACAGGTCAACATCCGGCGCGGAGTGGTCAAAATAGTAATCTGCGACCAGACACCCGTAAGGTTCTCCCCCTAACTGTCCGTACTCCTCCTCATAAATTTGTTTAAACAGCGGGCTTTGATCCCAGGCGATACCTTTATAGCGTTTGATGTTACGTCTCAATTCCTGCTTCGAAATATCCATAAAACGCAGTTTGAGCTTCTCATCCGTTTCCGTGTGGGTGACCAGATAATGCAGGCCACGCCATGCACTTTCCAGCGCCTGGAATTCAGGATGATGCAGAATTAAATTAATCTGTTCAGTCAGTTTGCGGTCAATCTCTGCAATCAGTGCTGAGATATTCTTATAGGCATCCTCGGCGATAGTGACCGAACTTTGCAGAGCCTGTTCTGCCAGTGTTTTAACGGCATTTTCTACCGCAGCCCGCGTCTGGTCTGACCTCGGACGGAACTCTTTGGATAATAATGCATTAAAATCACTTTGCCGGATGTCCGTTTTCCCCGGCTGCGTTTTCTGCTGTTGGGTATCCATTATTATGACCTCTCATCCCTGATACTTTCATTCATCCCCGGTCACGGCATCTGTGCATACCGAATCCTGCCGGGGAGCCTTCGCTAAGCTATTCAGCAGCGCTTTATCCTGCAGCACCTGCATGACCAGACCTTCTGCGCCCGCCTTGCCATCCATATACGTTTGCAGATTCGCCAGTTGCGTCCGCGCCTCCAGTAGCTGCGATAGCGCATCCACTTTGCGGGCAATGGCATCGGGCGAGAAATCGTCCATGCACCCGAAGGTCATATTGACCATCAGTTGCCCGTCACGGGTCAGCGTATCCGGGACCGCAAAGGCAACGCCTGGCTGCATTGCCTGCATTCGTTCATCAAAATTATCGATGTCAATATCCAGGAATTTACGCTCAGTCACCGGAGGTAAAGGCTCTTTCGTTTTACCGGATAAATCCGCCATTATCCCCATGACAAACGGCAACTCTATTTTTTTTTCATTCCCATAGATTTCAACGTCGTATTCAATCTGTACCCGCGGGGCCCGGTTCCTTGCAATAAACTTCTGAGAATTATCCTTAGGCATAAGCATACTCACCTTCAGTTGGACGAGAATAGACAGGAGAGCAATGCCGGCTGAGGGCACTGAACGCCTGTCCGGTTAATGGTAATCGACGGTAATACCGGCAATGGCATGGACTTTTCCGGCCGTCACCGGGCCTGCATTTCCTGAAAAATAACTTACGTAAAACTGATGAGTGACCGGGGTATTTGCAAACCATATCCGGTATTGCTGAGCCGTATTCCGGTCATCAATCATTATCTGACTGCCATCTTCCTTACGGATCCGCAACTGTACATTGCGGCTATAGTCATTGCCGGTCTGATTAAGCAAATTCCCGGTAGCAGTATCTGCCGGGGAATAATCACTCCCGAAAAGCAGATTCACGGTCGTGAACCCCGGGCACTCTGCCAGTGTCACGGTAAATCCGGTTTTCCCCCCTTCCCCGCCACTGTTATTCAGCGCCGTGGTGGTGAGCCTTGGTAAGGTGACCGCTTCATTATTTCCGCTTCCGTTGATTCTGATTTCACAGGTCTCCGTCACATACTCCCCGGTGAAATTTACGGTGATCGGATACTCGCCGGCAGATGCAGTGGCCGGTATCAGCAGCCCCAGTAACGTCATCGCGCACTGTGTTATGCCGGCCCCCCTGCGTATTAAGACTTGCATATGACCTCCGCACGGATCACCGCACTGCTGCCCGATAATGCGATATCTTGCGCCAGCGCTTTGTCTGCCGGAATGGTACAGGTGGTGCTTCCGGTCCGGACTGACATCGCTTCGGTCCCTATACTCCAGCCACGAATAAATGCCATACCGGCCTGCCCGACAATGCCGGCCATCTCTCCGGAGGCGTTAGTCAGTTCGCTGCCTATCGGCAGATAATTACCGCCCGGGTCGCGGATGATCAGTAATACCGGCTTGCCGGATTGGGTTTTCATCTTCACCGCGACGGCGGCCCCCGAGCGGGGAATAATGACCTGCTCATTCTGCAGAATATCCACCGTATCCGGCAGACCTTTACTGTCGACAGACACCGTATTCTCACGGTAAGGCGTCAGTGACGGCACAATGGCATATCCGCGACTATCGACCCGAGCCCCGTATCCATTCAATAGCCTTGCCCCCGTAGCCCCGGGAACATTGACTATCGCAAAAGGTGACTCTCCCAGAGGCGGTCCCATCGTCAGGCCGCCCCGGTGCGCCACCAGGCTGCCGTTCGCGGTCGCAGAGAACTGGCGCGACTGATTGCCGATAGCCAGCGTTGAACCAAATTGCCCCATATCGGAATAGTGGTTCATGTTGCCGTTCAGCGAATAACTGGTACCGCCCCCGCGGGTTCGACTGGTGCTGGTTCCGAGGCCATAACTCAGCGCGGAACGCTCACCGCGACTGCCGTTCGCATTAGTGATAAGTGAGGTATTCCCGTTATTGTCCCGGCTCATCATCATGCTCATGGAAGTGAACAGCGGTTTATCGGTGATGTTATAGCGGCGGCTTAGCGGAATGGTGAGCGACAGGGAATAACTGTTAATATTTTTCCCGATAGCGTTATAGCTTCTGCTGATCCCCGCAGACCAGGAGAACAGCCGCTGCGATTTACTGAAATAGAGCGAATACTGGGAAGACGCATTACGGTTATTCCAGTACTGATAGAAATTGCCGGCCAGTACCAGACGACTGTCCCCCGGCAATGTCTGGGCAAGGTTGACCGAGAGCCGCTGACGGGTACGGTAATCAATCAGGTAGTAGTCGCGGCCCATGCCATAACGTTCTGCGGCAGCATCACGCAGGGAATAAAAGCCTTTTGAGGAATAGCGATACGCTACCATCGAGATATTTGTGGCGGAATACTCAAGGTACTTACTGAACCCGACATTAAAACTATTGCCTGTCGAAATTCGGCTGTCTTTCAGCCGGCTTCGGGCGCGGGTGATATCCACCGAAATCCCGCCGACCCGGGTGTTAAAAGACTGCCCGATAGCCAGCGAGAGATAATTTTCTGAAAACTGGCCGCCACCATACAGTGTATAAAAGTTGTTCATTCCGTACTGATAAAAGCCGGTCGCCATCAGCGGGTTTTTCTTCATGCTGCTCTCATTCATCTCACCCACCGACACCGAGTAACGGGAGATTCCGGCATGTAATAACATCGGGGGGGCGGAGTACGGGATCACCTGGCTGCGCTGTTGGCCATCTGCCTCGATAATTGTCATCTGTAAATCACCGCCATACCCCATCGCACCGATGCTGTTCAGCTCAAAGGGCCCCGGCGGTACCGTGGTTTCATAGATCAGTTGCCCGTGCTGAGTCACCTGTACCCGGGCATTGCTCTCCGCTATCCCCTGAATGACCGGATTGTACTGACGAAGACTTTCCGGCAGCATCCGGTCATCAGAGGCG
The DNA here is from genome assembly GCF_039523755.1 of Tatumella terrea. Taxonomy (NCBI): domain Bacteria; kingdom Pseudomonadati; phylum Pseudomonadota; class Gammaproteobacteria; order Enterobacterales; family Erwiniaceae; genus Tatumella; species Tatumella terrea. Next base: position 356,632 of record NZ_BAAAFX010000013.1, on the reverse strand, counting down.
AGTTGTACGCCGCGAATATTGAGGCTATCGAACAGATCCCCGCTGGTGACCGTTTCCCCGAGCGTCACCTGGCTTTTAATCCGTGGTATATCATGACGGGCATAGGTATACAGATTGCGGGAACCGGGGGCTTCGCTGCCGGAGAAATAGCTGCTGCTGCGGTTACGTAACTGCCAGCCAAACAGATTAATTCCGGTCAGTAACCCCAGATTCGCGCTGATGGCATGGCCGACACCGTTTGAATAGGCCCTGGAAAACTGCTGGGTATAGACATTCGCGGTGTAATCCAGAAACATTGCCGGAACACCGCTGTCCCAGCTCGCCGGGTTGGTATAGCCGGGTAACTGACTTACCAGATATAATTGCGGCACAAAGAGATCAAGTTCAAAGTCGGCAGGATCATAGCGGGTACTGGCGCCGTCTATCCATTGTGGTAACGCATTACATTGCTCACCGTCTGATGCGAAGTCAGTCCCCCGGTATTTCATCACCGGCGGCCGGATACCAAACTGTTCCAGCTGAGCCGCACTGAAACAGGGTTCGGCGATATCACGGCCAGGCACGGCCACGAAAAGAACATCATATTTTCCGCGGATCTTACCGTTCACCCGCACCTTTACCGCCGCCTGTCCCGGGGGAACCGGGTTTCCGGCAGCAAACCGTTTTACATCCACGGCGCTACCGTGAATAAATGCGCTATTGAATACAACCGGTGAGGCGCTGTCCGGCGCGAAAGGACGGTCAGAGAGCTCTGCAGAGAAGGCTGCCGAGGCCGGTAGTATGAGTAAACTGCTGCTGAACACCAGCATCCCGAATCTGACGGGATACCCGCCATGGTCGCGCAATCCGGCGCTCAAAGTGATTATTTTCAACGCTCTGACTCCCTTCAGTTATTTGATCCTGTTCAGCGCGTTACGCTGTGGTCTCCGCCATCAGGACTCATCTCCGGCTGACTGACTCAGTACCCAGCCTTTATTCTGCTGATACACCACTTTCTCAGTCACTGTGCTGCCGTAATCATTAAGGACATTAAACCGGATACTACTCAGCTGAGCGGGTAATCCCTGCGCGCCCTCCGTGGCCAACGACGCAGAGGAGTACGGTGCCAGCATTTGCGGTACCAGCGGATAGGTTCGCTTACCGTCTTTTGCCGTCACGGATTCAAAAGAAAAGTAATACGGGGTGGGGTTTTCTATTTTTACGTATTTTTTATAGGGTTCTGTTTGCCAGCGTAATGCTGAAACATAATCGGTACTATTTCCTGTTAATGCTGCCGGCCGATAAAATATTTTTATCCGGGTACGAAAGGCCAGCTCCAGCCGATCTCTGTTTTTATCGTCATCATTAACCGTGGGTATTTCCAGTAAATTAAACCAGTAAACGGATTCCCGGTCGGCGGGTAATTCCATCCCGTTATATATCAGCCGGACACTTTGTCCTTTCCCGGGGTCAATCCGGTAAACCGGAGGTGTTACCGTAAACGGTACCAGCATGGTGTTAATATCAGTATTCTTACTACCGTCATCAACCCAGACCTGTACCAGTACGGGAGAACTCCCTTTATTATTGGTACGAATACTTTTTTCCCGCTCAGCCGCGGGGAAGATAACCCGTGTACCGGCGATGGTGACACCTGCGCTGGCGGGCGCTGGCAGCAACAATAACCCGGCGATCATCATCACGAGGGGCGAGAGTACTTCCCTGTAACATCTCATAGAATAAACCATTCAAAGTGGTGGAATAACAGGGGCAGCTTTCGCTCCCCCGCGGTCATTAACTGCCAATAACGGTATCAAGGATAAGAAAGCGTATACACCACATGCGCCGTGACTTTCCCCGCCGTTGTTACTCCAGTGGCATAATAGCCGCCGGCATAGGTCATGCTGGCCTGTCCGCCAACAATATCCACTGCGTTTCCGGTATCTCCCGGACGAAGATGGGTATGATCCGAATTAAACAAACGCACCTCGACATTCGTCGCGGCTTCTTTACCTCCGCCGGTGGCCTGATAATCATTTTTCAGGTTCCAGGTACTGTAGTTAATCCCGGAGGAACCAATCGGCTCGAAGTGGGCCGCTACTTTTTTAAAGGAAGCGGGACAGTCCTTCACTTTAATATCAAAGTTTTTAATGCCGCCCTGGCTTCCGGCACCCGACATCGACTGAGTCGATATTGTCGGTAAAGTGACAATCAGATTGTCATTTTCAATCGTACAGGTCTCCCCCACCAGTTCCCCATCGAACGTGACCATGCCTTGTCCGGGGTTCAGGGTATCTGCGGCTGAAGCAGATAATGTGAAAGACGATGCGAACAACGCCAGTAAGGCGATCGATACTTTATTTTTTTTCATAAAAATCCCTATTTTTGTCACGTAATTACCCTTCAGGTAGAAATTTCCCTCTTCATATTTTTCACTGAATTTTGTGCTTATAGCTCAACCTCCTTGTTTTCCGGATAATCAACCACCAGCGCTACCCCCTGTTCAGCGGTGTAGCTCAAAAAAAGTGTCTCTTGTTCATCCCTGCGGTTTTGAGGACGCGATAAAAGAAATGTGGCAATAACAGGGAGAATCTCTTTCCCGATCACATGAATGATCTCCCGGGCACCGGACGTTACCGACTGACAGCGTTCAATAATGAAACTGACGATGTCATCACTGTATTTCAGTACCAGTGACTGCTGCTCCAGCCGGGTAATCACTTTAGAAAGCTGCATTCGGACAATGACGTCCAGTGATGTTCTGCACAGAGAGAAATAAGGCACGACATTGACCCGGCCAAGAAATGCAGCAGGAAACGTTTTCAGCAATAAGGCATGGAGTCGCGGAAGCAGCGTCGCATTTTCCGGCAGTGCAGACGCGTCAGAATCACCGACTGTCAGCAATTCGCTACCGATATTACTGGTAAGCAGGATAAGGGTATGCCGGAAATCGATACGACGTCCTTCCGCATCTTCCAGGGTCCCTTTATCAAAAATGCGGAAAAATAATTCATGGACATCCGGATGTGCTTTTTCAACTTCATCCAGTAACACCACACTGTAGGGCTTGCGGCGTACCGCTTCGGTCAGAATGCCGCCTTCACCGTAGCCGACATATCCTGGCGGTGATCCCTTAAGGGTCGAGACGGTATGGGCTTCCTGGAATTCGCTCATATTAATCGTGATCAGATTAGGTTCTCCCCCGTAAAGCAATTCAGCGAGTGCCAGCGCCGTTTCCGTTTTACCGGTACCGGAAGGCCCGGTAAGGAAGAAAACCCCTGTCGGCCGCTCCGGGTCGGATAAGCCTGCCCTGGCGGTCCTGACAGACTGACAAATCTGCTCAAGCGCGCGGGGTTGCCCCGTCACCCGGGCGGCCAGCAGTGCCGGGAGTTCCCGTACCGCACTTAAATCATCCTTCATCACCCGCCCGGTCGGGATACCGGTCCATTGCGCGATAATTTCAGCAATCACCGTCGCATCGACCTGAGCCCGGACCAACGGTGGCTGCTCCCCCTGCTGCTCCAGTCTGAACTGTAACTCTTGCAGTTGTTGCTGAAGCTCCTGAATCTTTGTTTCCGGCAGACCGGGTTGCAGTCGTTGTTCTCTGAGCGCATAGATTTCCGTCAGCAATTCACACGCCTGATGCCAGCGATTTTCCAGACGTTCCGACGCGTGCTGCGCATGTTCGAGAGCGGCTTCAATGTCACTTCTTCGCTGCGGACTGGCTTTACCAAAGCAGAGTGATTTATCCAGCAAAGCCAGTTCACTGACCGAAGCCCGGATACTGGCACGGAGCTGCTGAAGCTTCACGGGAGGAGTGTATCTGGCGATGGCCACACGGGCGCAGGCCGTATCCAGCAGGCTGATCGCTTTATCGGGTAACTGCCTGGCCGGAATATAGCGATGCGATAACCGCACCGCTGCCTGTAATGCCTCATCCAGGATCCAGACCTGATGATGCTGTTCCAGAGCGGGTAACAGACCACGTAACATCTGTACCGATAAAGATTCGGAGGGTTCATCTATTTGTACCACCTGAAATCTGCGGGTCAGTGCAGGGTCTTTTTCGATATGACGTTTAAATTCACTCCAGGTCGTCGCTCCGAGGGTACGGATCTCTCCCCTCGCCAGCATCGGTTTCATCAGGTTCGCCGCATCACCGGTCCCCGCGTCTCCGCCGGCACCGACCAGGGTATGAAACTCATCGATAAACAGGATCACCGCAGGTACTGCCCTGGCCGCCGATTCCAGGACGGATTTCAGCCGGGATTCGAATTCACCTTTCATCCCTGCGCCGGCTGTCAGTGCCACGATATCCAGCGCCAGCAGACGGACGTTCGCCAGGGCCGGCGGTACGGCACCGTCGGCAATGGCCAGCGCCAGGCCTTCAGCCACCGCCGTTTTACCCACCCCGGCATCCCCGGTAAGTAACGGGTTGTTCTGACGGCGACGCAGCAGAATATCAATGAGGGTCGTAATTTCACGGTCTCTGCCGGTGACCGGGTCAATTTTCCCCGCCCTCGCCTGTGCCGTCAGATCGGTGGTGTAGGTCGCCAGCGCATTTTCTGCCCCGGGGCGGAGGCCGGTGAAGGCCGTGTCCGCATTTTCCGACGCGGTACTCTCCGCCGGGAACAGGTTTTCCTGCTCTGCCGAATCGCGGGTCAGCGCGGCCGGCAGACGGCTGAGTTCCTCCGCCGACAGGACACGGAACTCCGGAGATAACGATAATAGTGCACGGCGCAGTTCAGGATGACTCAGCAGGGCAATCAGAAGATGAAGACTGCGTATCCGCGTCACAGGACAGGGCCCGAGACTGGCGATGATCCATGCTTTTTCAATAGCCAGCTCAATAAGATAGGAAAAATCGGTGACCTCATTCGCCCCACGCGGCAGACGTGCGGCCTGTGCCATCAGATCTTCTTCCAGTTTCGCCCTGTCCAGCGGGTAGTGACGAAGAATATATTGTAAATCACAGCGCTCTTCCTGAAGCAGTGTGATCAGCCAGTGGACCAGCTCAACATAAGGGTTCCCCTTCAGACGACAGAGCTCTGTCCCGCTTTCAATACTTCGGGATAATACGTCGTTAAGTTTATCGAATAAGGTTCTTCTGACGATCATAAATGTTATCGCACCCAAAAATAACAGACTCACCATAAAGACGGGGACAAAAATAACCTCCCCCTGCCATCATGTTCGGGATAGTAGCCAAAAAAAGAATCAGTTAACAACGCCGTGCCTGGCAGTTATATAAAAATAAGAAAACAGCCTGATACATAATCCTAAAAAACAAAAACAGAGGAGAGGAGTGTTTTATTCCTGGCGAGAATCGATAATATCTCCGGGTGTTGTAATAACAGAGAAATGAATTCATCAATATCATTATTATCACTATTTAAATTAATTAATCACCTGACAGTAAGGTGCTAAAAAGATAAAGTATAATAAAGAAAAAAAGGCGATAAAGAATAGCTTTACTCTGTGTCCTCCGCGACATCCCGGGGTGGAGAAAACCGCGATGGTCTGTCAGCAGACGATGAATCCGACAGAGTTGCTGGTGAATTCTGATCACAGAAACAGGCAGGAAATAAAAAGGAAGTTAACTCGTTATAAATCCCGGCTGATAATTATCACCCGCGGCTTAACACCGCGGCATATTCATTAAAATAATGTCATTAATCAGAGAACACCGTGGAAAATAATTTTCTGGATTATTATAACCGTGAGCTGACATTTATCCGCGAAATGGCCCGTGAGTTTGCGCAGAAACATCCGGGGATTGCGGCCAGGCTGGGAATGCAGGGAATAGAAGTCGCCGACCCGTATGTGGAAAGGCTGATCGAAGCGTTCTGCTTTTTATCCGCCAGAACCCGTATCAAACTGGATGCTGAGTTCCCCCGCTTCACTCAGCGATTACTGGATACGCTGTCACCGAATTACAATGCACCAACACCTGCGATGGGGGTCGTTCGCCTGTATCCCGACCCCGATACCGGTGATTTGACCCGCGGCTATACCCTTGAGCGCGAGAGCACCTTTATCAGCCAGCGGCTTCCGGAGAGCCAGACACGCTGCGAGTTTCGTAATAGTCAGCCGGTGACGCTTTGGCCGCTGGAAATTGCTGATGCCCGGCTAACCTCGGTACCACCGGATCTTCCGGCGATGACGGGAGAAGAATATGACATCAGCCAGTGTAAAGGTGCCTTACGGTTACGACTCAGGCTGACCGGCGAGACCACTTTTTCGGCGCTAAAGGGGCTGGACCGGCTGCCGGTCTATATTTCCGGTGATGAAACTATCGTCTCGCACCTGTTTGAATTGCTGCACTGTCACCATCAATGGGTCATTATGCCCTCTCCCCATGCCGGTACTCCTGCCACGATTATCACAGAGCAGCCACTGGTTCCTGAAGGTCTGGAACCGCAACAAGGACTGCTGCCTGCCAGCTGGAATATGTTTCACGGCCATACTTTGCTGCAGGAATATGTCTGTTGCCGCCAGCGCTTCTACTTCTTTACCCTGACCCGGCTGGCGGCCGGGCTGAAAAATAATCATACCCGTGAAGCCGAAATTATTGTTCTGCTGGACCGGTTACCGCAGGACCTGATTGCCCATGTCAGTGCTGCCCGCTTTTTACTGTTTTGTACCCCGGTCATTAATCTGTTTCCGAAACGGCTGGACAGGATCCCTCTCAACCGTTCACTGACGCAGTTTCATGCGGTGGCCGACCGCAGCCATCCCCTGGATTATGAGATCTTTTCTGTCAGTCGCGTGACCGGACTTCAGGCAGAAAACAGCGACGAGGTGGTATTTACCCCCCTGTATCACACCCGTCATGCGGATCACGGAAACTACGGGCGCTATTTCTCTCTGCAACGTGAAGTCCGCCAGGGACAGGACGACAGCCGCTATCTGACCCGCCATGCCTACCCGGGGACAGAAACGTATATTTCGCTGGTAGATCAACATGAAGCCCCTTACGGCGATACTCTGCGTTACCTGTGGGTAGATGCCCTGGTCACAAACCGTGATCTGCCGTGCACACTGGCTGAACATGCCCGCTTCCGTCTGACCCTGCCGGAAGATGTGCCGGTAAGCCAGGCGGAGTTTGTCAGTACGCCGTCGGACCCGCGGGGTTCTTTTGCTGTCGGCGAAGCCGCCTGGCGACTGATTTCCCAGCTCAGTCTGAATTATCTGCCTGTCGGTGAAATGTCCGGGTCCAGCGGAGCCGGTGTTCTGCGCGACATTTTACGATTATTCACTACCCGTTCAGACCCGGAAACCGCCAGGCAGATAGAAAGCCTGGTCAGCTGTACGACCGAACCGGTGATCCGCCGGCTGGGCGGGGAAGGCCTGTTGATTTATGGCCGCGGGATCCGCTGTCGCCTGACCGTCGATGAGACGGGGTTTTCCGGCCTCAGCCCTTATTTATTCGGACTGATTATGGAAAATTATCTGTCCCGTCATGTGGCGATCAATATTTTTACTGAAACCGAACTGTATTCGGTACAGCGCGGACGGGTCGCTGACTGGCCGGCTCGCCCGGGACGGAGAGGGATCCTATGACCCCTGAGTTTCCGCCGGATAACGGCCTGAGCGAATGGTACGAATGTTCAGCCCCCTGGAAGAGTGGCTTTTTCAGCCTGATGCGGGCTATTGCCGCCCGTCATCCCCGCTCACCGGCCCCGGGCACCGCACGACTGCCGTCCCGGGAACCGGTCCGGCTCGGACAGCAGCCCGGCATGATCTTTCCCCCGCGGGAGATTGCCAGCCTGAATGACAACAACGGGACACTGAAGATCGATCTGTTCTGGCCGGGAGTCTGGGGCCCCAACAGCGTCTTTCCGCTACACCTGTCAGAACAGGCCTATTTCTGTACGACCCGTCAGGACTATGGCCTGAGTGATTTCGCGGATATTTTTCACCACCGGGCCTTGTCACTGTTTTACCGTGCATGGTTTCTGTGTCAGGACACGGCCACCCTGGACGACCCGAAAAATGAACGGTTCTCTTTTTACCTCGGTTGTCTGACGGGGTTTGCACCGGTGACAGGGGGATCGTCCCCGTTACCCCGCCATGCTCAGCTGGCGTCCGCCCCGCATCTGGTCAGAGAAGCCCGTTCACCCGATGGCCTGACCGGGAGCCTGCAGCATTACTTTGACCTTCCCTTCCGACTGCAGGAATTCGTGCTGCAATGGATTGAGTTAGCCGAAGAAGACCAGAGCCGTCTCGGGATAAAAAAGGGCGCCTGCCGGCTGGGGGAAGGCGCCATCCTCGGGAGTACGGTGCATGACCGCCAGCATAAATTCAGGCTCATTGCGGGCCCGCTCACCCTGCAACAGTATCTCTCGTTTACCCCCGGTGGCGAGGATATGCCGGTGTTACGTGAATGGGTGAGGTGTTTTACCGGGGTGGAATACAGCTGGGATGTACAGCTGGTACTGGCGGCCAGCCAGGTTCCGTTGGTGCAACTGGATGGACGCCATCGGTTAGGGCATGCCGTCTGGCTGGAAAGAGAAAACACAACTCAGCCACTGGCCGGGATGTGCTTCGAACCGGAAAATTTTTCCGGAGACTCAGGGGCAGAAGATTGATGGGACAAACAGGGGTTCAGACTGCAACACCGGAAAATGAGGATGCCTCACTGCTGACAGAAATCAGTGCCGATGCTCCTTGCGGGGTGGCCATCGATGAGAACCCGCAATTTCTGCTGTTACTGGCGGGACTGCAACCGAAAACCGATGCTCAGTATGGCGATTTTTATGAGCCGGCAGAGTCAGTGAACTGGGCAGACACCGGGGCTGCGACGCAACGCTTATTGTGCCAGTGTAAGGATATCCGGTTACTCATTATCCTGATGCGCTGCCGGATCCGACTGACAGGGGCGGCAGCACTGACGAGCGGTCTTTCATTGCTACTGGCTCTGTTAGAAAAATGGCCGGACGATCTGCATCCCCGGTTGTTCGATGAAGAAGAGTTTGCTCCGCAACTGCGGGCTAATGCCTTTGCCGAACTGAATGACAGCCACGGAATACTGGCTGATATCCGCCAGTTACCACTACCGAAAACAGCGGAGGGCCAGCTAAGCGTCCGCGATGTCGAACAAGCCTGCGGCCCCCAGCCTGGAAAGGCACCTGTCGCTGCCCGGAGGCTCACCCTGTTACGTCAGCAATGGGCCAGCAGCGAGGACGCAACCTTCCGCGACTTATCTCAGGCTCATCACTATGCCGGCCGGTTAGTCACGCAGATACGGGATAACCTGGGCGATGACGCGCCTGATCTGACCGGTTTTCTCTCTCTGCTGGCCATATTTGCCCCGGGCAATCCCCTTCCGTCAGTCGTTCTGCCGGGTTCCGCCCCCCCGGAGACGGATATCCCCCTGCCCGCAGGCCCGGCTGGGCGTTCAGCTCCCTCCCTTCTGCCGTCCGGACAGCCTGCGGTGCCGGTCATTACCGACCGGCAGAGCGCCTGCGCCAGACTGGAAGAAGTGCGTCTCTGGTTCAGGGAAGCGGAACCCGGTAGCCCGGTGATCCCTTTACTGGCCTATGCCGAACGCAGTATTGGCCGAAATTTTTCTGAGCTGGTGGCGATGTATCCACCGGAAATCCTCTTATTACTGCAAGATAATTAAGGAAGAAAGATATGATATGGCGATCCCTCCTGCTCCCTCCTCTGCTTTTCGGCGCGGGAAGCGTACAGGCCCTTTGTGACTGGGAAAAAGGTAGCCCGGCAATATTGAGTGTGCCGGATCAGGTCATTACTATTGCTGCGGATGCGCCGGCGGACAGTTCCACCCCGATAGCGGCCTTTGAGACCCCGCGACTGGGTCATGATATTTTTTACACCTACTGTCTGGTCGGGACCGAAGTTGGCCGCAGGGTGATCGGGCTGGAGTCCTACAGCGCCCGCGACAAAACCTTCAAAACCAATATTCCCGGTATTGTCATCAAACCCCTTTGGACCAACGGCCTGCCCGGATGGGGAGGATTTCCCACCACCGTATATATGCCTCCCATGGATGACTCCGGGTACGTCTATTTCCGTTTCCCTGATGTTTCCGGCTACAGAGTCGAGTTTTATAAAGTGGCTGACAGCCTGCAGCTTAAAAACCCGGCCGGTGATCTCGTGCTGCCTCCCGGGCCGATTGGCTATTTTTATCTGATCGTCAGCGATGATCCGAATAATTACCTGAGTAAACTGAGCCTCAACGAAATTAAAGTGATCAGTACTCCGGTATGTACTCCCGACAGTGCGAAAACGGTCGATTTTGGTAAGGTCACGGCCAAAATGCTCGAGAACGGCGTCTCGGAAAAACTGGATTTTGCTATCAACTGTAAAAGTGATTATGGCAGTTACTCCGCCACAGCGTACATCACCACCGATACCCCCTCTTACGATGCCGCCAACATTATGGTGAAGGATGCCGGGGGTAACAGTGGCCGCCTGAGGATCACCATCAAAGACAGCCAGAACCGGCCTTTGAGGGTGAATGGTAAGGAGGGTGAGCAAATCACCAGCACCCCCAGTCAGAACAACGCGGAGTTTCACTGGACGGCAGAGCTTTCAGCCGCAGGCTGGTTCCAGCCTTCTGCGGGGACATTTTCTGCCAAGGCTGAAATTATTTTTGATATCACCTGACTGCGCATATTCGGGGGAGAGCTATGGCATACCCGCCTGCTATTTTTGTCAGTATCGCCAGTTACCGTGACCCGGAACTGATCCCGACACTGAAGGATATGATAAAGCATGCCTCGGCACCGCATGGCTTACATATCGCGGTGTGCTGGCAGGACGAGGAAGATTTTTCGGTTTTCATCGATGCCGGTTTTATTGTCTCCGGTGTGGCCGGGGCTCAGGACGTTCGTTTTTTTCACTTTGCCGGCGCCTCTGTCACGGTCATTTCCCGCCATTACCTTACCAGCGAAGGTGCCTGCTGGGCCCGCCATCTGTCGGAAACCTGTTATCAGCAGGAACCCTACTTTTTGCAGATAGACTCCCACTGCCGGTTTATTCGCGGATGGGATCAGCAAATGATCGCTTTACTGGAGTCGCTGAAGACGATCAGTCCGCTACCGATCCTTTCCGCCTACCCGCCCGGCTACCGGCCCGGTGAGGATGAGATAACCGGCAGGCAGTCTTCGGTCAGCCGGATGATTTTCAGGGAGTTTACCCGGGAAGGAATACCGATGGCCGGGAGCCATGCGTTTACCGCCACCGCCCCGGAACGGGGCAGCTATCTGGCCGGCGGCTTTATTTTTGCCCCGGGCCGGTTTGTGCGGGATGTCCCGAACGACCCGCTCATCTTCTTTGCCGGGGAGGAAATTGCTATGTCGGTGCGGGCGTTTACTCAGGGATATGACGTGTATCACCCCCATATTCCCCTGCTCTGGCATTACTATCGGCGCGCGGAATGTGCGAAGATCTGGCAGGATCATAACGACGAGGCCAGACAGCAGGGGACGATCCCCAGGGCATGGTGGGAGCGGGACCGGCTATCAAAGCAACGGATCTGTACCCTTCTCGGACTGAACGATGATGCGCAGGAGGTGGCGGCCCCCTACGGTCATGGCCACCAGCGAACGCTTCGGCAGTTTGAATACCAGACCGGACTGCATTTGCGTCTGAGGGCGGTTCAGCCCGCAGTCACCGGCGATGAAAAACGGGCCTATTTTGCTGTCCCGCCTGCCAGCGATGCCGAATGGCTGGCGGCCTTTACGCTGTGGCATCACCAGAAAGTCACGCTGTCTCTGCCCGTAAGCACCGGCCCGGGGCCAGGTTACGAATTTTTCCGGTTGAGTGTCTATGACAGGGATAACCGGTTACTGTTCACCTGCCGTCTGCCTCCCTCAGACGGGGCGCCCGGGAAGGAACCGTCGGCGACCTCACTGTCGATCCGTTTTTCCACCCCGCCCTGCTGTTACCCGCAAACGTTGCGACTCTGCGGCTGGCAGCCCGGGGCCGGCTGGGGTGAACTGACGGAGCATCCCTGGTGAGCCGCGGGTCCTGTTTTAGTGAGCTGACCGCGTACGGCACAATGATCAGTGCCGGTGCGATCATCCCCTCGGTTTCCGCCCTGCAGCAACGGCTGGCGGATCGGATGGCGGAGTTCAGCCGCTGCCTGACAGAGGAGCACGGTGATACAGATCAAAGCCGCTCACTTTGCCGACTGCTGCGTTATTTTCTCGACCAGCAGCTACAGCGCCACCTGCAACACTCCCCCTGCGGAAGGGTCCATGCCGCATGCGGGCCACAGGCTCCAGCCGACAGAGATTTACCGGCAGACATTTCTGAGGCCCTCCAGACCTTACTGGCGGGCAGCGATAGCATACTCTTCCGTGACAGCTATCGACTGCTCTGCCTGCTTTCTGTGACGGGAAGCGGCAATAAAGCGCTGACTGACGCCTTTCTTGTCGCTTACCGGAAACGCTATTTTTCGTTACCGGGCACAGAGCCTCTCCCTGCGGTCACGCCGCACGATGAGTTACCGGAGAGCAGAGGACAGCGGATCTGCCTTATCACCGGCCCCTGTGCCGGATACGGATTCAGCCGGCACGATACGACGGGCAGCCCCGGTAAAACCGTTCTGCGGAGGGTGGTGACCGATCCACTGTTACTCAGCGAACGCCTCCGCTATTTATCAGAAACTTATCCGCAGGTCGCGCTTGATTGCGTTATTCCTCTGACGGGAGACGCTTACGGGAGTGACGACCTGCTGGCAGCCGCCTTTATCCGCTGGCGACATAGCCTGATCAGTGCCGGTAAAATACCGGCGGTCCGTTGTCAGCTGGTGATCTATGCCCGGCTCAGCCGCCAGCCTCCCCCCGGAGAGCCGCAGGGCGCGATCTGGGTGCGGACCCCTTCGACGGCCGGCACCGGATCCTTTCCGCAGTTGCTGACACAACTGCATCAGCAATTACAGAGTGCGGCGCATTACGGCGACAGTGATGCCACAGCACGCGCCTGCGCGGTAAAACCGTTATCAGACTGGCTCAACGGAGATGAACTTTGCTCTTCACTGAGTGAATTATTTACCGATACTCCGTTACAACTGACGGAGTTGCTGCTGGCTGATATCTGTCAGGGCTTTCCCCGCCATGGCGGCTGGTCACACTGGCTGGCAGAACATTATTTGCTGTATCCGGCCCTGTCGCAGGCCACGCCCTCCCTGCCATTGCCGCCTCCGTTGCCGGTCGCTTCCTTAGCCGCAAAGTCACCCGCGCTTCCGTTCAGGCGGCCTGCCCAATGGCGTTACGCAGCACAGGGGCTGCTGTTATGTCTGCCACTGAGTGCCGCCCTGCTGCTTTCCCGTTCCCCCCGCCCCGGCCCCCCGGTAATGCCTGCTACGGCGGTCGCTCCGCTATCGCTGCCAGATCCCGGGGCTGGCTGGTTTGTGCCAGGCAGCAGCACGATCACCGGCACGCGTTATGCGACGCTGGCGGCGCTGTTACCGGTGCTGCGTCGTACGTCACAGTATCCGGTACTGATCGTCGGTTACACCGATAATACCGGTACACCGGCGGGTAACCGGACGCTGTCCTTACGGCGGGCGGAAGCCGTCCGGGACTGGCTGGTGGCCAACAGTGAATTCCCGGCCAGCCATTTTATCGTTGAGGGTGCCGGTGAAACCCACCCGGTCACCCCCAACGACAGTCAGCAGGGACGCGCAGGTAACCGGCGAATCGAAATCATTCCCCTCATCCCTCATTTATTCCAGGTAAACAAAGACTATGACTAATAAACCCGTCACCTACCCGCTGCCGGAAGGCACATTTCTGACGCTCCCCCCGGATGCGGATTATTCGGTGAATATCCTGAAATATACCGATGACGAGAGCAGGCCCTATGAAGTGATTATCAATCGTGCTCAGCTGGCAGACGGCCAGACCGTGGAAGATTTTTATGAGATGCAGCAGCAGCGGATGCGGCAATTTACGCCCGGCTACACGCCGGAAGGCGAGATCCTCAGTCAGGAGCTCGGGCCATCAAAGCTTCCGGTACTGCAGGCTGCTAACCGGTTTCTGAATAACGGTGAGTGGACAACGCAGATCCTGTCGGTCATCCGCCTGCCTTACGAGAGTTCACTCAATCCTTCACAGAACAACCTGCTGATTTTTACCCTTGCCACGGCGGGGGAATTTACTGACAGCCAGCGCAAACATTATGTCAGGATCATGAACAGTTTTACTGCCGCAGAAACGCCGCTGGCGACGAGCGGCACGGTGGAGTAAGCCTGAGGCCTCCCTTTACCGGGGGGCACGTTATGCTTTTTGTCAGCCCGGTTAGCATTTCACCGGCGACAGGCTCCGCGCCAGTTTTTCGCGGTTAACGCCTCCCGGGTGGCCCGTTCCCCCGGCCCGGGTTGTTGCGGAATTCATCCCGGGCTTCGTCACCCGATGAGGTCATTTGGGGAAGATGTGTTTCCCTCTCCGGATACGGGATGGCCCGATCAGGCGTTGCCACAGGCCGGGGTGACAGACGCGCTCTCCTGACCGCCGGAAATCAGGCACAATTTTCGGGCGGGTTAGTTAATATCTTTTACTTTTAATTCCCCGTTATCTTTCCACACGGAAAAAGTCACACTATAACTATTACCATTTTCGATAATATGATTTTCTTTTATCCGTATTGCATTAACAGAGAATATATATGATTTACCGGGAAAAAAAGTAAAGCCGGCATCTGAAATGCATTTATTTGCAGATAACACTGGCGCATTATCAACAGTGAATGTTCTGGCAATCAACTTTTCACTATTCCTGACCTCATTAATACTTAATGAAGTGATCCTTTCTCCCTGACTCCCCGGGGCAGTAATACACACCCTGCCACCGGCTACACTGACCTTCGCCCGATGATTTTCCGGGCGAGGATCATTTATATGGCAGGAGGTTAAAAAAAAATAGAAATAAGCATGATTATTAATTTCATCATACTACCCCTTATAAAATTGACGCTGGCAATATTTTCCTATATAGAGAAATCGTATTATTATCTAAAGCTCCCTGAAAGCCAGCCTGACGTCCAATTTCGCTTCTCAGACCATTTACACCCTATTTCTTTAATAAAAAGTAATCAGCAATAATCTGAGCCTGTTGTTCCATACTGTATTTGCTTAACTTTTTATTGAGTTCGATGGTATATTTGTAAGTTGATACCCGGCTGAATATACCTCTTATTCTGACCCACATTCCATGCTGATGTTGCCACACATGAGTCATTTCATGCATAAAAAAATGTTGATTAGATTTTGAAGCTAAAGAGAAGTCCTTCAGATAGTTCTCTTTTCTGAAATACATTTCACCCTCTGGTGCCATCCCAACAAACTTTCCCTGTAAACCAAATGGGAAATAGCTCTCACAATGAACCCATACTTTACTATACTCAATTGAATTACCGAAAACTGTATGAGCCAGTTTTTTCCCCTAATGTTAAGAGGCGTAAAGAATTTTCCATTTCCATAAACAATCCTTCGTCAGAAAATCATGACCATAATAAATAAATGATAAACTCAACCACTTCCGACATTCCGACTTATACTTGTAAAACGTATAAATCCCTTCCACACCGCCACATATATGCCCGGTTACAGCCCCTGCACGTCATTTGGATGTTACAAGAGGGAGTCCCCTGTTTTCACAGTACGACGCAGATCGTACTGCGTCTATAGGTATATTACACATGTGAGCCTTTTCACGTAAACGCCATAATCTTCTTTCAGGGACTTCCGCAGGCAGGGTTAAGTAGTTTGCTAAAGAAACTGATAATAGGTACGGCACTCACCATAATGCATAGGTGTATTAATACTGATTATTAACAATTATTTTAGGCCAGGCCTAAAGCGAAACTCTGACCTGATATTCTTTAATTACATGATTGTAATTAATTTTTATCCATACCCATCCTGTATTATAATACCTCTGTTTTCCCACCCTACAGGGTACCTCCATGAGCCGATACCATGTATCCAGCAGTGAAGGCCAGTATGAGAAAGACTCTGGCGAGCAGGTTTTGGCTAATAAGCTGGGGATAGCTACTTCTGATGAGATGGATGAAGCTGAACTTGTCCTGTTAGAACAACTCTACCAGTCTGTTTTTGAAGAACAGTTCCCGGAAGGACAGCTCAACGTAGCCCTGCTAAAAAGCTGGCACCGCCGCTGGTTAGGTAACCTCTACGAGTGGGCCGGGCAGGAAAGAACGGTAAACATCAGCAGGGACGGCTTTATGTTTGCCCCCTCAGCACAGCTGCCTAAACTGCTGAACGAATTCGACACCAGGTATCTGGCTCAATACACGCCATGTCGCAGCATGGACGAAGAACAACTCATTACCGCTATCGCCATCACCCATGTCGAACTGATACTTATACATCCATTCAGAGAGGGAAACGGACGCCTGTCTCGACTATTAGCCGACGTGATGGCCGTTCAGGGAGGATACAAACCGCTGGATTATCAAAGCTGGGAGCAGAACAAAAACCAGTATATCCCGGCTATTCATGCAGGCGTATCAATGGACTACGAGCCGATGAAACACTGGGTCAGTAAGGCATTAAGAAGGCATTAAGAAGGGGTTAAGAAGGGGTTAAGCAAGGCGAAGATGAGCAAACTTTTTACGCGTCGCTTCAAGGGAAGCTTCGATCTTCGCAGAGGACTGCCCCGTTTCAACAGCCGTAGACGTTGCTACCGAACGAACGATGTCAGCACGAGACGGCTTAGCGTAGGCTGCCTGAGTTTTTTTGTTGTTGCTCATAAATACTCCTGAAAAGCAGAATCCGGGCTGAAAACATTATTTAAACATTATACCAAAATTATCAGATTATGCCTCTAATAGATCTTGTATCCATAAGTGCGCAGCACTGCGTTGCCCACGCATGTGAAAATACATATCACCACTAAATGGAGCGTCCCGGTCTTTTGCTCGTCGTAAACGTTCAGCTACTCTGATCATGGGTAGATAGATCAAAAAGGCGTTTAGCTTCATCAGGATCAGCCATAGGTTGAACTGCAACCGTATGTCTATGCTTACATTATGGGTGGCAACGTAATCGTAGACAGCCTGACTTTCCAGACCCTGTAACATGTGCGACAGCAGCTTCCGGCACATCATATCTGACTTCCTGTGTTTACGTGCTGCCACATCTTTGTAGGTAATATTGAATGGCTGCTTTTTTAGTCCCCCTGGATTTATTCTTACTCGACAACAGCACCCTACGGTTAAAATACAACCAATGGAGGTTTGGCATAAAGAAAGGGCATTTCACTGAATCCCGGATCCTTAGGGACCTGAAATCAGTGGAAAGCGGAAGACATGTGAAGGATGTCAGCCTTGAGAATGGAGTTTCAGAAGGTTAAGTCGTTTGCGAAAGAAACCGAGGTTTGCCGGAGGTACTGCGGCGGAAGAAGTCCGCAGAAAGTGCCCCTTTGAACCCGGGCTGGTTTTCCGTCAGGCGTCTCGTGTCGCGCCAGAAAAAACTGACTCCGGGTCAGGCCATCGCAGGGAGCCGATGCACCGAATTTCTCCCGTTTCCGCGGCATCGCCATCATCATATTTCATTCTTTCGGGCGGCCCCGAAAAAAGTCACTTCTCCGCGTGTTTTCCTGTCCTGCAGACTCCGTTATCATATCCACCCTGTACTCGTGAAAGGAAATGTGGGTTGTGGCTTGCGAAGCTGCATTTTCACCCCTCTGCCGTTTGGCACGCTACACGTCAGCCTGCCGTTAACGGCAGGATTTCATGAGATCCCATGAGACAACGTGAAAACAATGATAATCATAAAATCACTTAACTCTCTAATTTTTATGATAATGGACATCTCAACACTATGAGTACCCTCGAAAATTTAGACTCTCACACCCCGATGATGCAGCAGTACCTGCGTCTGAAGGCGGAACATCCGGACATTCTGCTGTTCTACCGGATGGGCGACTTTTATGAGCTGTTCTTTGATGATGCACGGAAAGCATCACAATTACTGGATATCTCGCTGACCAAACGCGGTGCTTCCGCCGGACAGCCTATCCCGATGGCGGGTGTGCCTTACCATGCGGTGGAAGGGTATCTGGCAAAACTGGTTCAGTTGGGGGAGTCTGTTGCACTCTGTGAACAGGTGGGCGACCCCGCCCTCAGTAAGGGCCCGGTCGAACGGAAAGTGGTCCGTATTGTGACCCCCGGCACGATCAGCGACGAAGCCTTACTGAATGAGCGTCAGGACAATCTGCTGGCCGCCGTTTATGAAAGCCCGAAAGGCACGGGATTCGGGTATGCTACGCTGGATATCAGTTCCGGACGCTTCCTGCTGAGCGAGCCCGAAAATGCGGAAGCGCTGGCCGCTGAACTGCAGCGGACCCATCCGTCAGAACTGCTCTATCCGGAAGACTTTGCTGCAATGCCATTAATCGATGGCCGTCGCGGTCTGCGCCGTCGTCCGGTCTGGGAATTTGAACTCAGTACCGCACGCCAGCAGCTTAACCTGCAATTCGGCACCCGCGACCTGCGCGGGTTCGGGGTTGAACAGGCACTGCTGGCCCTGCCTGCCGCGGGTTGCCTGTTACAGTATGCCCGCGATACTCAGCGCACCTCCCTGCCGCACATCCGTGGGCTGAGTATGATACGCCAGCAGGACACCATCATTATGGATGCCGCGACACGGCGTAATCTTGAAATTACGCTAAATATGGCGGGTGGCACCGATAATACCCTGGCGGCGGTGATCGATAAGACGGTCACCCCGATGGGCAGCAGGATGCTGAAACGCTGGCTGCATATGCCCCTGCGTGATGCACAGGTGATCCGGGAACGTCAGAGCTGCATTGCCGAACTTCAGGACCTGAATGAGCAGCTCCAACCGCTGTTACACCAGGTCGGGGACCTGGAGCGTATTCTGGCCCGTCTGGCGCTGCGGACCGCCAGGCCGCGTGACCTCGCCAGAATGCGCCACGCCTTCCGTCAGTTACCGGAATTACAGGAAATCTTAGCCAATGCCGCCAGCCCGCGTCTGAAAACACTGGCACAGCAAAGCGGCTTGTTTACCGGACTGCGAGAGTTACTTGAGCAGGCTATTATCGAAACTCCGCCGGTGCTGGTGAGGGACGGGGGCGTTATCGCGCCGGGGTACAATGAAGAGCTGGACGAGTGGCGGGCGCTGGCGGACGGTGCCACCGATTATCTGGATAAACTCGAAATCCGGGAAAGAGAGTCACTGGGGCTGGATACCCTGAAGGTCGGGTTTAATGCGGTGCATGGCTACTATATTCAGGTCAGTCGCGGTCAGAGTCATCTGGTGCCGATGCATTATGTACGTCGCCAGACGCTGAAAAATGCCGAACGTTACATTATTCCTGAGCTGAAAGAGTATGAAGACAAAGTCCTGACCTCGAAAGGTAAAGCCCTGTCGCTGGAAAAGGCCCTGTATGAGGCACTTTTTGATCAATTATTGCCTTTTCTTGAGCCGTTACAGCAAAGCGCCAGTGCATTATCAGAACTTGATGTATTAACAAATCTGTCAGAACGTGCCATGACACTTAATTATTGCTGTCCGGTTTTACAGGACAGTCCCGGGATCAGTATCCGGGAAGGACGTCATCCGGTCGTTGAACAGGTACTTAAAGAACCCTTTATCGCTAACCCGCTGGCACTTTCGCCGCAACGACGGATGCTGATTGTCACCGGGCCGAATATGGGAGGGAAAAGTACCTATATGCGCCAGACGGCACTGATTGCCCTGTTAGCCTGGACCGGCAGCTACGTCCCGGCAGATGCGGTTACCCTGGGCCCGATCGATCGCATCTTTACCCGGGTCGGTGCCGCCGATGATCTGGCTTCCGGACGCTCGACGTTTATGGTCGAAATGACCGAAACGGCCAATATCCTGCACAATGCCACTGCCAACAGCCTGGTACTGATGGACGAGATTGGCCGCGGGACCTCGACTTATGATGGATTATCACTGGCATGGGCCTGTGCCGAGAATCTGGCCAACCGCATTAAGGCCCTGACCCTGTTTGCGACCCACTATTTTGAACTGACGGCCTTACCGGAAACACTGGAGGGTGTGGTCAATGTGCACCTGAATGCGATGGAGCATGGCGATACCATTGCCTTTATGCACAGTGTTCAGGAGGGCCCTGCCAGTAAAAGTTACGGGCTGGCCGTCGCGGCGCTGGCGGGTGTCCCTAAAGAAGTGATTAAACGTGCACGTCAGAAACTGCGTGAACTGGAGATGATTTCCGCAAAGGATACGCCGTCCCGTAGCGGGGGTCCACAGTTGCCACTGCTGGAAGCCGAGGTTTCGCCGGCAGTTGAAGCGCTGGAAGCGCTGGATCCTGACACTATGTCGCCACGTCAGGCACTGGAATGGTTGTACCGGTTAAAAGACCTGGTCTGAGGCCGGAAAAACGGCAAAAAGAAAGCAGCCTGTCGTGACAGGCTGCTCTCAGTTCATCCCTGAAAATGGTCCGTTACGCGATAACGTCCTGTTACTCGCGAAACAACGCTTCAATGCTAAGACCCTGTCCCTGTAAGATTTCCCGTAACCGACGTAAACCTTCCACCTGAAT
Organism: Tatumella terrea; assembly: GCF_039523755.1. Classification (NCBI taxonomy): domain Bacteria; kingdom Pseudomonadati; phylum Pseudomonadota; class Gammaproteobacteria; order Enterobacterales; family Erwiniaceae; genus Tatumella; species Tatumella terrea. The sequence goes on along the minus strand of NZ_BAAAFX010000013.1, from coordinate 336,101 downwards.
CTGGCGGACACGTTCACGGGTCAGAGAAATTTCCTGCCCGACATCTTCCAGAGTCGCGGCTTCATAGCCCAGCAGCCCAAAGCGGCGGGCCAGAACTTCACGCTGTTTCGGATTCAGTTCGTACAGCCATTTAACAATGCTCTGCTTCATATCATTGTTCTGGGTACGATCTTCAGGCCCGGTGTCATTGTCATCAGACAAAATATCCAGCAGTGCCTTATCCGAGTCTCCCCCTAACGGGGTATCAACAGACGTTATGCGTTCATTAAGCTTCAGCATCCTGCTGACGTCTTCAACCGGTTTATCCAGTTCCTCGGCAATCTCTTCCGCACTTGGCTCATGGTCAAGCATATGGGCCAGTTCTCTGGCAGTACGGAGATAGACATTCAGCTCTTTCACGATATGAATCGGCAGACGGATGGTCCGTGTCTGATTCATAATGGCACGCTCAATGGTCTGACGGATCCACCATGTCGCATACGTTGAGAAACGGAATCCACGTTCAGGATCAAATTTCTCAACCGCACGGATCAGGCCGAGATTCCCTTCTTCAATCAGGTCGAGCAGAGCCAGACCACGATTGCTGTAACGCCGCGAAATTTTAACCACCAGACGCAGGTTACTTTCGATCATACGGCGACGTGCTGCCACATCACCGCGTAAAGCCCGACGGGCAAAGAAAACTTCTTCTTCGGCAGTCAGTAGCGGAGAAAATCCAATTTCCCCAAGGTAGAGTTGAGTTGCATCCAGAACACGCTGAGATGCCGCCTGAGTCAGCTGCTCATCTTCTGTTACGTCATCATCTTTAGAGTCATTTGCTACTATTGCATTCTCATCAAAGGCTTCGTTGCCATTGTCGTCAAATGCATCTTCCTGTAACTCATTAACTTTAAGTGTATTTCGGTTCATCAATGGCTCCTCCCCTTATCCCGGACAGAGCCATCTCAGCCCTGCCTGTTATCGTTGCGGCAAATAACGCAACGGATTGACGGATTTCCCCTTGTAACGAATTTCAAAATGCAGCCTGACTGAGCTTGTCCCTGTGCTCCCCATCGTTGCAATTTTTTGTCCTGCGCTCACTTCCTGTTGTTCGCGGACCAGCATCGTGTCGTTATGCGCATAAGCACTCAGATAATCGTCATTGTGTTTAATGATGATCAGGTTTCCATACCCTCTGAGTGCGTTACCGGCATAAACCACACGACCTGCAGCAGTAGCGACCACAGGTTGTCCCCGTGAGCCGGCAATATCGATCCCTTTATTGCCACCTTCGGAGGCCGAGAAGCTATCAATAATTTTTCCTTCTGTCGGCCAGCGCCAGGTAGTGATTGGCGCGGAGCTGACTGAAGTACTGCTTGCGGTCGGTGGAGTGACCGGTGCCGTGATAGGTGCCGAAGCACTGCCCACTACCGGTGATCTCGACGGTAATAGTTTACTGCCACTATTAACGGTGCTGTTTGTTTCGTCACCCGAATCATCAGAATACGTAATAACTGGTTGCCGCGCAACCTGCCTGACAGAAGGCGTAGCCGATGGATTTACAGAAGGTTGAGAGGAATCAGCGATTGAAATGGCATTCCCTCCTGTGATTGGCTGTCCGGAGCTATTACCCACCTGCAATACCTGTCCCACGTGGAGGGAATACGGGGCAGCGACATCATTCCGCTGCGCCAGATCACGGAAATCATTGCCGGTGATCCAGGCAATATAGAACAAGGTATCTCCGCGTTTTACGGTATAGGTCGGTCCGTTGTAGCTACCTTTCGGAATATTCCCATACGTCCGATCGTACACAATATGTCCGTTTTCGGTGCGTACCGGAGCCTGAACAGGTTCAGCGGTACGCTGTATCGGTTCAGCCGTGCGCTGAACCGTACGCGTACTCATGCTATTCCCAGGGCCTGAGGGAACGGTACCGTTAAGGACCGGTGCTGCCGGCACCCGACCATAAGAGGCCGGTGCATCACTGGTATGCCCTCCGGCACTGCCGTTGATGGCAGAGATAGGCGCCTGGGTATTGTCACCGGAGCTACAGCCCACCAGGGTTATCGCCGTAATGGTTAAAACTGCCAGTCGGCGTAATGGAAATAATTGAAAAGTTGTGCTTCCCGTGCTCATCGTTCCCCCGGATAACAAAAGGAAGAGATATGACACCCTGCCGGCAGCAAGCCGTAAAGATCTGTACATCCCGGCAAGGGTCACTATAAAGGCGGGTGTCGCTGACTGTCCTGCCAGCGACACGCTGCGCGACCTGTTTTCGTTTAATTCATCAGCCTGTCAGGCTAAGTCACCCTGGATAAGGGGGACAAAACGCACAGGCTCGATCACATCATCAATATACTCATCGCCTGAACGCTGAATACGTCGTAATACCTGTTGTTCATCGCCCACCGGCAATACCATCACACCCTGCTCACTCAGCTGGCCGCATAACGCGGCAGGTATTTCAGGAGGTGCGGCGGTGACTATAATAGCATCAAATGGCCCGCGGGAAGGCCAGCCCAGCCAGCCATCACCATGGCGCGTCGAGATATTATGCAAATCCAGTTGCTTCAGTCGCCGTTTTGCCTGCCACTGCAGCCCCTTAATCCGCTCTACAGAATAAACATGATCCACCAGGTGGGCCAGGATTGCTGTCTGATAACCTGATCCGGTGCCGATTTCCAGCACCCGGGAATGCGGTGTCAGCCCGAGCAGCTCGGTCATCCGGGCCACCATATAAGGCTGGGAGATCGTCTGTCCGTAGCCGATCGGTAAGGCATTATTGTCCCATGCCTTATGTTCAAACGCTTCATCAATGAAATGCTCACGGGGGACATCAGTAATGGCACGTAAAATATGCTCATCATGGATCCCCTGTTTGCGCAGTTGCGCAAGTAACATTTCAATGCGTTTGTTCAGCATGGCAGCGCGACCTCAGCATGCTCCAGCCAGTCGGCCAGCTTTTCCTGAGCAGGATGAGCGGTCAGATCAGCATCCAGAGCGGTAATTGAGATATATCCCTCTTCGATAGCGGCAAAGTCGGTGCCCGGGCCAGCATCCAGGGTGCCGCCCAGCGGACCTATCCAGTAAATGGTCTCGCCACGGGGATCCTGCTGGGTGATCACCTGGTCGGCCGGATGCCGGCGTCCGCAGCGGGTGACCCGGTAGCCTTTAATGTCTGACAACGGCACATCCGGCACATTAATATTCAGTACCCGTCCGGTCCGTAAGGGGACGCGCTGTAATGCCTGCAGAATGGCACAGGCAGCGGCGGCGGCCGTTTCGTAATGACGTTGCCCGTTTAAGGAAATGGCCAGCGCCGGCAGCCCCAGATGACGTCCTTCCATTGCCGCCGCTACCGTTCCGGAATAGATCACATCATCCCCCAGATTCGGTCCGGCATTGATGCCGGAAACAACGATATCCGGCTTCGGGCGCATCAGCGTGTTAACGCCCAGAAAAACACAATCGGTCGGTGTGCCCATTAATACGGCAATATCGCCGTTGCTGTGGGTAAACGTCCGCAGGGGTGATTCCAGGGTCAGGGCATTGGAGGCCCCGCTCCGGTTGCGATCCGGGGCAACGACCTGCACCTCCGCCATTGTACGTAACGCACTGGCCAGAATCTGGATCCCCGGTGCGAACACACCATCATCATTACTCAGCAATATCCTCAATCACGCCTCCCTGGAGTAACAGTTCACGGACAACACTGGTCGCGAAACTGCCGGCCGGTAGCCAGAAATCCAGTTTCAGGGTGGCATCATCCTGCCACTGCCAGTGCATATTTTTCGGGACCACCAGCATCGCTCTGCGGGCCGCATCGGTTTTTTCTTTGCACAACAAGGCACAGAGCCCGGGGTTCTGGTCCAGGATTTGCTGTTCAAACCGTTTTGCGTCTTCCTGCGGACCGGCGTCACCGCGGCCAGCCAGCGGTGCCGTCAGGCGGAGTTCATGGCGGCAGACACGCTCCTGCACGTCTTCCCGTTCATCGTCTTTGACGACAAACCAGCTGCCGCGACCGGTCAGTTGCACACAATCACCGCGCATCAGCGTCTGCAGGTCACCCTGCGCCGCCAGTCGTGCGCTGGTGACCTGATTAAACATAGCACTTCGTGCAGCCGAGAGCAGTAAACTGCGCTTATTCCGATCGCGGACCGTAATTTCCCCACAGGCCCACTGGGTGACCATGGTCAGGTTGTGACCGTCACGGCCGAATCGCTGCTCACCAAAGTAGTTGACGGCTCCGGCCTCAGCAATCAGTGCCAGTCGCTGTTCCGCTGCCTGACGATCGCTGATGTCACGCAGGATCAGGCTGAACGCATTCCCGGCCAGTGCCCCGGTCCGGATTTTGCGTTTATGCCGCGAAACCTGCAGAATTTCACAGCCTTCCAGCTCGAAGCCACTCATATCGGGCATCTCTTTGCCTGGCAGCCGTAGACAGAATGTCTGTTCGGTCACCGCATGACGGTCTTTCATGCCGGCAAAACTGACCTCGCGGGCCGGTATTTTCAGATAACGGGCCAGGGCATCGGCCACAAACCGTGTGTTGCATCCGGTTTTACGCAAACGCACCAGCAGTTGTTCCCCTTCGCCATCCGGCTGATATCCCAGGTCTTCTGTTACCCGGAAATCATCAGCGGTGGCACGGATCACCCCGGAAACCGAGGGCCGGCCGTGCAGATACAGCAGTTCACTCATTTTCATCGGTCAGCTACCGTCAGAAGGGCCACCGCCTCACAGGCAATGCCTTCTCCACGACCGGTAAACCCCAGCTTTTCTGTCGTGGTGGCTTTTACATTGACCTGGTCCATATGGCAGCCGAGATCTTCAGCAATGTTAATACGCATCTGAGCGACATGGGGCAGCATCTTAGGTGCCTGGGCAATCAGAGTGATATCGACATTGCCGATGTCATAGCCTTTCTGACGAATGCGGGACCAGGCTTCACGCAGCAGTCCGCGGCTGTCAGCGCCTTTAAATGCCGGATCCGTGTCCGGGAATAATTTGCCGATGTCCCCCATCGCCACGGCGCCTAATAAGGCATCGGTCAGGGCATGTAAAGCAACATCACCATCAGAATGGGCAATAAACCCTTGCTCAAAAGGAATTCTGACCCCGCCAATGACCAGCGGGCCTTCTCCGCCAAAGGCGTGAACATCAAAACCATGGCCGATACGCATCATGCGTTCTCCTCTGTCTGCCTGCGGGTTAAAAAGAAATCTGCCAGCGCCAAATCTTCAGGGCGGGTGACTTTGATATTATCACTGCGTCCCGGGATCAGTCGGGGATGGTACCCGCAATACTCCAGCGCCGACGCTTCATCGGTGATAGTGGCCCCGTCATTCATCGCCTGAAGCAGGCACTGCTTCAACAATGCTAACGGAAATAACTGGGGGGTCAGCGCATGCCATAGCGCCTCGCGATCGACCGTATGCTCAATCGCATTCCCCTCATGCAGGGCGCGTTTCATGGTGTCAGAAACCGGCGAAGCCAGAATCCCCCCGACCTCACTGTCAGCCGTCAGCGTCAGCAGACGTTGCAGGTCGTCCGGATGCAGGCAGGGCCGCGCGGCATCGTGCACCAGTACCCATTCCGTGTCGCCCGCCGCCTGCAGCCCGGCATAGACCGAATCTGCACGGGAGCCGCCTCCGGTAACCGTTATAATACGCGGGTCAGACGCCAGCGGTAACCGGTGGAACTGGTCATCATCCGGGTGCAAAGCCACCACGACTTTACTGACAGCAGGGTGGGTAAATAAAGAGGCGATACTGTATTCGAGCAGAGTACGCTGACCGAGAGTCATGTACTGTTTCGGACGATCGGACTGCATCCGGCTGCCGATACCGGCTGCCGGAACTACAGCAATCACATCCGGAAGGGATACGGTGCTTGTCATTGTTGTCGTTTTTATCGTTGTTGGTTTGACACCGCAGATTGTGCAGTGCGTTTATTTTGCTCTGTTACCAGACGATAGAAAGTTTCACCGGGACGAATCATTCCCAGCTCATTACGTGCCCGCTCTTCAATAGCTTCCGAACCTCCGTTCAGATCGTCTATCTCCGCGAACAACTGATCATTGCGCGTTTTAAGTTTGGCATTGATTGCCTGCTGAGCCGCGACTTCCTGATTTACCGTGGTGTAATCATGAATACCGTTTTTACCCAGCCACAGCGAGTATTGCAGCCAGCCAAGTAAAATCAGTAACAATATTGTCAGTTTTCCCATCCCCGCCCCCTGAAAAACCGCTCAATCATCCCATAACTTTCGGCAGGACTCCACTGCGGGAACCAAAATGTCGTATTTTTCATGAAAATTCTGTAATAAAAATGCTGTCTTAACCGCAGCAGTATGGCTTTTTTGCAGAAAAGATCCTCAGGACAGGCCCTAATTCCAGCCGGCAAGGAAGGAAAATAACACCCAGAAAAGAGAAATCACAATCAGAAGCGTAAATACCAGGGTCAGTAGCAGACGACGGTTAAGCCAGATGCAGAACGCAATCCCGACAATGACTGACACCGGTAATAATGCCAGAAAGAACGGCCAGGTATACATAAAGAAGAACAATACACTGGCACCAAAGTAGAAAAATGGCGTTGCCAGCGCAAATAAATACGCAAAAAAACCAATAATTCCCCCGGAAAGAGAGGCACCGCTGCCCTCTTCCGGCGGAACTGATTGTCTGGCAAGCAATGAAGTGACGTTCTGCATATCGATCCTGTATTCGGTTACAGGGCAGCAATTCGCCCTGTCATCTCAAAGATCGATAATATCTTTCCTGCGTAACAGATCGATGATTTCGTCACTCAGTTTTGTAACGAATTGTTCGCCATCAAGATGCAGTTCAGGCTGCTCAGGGGCCTCATAGACCGCATCAATGCCGGTGAAATTGGTCAGCTCTCCGGCACGGGCTTTACGGTATAACCCCTTCGGATCCCGCGCCTCACAGACGTGCAGCGGGGTATCCACAAACACCTCAATAAACTGATCCCCGTCCAGTAATTCCCTGACCATCTGCCGCTCACTGCGGTGGGGGGAGATAAAGGCGGTCAGCACCAGTAATCCGGCATCGGCCATCAGTTTTGCCACTTCACCGACCCGGCGAATGTTCTCTTTCCGGTCTGCATCGCTGAACCCGAGATCGCGACACAGGCCGTGACGGACATTATCGCCATCCAGCAGGAAGGTATTGACCCCCTGCTGAAATAACTGCTGTTCAACCGCATCGGCCAGGGTCGATTTCCCCGACCCTGACAGCCCGGTAAACCAGACGACGGCGCCACGATGACCCTGTCGCTGCTGGCGATCCTCCCGCGTAATGCTGTGAGGATGCCAGACCACATTCTCATCATGCTCAGCCATTAACGGCCTCCGGAGAGGTCACGGGCACCCCAGTGCGGGAAATGCTTACGGACCAGCGCATTCAGTTCGCGTTCAAACTCGCTGTACTGATGGCCGGAGGTCGCCTCTGCCTCATCACGTAATGCGGAGATCATCCCGGCACCCACCGTCACATTACTCAGACGGTCGATAAAAATCAGTCCGCCGGTGACCGGGTTGGCCGTGTAGGGGTCGATCACTAACGGTTCATCGAAGGTCAGAACCACTTTACCGATACCATTCAGCGGTAATTCATCAACCGCCGCCGTCTCCAGGGTGTTGATATTGACCTGGTGAACAATATGGTCCACGGTCGCCCGGGCCTGCTTACCGGCGACTTTAATGCCGTAGGTTTTTCCGGCGATCAGCGGAGCTTCCGCCATCCAGACCACATCGGCCTCGGCAGATTGCACCGGCTTCAGGGTTTCCTGTGCATCGACCAGTAAATCACCGCGGCTGATATCCACTTCATCACTCAGGACCAGCGTAACAGCCTCCCCGACCGATGCTTCCTGCAGGTCGCCGTCAAAGGTGACAATCCGGGCAATGGTCGAGCACACCCCGGAAGGCAACACCTTGACGGCCTGCCCGGTACGGACGGTGCCTGAGGCCAGAGTCCCGGCATACCCGCGGAAGTCCAGATTCGGGCGGTTCACATACTGCACCGGGAAACGCATCGGTTGATCAACGGTCGGCGGCACGATTTCCACCGTTTCCAGAATCTGTAACAGCGAAGGCCCGGTGTACCACGGCATATCCTCGCTGCTGATGGCGACATTATCTCCGGTCAGTGCAGAAAGGGGCACAAAACGGATATCCAGGTCGTCCGGCAGCTGGCTTGCAAAATCCAGGTAATCCTGACGAATATCATTGAAGACCTGTTCACTGAAATCCACCAGGTCCATCTTATTCACCGCCACCACCAGGTGTTTGATCCCCAGCAGGGTTGAGATATAGCTGTGGCGCCGGGTCTGGTCCAGTACCCCTTTCCGGGCATCGATCAGCAAAATCGACAGATCACAGGTCGATGCGCCGGTCGCCATATTCCGGGTGTATTGCTCGTGTCCCGGGGTGTCGGCGATAATAAATTTACGTTTTTCGGTAGAGAAATAACGGTAAGCCACATCAATGGTAATGCCCTGCTCACGTTCCGCCTGCAGCCCATCCACCAGCAATGCCAGATCCAGCTTTTCGCCCTGGGTCCCGTGACGCTTACTGTCAGTCTGCAGTGATGAGAGCTGATCTTCATAGATCTGACGGGTATCATGCAGTAACCGGCCGATCAGGGTACTCTTGCCGTCATCGACGCTGCCGCAGGTCAGAAACCGCAGCAGACTCTTATGTTGTTGTGCGGTCAGCCAGGCTTCCACTCCGCCCTGAGCCGCAATTTCCTGTGCTAATACTTCATTCATGGCAGTGTCCTCAGAAATATCCCTGGCGTTTTTTGAGTTCCATAGACCCGGACTGATCACGGTCAATCACCCGGCCCTGGCGTTCGCTGGTTGTGGAAACCAGCATTTCCTCAATGATCTCCGGCAGTGTTTCCGCCTGTGATTCGACGGCACCGGTCAGTGGCCAGCACCCGAGCGTACGGAAACGCACCATGCGGTTTTTAATTTCCTCTCCGGGTTTGAGATCGATACGGTCATCATCAATCATCATCAGCATACCGTCACGCTCCAGCACCGGGCGTTCAGCGGCCAGGTAAAGCGGCACGATTTCGATGTTTTCCAGGAAGATATATTGCCAGATATCCAGTTCCGTCCAGTTAGACAGCGGGAACACGCGGATACTTTCGCCTTTGTTGATCTGCCCGTTGTAGTTGTGCCACAGCTCAGGACGCTGGTTTTTCGGGTCCCAGCGGTGAAAACGGTCACGGAAAGAATAGATACGCTCTTTCGCACGGGACTTCTCTTCGTCACGGCGTGCGCCGCCGAAGGCTGCATCAAAACCATACTTATTCAGCGCCTGTTTCAGGCCTTCGGTCTTCATGATGTCCGTGTGTTTGGCACTGCCGTGAACGAACGGGTTAATTCCCATCGCGACCCCTTCCGGATTGCGGTGAACCAGCAACTCGGCACCGATCTCTTTCACGGTACGGTCGCGGAACTCGTACATCTCACGGAATTTCCAGCCGGTATCCACATGCAGCAGCGGGAAAGGCAGTTTGCCCGGATAGAAAGCTTTCCGGGCCAGATGCAACATCACTGAGGAATCTTTACCAATGGAATACATCATCACCGGGTTGCTGAACTCGGCAGCCACCTCACGGATGATATGAATACTCTCTGCCTCAAGCTGACGCAGATGAGTCAATCGTTTCTGATCCATACAACTTTTCCTCAAACAGAAGGGTTCAGCCGCGGGTCGTCGTCGACCTGCGATGATGAAGTTTGAAACCAGGCAAGCTGATCCTGTAACAGAACCACCTCACCAATAACCAGTAATGCCGGGGAAGGAGCCTGCCGTGCAAGCTCACCCAGTCCGGCCAGAGTGCCTTTACTGACCTGCTGATCCGCTCGGGTGCCGCGACTGATAATCGCCACCGGCGTCTGTGGCTCCCGGCCATGAGCAATCAGCTCGCGGCTGATGGTCTCCGCATTCATCGCCCCCATATAGATAGCCAGCGTCTGACGCGCCCGGGCCAGAGAAGGCCAGTCAAGCTCGCTGCCCGGCTGGCAATGTCCGGTAATAAAAAGCACACTCTGCGAGTGGTCGCGGTGCGTCAGCGGGATCCCCGCATATGCCGTCGCCCCGGAGGCCGCCGTGATCCCGGGGATCACCTGAAAAGGAATGCCGGCCTCTGCCGCAACCTGTAATTCTTCGCCGCCACGACCAAAAATAAACGGGTCACCGCCTTTCAGGCGGACCACCCGTTTACCTTCCTGCGCCAGCCGGACCAGTAACCGGTTGGTCTCTTCCTGGATAACCAGGTGCGCCCCTGCCCGTTTACCGACACAGATACGCTCCGCATCCCGGCGGGTTAACTCCAGGATCTCGTCACTGACCAGATAGTCATACAGCACGACATCGGCCAGTTGCAGCACCTGTAACCCGCGCAGGGTCAGAAGTCCGGGATCTCCCGGGCCGGCACCGACCAGATAAATCTCCCCTTTCGGGGTGCTGTACTGCTGCAGTTCCTGCTCTGCTATTTTTTCTGCTTCCTGCTGGCGGCCGGCCGTGACCAGCGCCGTGAAACGTCCGCCGAACAGGCGTTCCCAGTAGTAGCGCCGCTGGGTGACATCCGGTAAATGTTGCTTTACCCGGTCCCGCCATTCCCCGGCGATCCTTGCCACCTCGCCGAGACTTGCCGGCAGCAGAGATTCCAGTTTTTCGCGCCAGAATCTGGCCAGTACCGGAGCTTTCCCGCCGGAAGAGATCGCCACCACCAGCGGTGAACGGTCGACAATCGAGGGAAAGATAAAGCTGCAACGCGCCTGATCATCCACCACGTTGACCAGCTTCTGCCGGTGCTCTGCGGCGTCATACACCCGCTGATTCAGAGCATTGTCGTTGGTTGCCGCAATCACCAGAAACACCGCATCCAGCTGCGTCTCAGCAAATTCTGTCGCCAGCCAGGTCAGTTGTTGCTGCTGACGCAGGGTTTCCAGCTCTTCACAAAGCTTCCGCGCGACCACAAGCACCTGCGCGCCGGCGCGATTGAGCAGACTAATTTTTCGTGCAGCAATGTCCCCGCCGCCCACCACTAATACGGGCCGGCCACGAAGCTCTGCAAATAGAGGAAGGTAATCCACGGTCACCTGGTTGTTATTTACTTAGAATAATAATGACTATACGACTGCCACGGCAGGTTTGAAATGTCGATTTGGAATGAGCAGTAACCTAATGGAATATGCAAAGCTTATGCGTATTCTTAATAAGCCCCGTTACTCCCCGTTCCGGCAGGCTGTTTAGCGCAGAAGAAGCGGGCAGACTCCGCCGTTCCGGCCGGATTTTTCGGCAGGAAAAATTAATTTAACTCATTAATCCGCAGACTAAAGGGCATTGCCTGAACAGGCGATCCGCCAGCGACAGAACACAGAAACGCTGCACGACACCGGGAGTCCCGTGCAGCAACCGCTTAACCTTCGTGCAGACCGCACTCACGTTTCAGACCAAAAAAACGTGTTTCTTCTTCGGCCATACCAGGCTCCCACTTGCGGGTGGTATGGGTATCCCCCACCGACAGATAGCCCTGGTCCCATAACGGGTGGTAAGACAGCCCGTGTTGTTTCAGGTACTGATAAACCTGGCGGTTATCCCAGTCAATGATCGGCAGAATCTTAAATACGCCGCGCTGGACAGAAAGTACCGGTAACCCGGCACGACTCTGCGATTGTTCACGGCGAAGTCCGGCAAACCACGTCGATGCCTGCAGGGTTTCCAGGGCGCGGTTCATCGGCTCAACTTTATTGAGCGTATTATACTTTTCGATACCCTCAACGCCCTGCTCCCAGAGTTTACCGTAGCGGGCCTCCTGCCATGCCGGGGATTCGGTAGCACGAAATACCTGTAAATTCAGCTGCAACTGATCCGTCAGACGGTCAATAAACTGATAGGTTTCCGGGAACAGATACCCCGTATCGGTCAGGATCACCGGGATATCCGGTCGCTGACGGGTCACCAGATGCAGACAAACCGCAGCCTGAATCCCGAAACTGGAACTGAGCACCACATGACCTGGCAGATTCTCCAGTGCCCATGCTACCCGCTGTTCTGCGGTCAGCGCTTCCAGTTGCTGATTAACCCCGGCCAGCGCCTGCTGCTGTGCTGTTTTGTCCAGTGCATTCAGTTCGGATAACCTGAGAGACATAACTACCTCCGTTATTCCCAGAAATCACGGGCAGGATCGAGAACCGGTCGGATAATCCCCGCCCGAATCACATAATCGCCGAACCCTTCGTCCGCCTGACGTTCGGTGGCCCAGCGGCCTATCAGTTCATCCAGTACCGACAGAATTTCCTGCTGATTAATATTTTCACGGTACATGCGCGGAATACGCGTACCGATACGGTTGCCCCCGAGATGAAGATTATAGCGGCCGGGGGCTTTACCGACTAAGCCGATCTCTGCCAGCAGAGCACGACCACAGCCGTTCGGACACCCGGTCACCCGCAGGACAATGTGTTCATCGCCCACCCCGTGACGGGACAGAATAGTCTCCACCTCATCCACAAACGCCGGCAGGAAGCGTTCGGCTTCGGCCATTGCCAGCGGACAGGTCGGGAAGGCCACGCAGGCCATGGAGTTTTCACGCTGCACACTGACCGATTCCATCAGGCCATGTTCACGGGCGAGATCTTCGATGATCTGCTTTTGCGACTCCGCCACCCCGGCCACGATCAGGTTCTGATTAGCCGTCAGGCGGAAGTCGCCCTGATGGATCTTCGCGATTTCCGCAATCCCGGTTTTCAGCGAACGGCCCGGATAGTCCAGTAAACGGCCATTTTCAATAAACAGGGTCAGGTGCCATTGATTATCGATCCCTTTGATCCAGCCAAAACGATCGCCACGGGTGGTAAATTCATACGGACGGACAGGTTCAAAACGGATCCCGGCACGTTTTTCGACTTCGGCTTTAAAAACGTCAACCCCGACCCGTTCCAAGGTATATTTGGTCTTGGCATTTTTACGATCGGTCCGGTTACCCCAGTCACGCTGGGTGGTCACCACGGCGGTGGCGACATCAAGCGTTTTATCCAGCGGCAGGAAGCCGATTTCGGTCGCGGTACGGGCATAGGTCGCTTTGTTGCCGTGGTCAATGGATAATCCACCGCCCAGCAACAGGTTGAATCCCGCCAGTTTGCCGTTTTCGGCCACTGCCACAAAGTTCATGTCATTGGCATGCAAATCAACGTCATTGTTCGGCGGAATGACGACCGTGGTCTTAAATTTACGCGGCAGATAGGTCTCACCGAGGATCGGTTCTTCATCGGTAGTCGCTACTTTTTCCTGGTCCCACCAGATTTCCGCATAGGCACGGGTCCGGGGTAACAGGTGCTCAGAGAGACGTTTTGCCCATTCGTAGGCTTCCTGATGTAATTCCGACTCGACAGGGTTCGACGTACAGAGCACATTACGGTTCACGTCGTTTGCCGTCGCCAGAGCATCGAGCCCGGCTTCATGCAGCATCTGATGCGCCGGTTTGACGTTTTTCTTCAGGATCCCGTGGAACTGGAAGGTCTGACGGTTGGTCAGACGGATGCTGCCATAAATGGTTTTATCGGTGGCAAAACGGTCAATCGCCAGCCATTGCTGCGGGGTGATAATCCCGCCCGGCAGACGACAACGCAGCATCATGGCATGACGCGGTTCCAGTTTCTGCGCTGCACGGCTGGCACGGATATCGCGATCATCCTGCTGATACATGCCGTGAAAACGGATCAGCAAAAAGTTATCGCCGCGGAATCCGCCGGTCAGACCGTCGGACAAATCATCGGTAATGGTGCCGCGCAGAAAATGACTCTCTTTTTTCAGGCGCTCGGCATCCGTCAGTTTGCCTTCGACCACTAACGGTCCGGGATTTTTATCACTCATTAGTACACATCTCGCTGGTAACGGCGCGCCACGCGCAGCTCACTCAAATATTCGTCGGCAGCATCGCTGTCCATCTGCCCCTGTTCGGCAATGATCTCAATCAGGGCCTGTTCAACATCCTTCGCCATCCGGCTGGCATCGCCACAGACATACAGATGCGCACCTTCCGTGATCCAGCGCCAGACTTCGGCCCCCTGCTCACGAAGTTTATCCTGCACATAGATTTTTTCCTGCTGGTCACGGGACCAGGCCAGGTCGATACGGGTCAGCAGGCCATCTTTTACATATTTCTGCCATTCGACCTGATAGAGAAAGTCCTCGGTGAAGTGCGGGTTACCGAAGAACAGCCAGTTTTTACCCTCTGCGCCGTCATTGTCCCGCTGCTGGATAAACGCACGGAAAGGAGCAATGCCGGTACCCGGGCCAATCATGATCACCGGGGTCTGCGGGTTTTCCGGCAGACGGAAATTATCGTTATGTTCGATAAACACCCGCACCTCGCCATCTTCTTCCAGCCGGTCAGCCAGGAAGCCGGAGGCTCCGCCGCTGCGTTCGCGGCCTTCGATGTCATAACGGACAACACCGACCGTGATATGCACCTCATCTTCGGCCTCGGCCTGAGAAGAGGCAATCGAATAGAGGCGTGGCGTCAGCGGTCGTAACAGTTCTGTCAGTTGCTCTGCCCGTAATTCCACCGGGGCATGGCGGACCATATCGACAATCGGCCACCGTTGCGCATAGGCCTGTAACGCGGCCTTATCCCCGGCCATCGACAGTAATTCACTGTGCCCGGAGAGATGGGCATATTTTTCCACGATCTGCGCGGTATTAACCGTCAGTTCAAAATGCTGTTGCAAAGCCGTTGCCAGAGGCAATGACTGACCGCCAACACTGACCTGCTGCTTTCCGTCCAGCCATAATAATCCCAGCAGTTCTTCCACCAGTTGCGGGTCATTCTCAAACCAGACGCCCAGTGCATCCCCTGGCTGATAACGCAGGCCGGAACTGCCAAGGTCTATCTCCAGATGACGGATATCTTTCTGCGAATCATTGCCGGTGATTTTCTGGCTGACGGCCAGCGACGCGACCAGGGGTTGTTCTTTGGTATACGGGGTACTGTCAATTTCGTCGCTGGCACCACTGGCCGCCTGTGACACTGCCGTGTCGGAGACCGCCGGTAACCGTTGCTGCAGTAATGCCACAATCTCCTGACGCCACTGATCGGCTGTCGCCTGATAATCGACATCGGCATCACCCCGGGTCAGCAGTCGTTCTGCCCCCAGGTCAGCCAGACGCTGGTCAAAGTCTTTACCGGCCTGACAGAAAAACTCATAGGAACTGTCGCCCAGGCCAAACACCGCAAACGCCGTCGCTTTCATTTCCGGGGCTTTTTTCGACATCAGGTATTTATGTAAGGCCACAGCCTCTTCCGGCGGTTCACCTTCCCCCTGGGTCGAGGTCACTACCAGCAGCCATTTTTCCTGAGCGATTTGCTTAAACTTATAATCGCCGGCATTCACCAGTGAGACAGCCACGCCGGTGGTCAGCAAGTCGTCCCGTAACTGCTCCGCCAGTCGCCTGGCATTGCCGGTCTGTGACGCGGAAATAATGGTCACGGTCGGCGCCGGAGCAGCCTGCGGAGTTGCAGAGACAGCAGGGGCAGCGGCGACCGGCGTATCGCCGCTTAACCGTCCCCAGAAATAACCGGAAAGCCAGGCCATCTGGGTCGCAGAAAAATCCTGCGTCGCAGCCTGTAATTGGGCGAGTTGTTCTGCCGAAAGCGGAAGCTGTGGGGCCTTGTTGGTCATTGCGTTTCGTAGTCCAGTATCAGCGGCGAAAAATAGAATCAGAGAATGTAAGGTTAACGGAGAGAGTATGCCCGTTAAAGACAGCTTATGCATATCACATAACCAAATTGCCTAACGGGTTTTATCACTATTATTAACCAGTAAAAGTGGTAAGAGATAAAGGTTTGTTAGCTGCCGGCGACGTGACGTGGTTAGAGGGGGGAATATCAGGGAAAAGTGTGAGAAATGCCGGGTTTTGCGGTAGAATCTGCGGCTTTTACATCCGGGAAGAATTATGTCAGTTACTACACTCTTTAAAGAATTTCAGTTCGAAGCCGCTCACTATTTACCCCATGTCCCGGACGGACATAAATGCGGACGCCTGCACGGGCACTCTTTCCTGGTCCGGCTGGAAATCACCGGGGAAGTGGACCCGCATACCGGCTGGGTAATGGACTTTGCCGAACTGAAGGCCCGCTTCAAGCCCCTGTATGAACAGCTGGATCATCACTACCTGAATGAGATTGACGGTCTGGAAAACCCGACCAGCGAAGTGCTGGCGGCCTGGATCTGGCAGAAAATGAAGCCGGAATTACCTTTGCTCAGTGCGGTGATGATCAAAGAGACCTGTACCGCAGGCTGTGTCTATCGCGGACAGGCTTAACACAGAAAAGTACAGACTCACCGATGCCGGCTATCCTGAGACCGCCGGCTCCGGGTCAGGCAATGTTCAGATACTTATGTGTCTGCATCGATAATCGCCAGTTGCGGGCAATACACGCAGAGATACAAAGCTCCGTCGCCTCTTTCTTACAGCTGATCGGCTGCAGCGCAATAATACGGGACTTATCGTCCTCAACCTGCGCCAGCAACTGCTCCAGAGCTTCGATATCCCGTTCGCGGGCCACCGGATGTTTGATCTCATCCGCACGGATCAGCGCCGGGGTCAGCACATCATAGCCGCCGCGCATATTTACCTTCGGTGAAACGGTGACCCAGGTGTCTTCAGAACACTGGATCGGGTGCGTACCGCTGGTTTCAATCTGGCAGCTATAGCCAAAGGCTTCCAGCGCGGTAGTCAGCGGCCGCAGATCATAGATGGCCGGTTCGCCTCCGGTGATCACCACGTGGCGTGCCGTCCATTGCTGCTCGCTGATAATTTTCAGTAGCGTCAGCGGTTCAGCATTGCCCCACTGCTCGCTTTCGGCCGTCTTCACCAGAATATCCCCGACCGGGACCTCTTTGTCGGCGAATTTTTCCCAGGTATGCTTGGTGTCACACCAGCTGCACCCGACAGGGCAGCCCTGCAAACGGATAAAAATGGCCGGAACACCGGTATAAAAGCCTTCGCCCTGAAGGGTTTGAAACATTTCGTTAATCGGGTACAGCATCACTTGCTCAATTATGACAAAAGATAATCGACCATTATTACAGATCTGCCGCCGCAGATCATGTCTGATCCTGCGGCGACCGCACGCGGTGATCGCCGCAGGATCAGTCCACCGCCAGGTGACCGGTTTCATCACTAATGATCCCTTTAATCAGTTTGATCAGCGAGTCGCTCTGCGTTGCGGTTTTTGCCCGGGCGCTGCCGGTACAATTATCGGCCCAGTATTTCACCCGGCTGACGGCATTATTCGTGGAGACGTAGTAGAACTCGACTTTGCTGGTCCGGGTCTGCGGACGGGCCAGCAGCCCCTCTTCAATTTTTCGACACAGATTGTAGGTTTTAAGGTACTTATCGGTCACTTTTTGCGGATGAAGATTATCGTAACCGTCCGAGATCATAATAAACACCTTACGCCGGTTGGTGCCTTCCATCATCACCGGCACCGAGCGCACCAGGGCCGTGGACAGATGGGTCCAGCCGTAAGGCTCCATTGACTGAAATTCGTGCAACTTACCGGCATCCCCCGTCAAAGGGATAAGCCAGGCTTTCGGTGCCCGGTTCACCATATTGTTGGTTCGCGAATTCCACCACCCTGCCTGACGACACATATGGTTATACCCCCAGGAATAGGTGCCATCCAGCGGTGTCAGTGGCATGGGCATCGTGATAATGGCCTCATCAGAGAACATTTTTTCGAGGGTTGCCGGATAATCGATAGCATCGTCGTGTTCGATGGTATAGGTGGAGAGTTGCTTATATTGGGTCTTTGCCGCACGGAGATATTCCCGCTGAATAATCTCCTGTGACCTTTCCGAAAATATATCTTCATCCGGGTAACGCGTGTCATAACAGCTGTACTGATACTTCCCCGTTTTCTGACCGTAACTGCTGTTCGTCCGGCACCAGGCCGCCTTCATCGATGTATCACCGACGGCGGGCGACGATGCCGCCACATAGCCTTTGTAATAATTGTAGCGCGCCTCATCCATCAGATAATTTTGGCGGTTCAGCGCCTGATAGGCAGAGGTCGTTGCCGTGCGTTTATCGGCCCAGAAAGCATAATTTACCTTCCACTCCTCTTTCGGGACAAAAAGCACGCTGCAACCGAGATTGGCTCCGCCACGGACATTTTTACCCGGTAATTTGACGACCACACCGGTACTGAACGGAACAATCGCAATGCGGGATTCAGGGCTGGCGGAGACGACATAATTGGTTATCTCATAAAAGACACGCTTCAGCATCCGCATCGGGGCACCGGCCTGGGAGGCCGAAAAGTCGACCACAAAAACATAGTCAGCCGGTTTCGATATGTATTTTTTTACATGGCCCTGACCGGCACTGAGCGTGTAATCATTACTGTTGCCGGTCACGGTTTTGTAGCTGAACAGGTAAGGCAGGTCCAGGGAGACCGCCACATTGTAATAGGTATAGCGGATATCCGAGGAGGCCTGATTAAGATCCTGATCGACGGTGAAGGCGATCTGCGGCGAGCCTTTCATCGCCGGGAAATAGTATTTCATCCACGCGGTGACCAGCACTTTAGCGGCGGCGATTTCTTCCCGCCCTTCGGCGGTCCGGTTGTCATTGACAAGGGAGGATGCCGATACCGCCAGTGACGCCTCCGAGGCGGCATCGGCCATTCTGGCTTTACTGGCCAGTCCGGCAGCACTGTTAATACCCAGCGACAGCAAGGCAATCAGGATCGGTAACAGGATAGCAAAAGGAACGACCAGCACGCCCCGCTCACCGGCCAGGCAGGAAATTAACGCTCTCAGCTTTTTTATAAACATTTCCGTATGTCTTCCGCGGTAGTGAGGTGATAGAAGCGCCGGGATTTCCCCTGCTGGCAGAATAAGGCGGGTAATGACAGCGGCCGGTATTTTGCCACCCAGATACCGGACGTATCCCGCAGGTATCGGGCGGCCCCGGATAACGCCGGCCCGTCGGGGGCAATATCGATCAGCGTGACTTCCAGCTGACGTGACAGCGTGCGACTGTAATAGAGTTGCCGGTTAATCTCCCGCGCCAGCCGGTGTTCTTTCCCCTGCTGCGTGTTAAGGAAAATAATGGCCTGTTTTTTCTGCCCGTCCCTGCTTTGTGCGGCCTCACTGCCGGAGGGGAAGGCTCCCGTCAGCAGTAACAGCGCACAGAGTATGCCCGGCAATCGCGTAATAAGTTTCATGTTGCTCCCTGCTTAGCGTGCCAGCACGATATTACTGACCGTGATGGTCTCCGGTAAGGCGCCGGTGCGGCGTAACAGTGCAGACAGACTGCCCCGCGGAGCCGGAATACTGAGAGACACCTGGTAGAGCGGTATCCAGCGACCACGAATGCTTAACGGGGAGAGTTGCAGGTTCGCCGTCAGGGCCGGTGCATTGACCTCACATCGGGATTTTCCTGCGCTGGCTTTCTGATATTTATCGACCTGCCGGGTGGCGGAGTCTTTAAAACTGACGCTTTCCAGCCGGACACAGAGCGAGGATGCCGTACTGTCCTGTGCCAGAAATTTTGCCAGTGAAGCCAGCTCCGTCACTTCACTGCTGCCGGGCGTTTCCTGGCCGTTATATAAGGTATTACGCTCACGGATAACGGCCGCCAGAGAGTAATTGATCCGCTCCGCTTTGCTGCGGGCCATTATCCAGAATCCGTAGTCCATGGCGGCGACGGTGAGTACCGACAGAAAGACAAAGATAAACGCCGCCTCCACCACCACGGAGCCCTGCGGGTTACGGACAAATGCCCCGATGCGCTGCCTGACATCCATATCATTCATTCCCTGATTCATATTCCTGCACATACAACAATTGGCGGGAAAGGTAATTATCCAGCGAAGCAAACAGATTATTGACGGCGCTATTGCCGGTGAAGGTAAATAACAGCGGACGATAACGATAGCGGGCCGAATACAGGGCCAGCGGGACGTTCCGTCCATCCGAACTGCTGCAGTTGCCTTTCATCGCCGCGCTGACCGAGCTGCAATAACGTACCGTCAGGGTGAAATTACTGGCATCAATAAACATCTTCCAGAAACTGCTCTGCTGACGGATATTACTGGCAAAGATATCCGTGTAATTACTGTCCCGGCTCTCGGTACGGGAGGTGATTCTGGCGGCTTCGGATAAGGTGAGATCGATAGTCGCTGATACGTAGACGAAACGGTTTACCTCGAAGAAGAGGAAGATAAAGAAAATAAAAATAATAAAGATAAAGGAGAACTCAATGGTGATCACTCCCTGTTCTCCTCTGACCCGCCGCCCTAATGCCCTGATGCTTTTTTTCATCGTCCATCCTTTACTGCGTCTGACATTGAGTTGCATCAAAAGCTCTGCACGCGGAACAGATCCGCGACCAGCATGTCCGGATTCTTCGCATAATTACCGCGCTTAATGATCTCTTTGGCGTAACGTAAATCTCCCGTTTTCGCCAGAGCAAAGGCCAGGTTGTGTTCCAGTTGCGGGTTATGGTACCCCCGCAGATAAACCGGCAGCAGCATCTGTACGGCCTCGTGATACCGTTTCTGGACGATATAGACCATCGCGATATTGTTAACCACGGACTCTTCCTGGTAATAGGCGTTGCGCGCCGCATCAAAGCTCAGCAGCGCGCTTTTCAGATCGCCGTTTTCCGCCTGAATCACCCCCTTCAGGTTCAGCGCCTCGCCGCTGTTTTTATCTTTATTCAGCGCCATACCGACGAAATTCAGCGCTTCTTTATATTTTTGTAAGGAGCTGAGATTTTTACTCTGCAGCAGATAGACTTTTGTCGCCGTATTATTCCCCATCAGTTTATTCAGGTGGTACAGCGAGGATTTATAATCCCCGGACAAATAATAATATTCCGCCAGCTGGTAGCGGATTTCCGGCGTATCATTAGCCTTCAGCGCCTGTTGCTTCAGGCTGATAAGCCCGGAGTAATTTCTGGCTTTCAGCAGTAATTGTTCGTCGCCTGCGCCGCGGGGCAGAGAGAAGCGCTGTCCCCCGAGGGTGGCCGATGGCTCACTGCACCCGCTGATAAAACTCACCGCAATGGCGAAAAACAATGTTGTTATCCTTAACTTACCCATTGGACATCACCCTCATCACCCCCGGTGCAGCGACAATCACCACGACGGGAAACATAAAAAACAGAATCAGCGGCACGCTCATCTTGGCGCCGAGCTGGCCGATTTTTTCTTCGGTCCCCAGCAACTGAACTTCCCTGATCTCCCGGGCCAGTTCGATCAGTTGCTCATACATGGATGAACCGTAACGAATACTTTGCTGTAACATGGCACAAAACATCCGCGTCTCAGCGGAAGGCAATTCACGGTAAAAATGGTCCAGCGCTACACTCAGTCCGCTGACCTCAGTACGCCTGACCAGACGGGTCAGAAACGGGACAAAGTCAGGGTTAATTCCGTCCATTTTGTCGGCCAGAAAACTGAACGCCTGTTCGATGGTCATCCCGCACTGCACACTCACGGCCAGCAATTCGATCATCCACGGTAACTCTGCACTAAGTGTTTTTACCCGTCGTTTGACAAACATCGCGCGGGCCATGCCGGGCAGGATAATGGTCGCCACCAGACTGAAAACACCGGCCATCAGCCAGGATTCACGGCTCAGCACGCTACCGCTGACCCGGAACCCGCCCACGATCAGGCCAAAGGCCAGCACAGCAAGCAGTACTTTACTCAGCATGCTGGCATCCAGCCGGCGATAGAGGTTCAGTAACGGGTTGTTCTGCTCAAGCACCGCTTCCGTATGATGATGCTCTTTCAGTTGCTGTATTTTCAGCTGATGTATCCCGGCATCCACCACCTTCATGGCTTTCTGCAGTTTACTGGCCCGATATTTTCGTTCTCCGTGGACAATAGCGACCAGTGCAATACCGGTCACGGCAATCAGTAATAACGGACTCATCAGAGCTTCCTCATCAGAAATTTAATCACCAGCAGACCGAACAGTTCACTGCCAATCAGGTAATAGAGCAGTACCTTTCCCCGTTCATCGTGCAGCACAAACTCAAAGTTTTCCGGGCTGATAAATTTCAGCAGGATCAGAAAAATAAAGGGAATGGCCCCGGTGATCCGCGCGGACATCCGCATTTCCGAGGTCATGGACAGCATTTTCTTTTCCATCGCAATGCCGCTGGCAATGGAACGCTGAAGTTTTGCCAGCACCTCTCTCAGACGGCCGCCACTGTTAATGTTCAGCAAAATAGCCACAATAAAAAAATAGTATTCCCGGTACGGATAATGCTGCCAGGACTCCATAAACACCGTCTCCGCCGGTTCCCCCAGGTTCAGACGACGGGAAAGGGTACGGAACTCGCTGGCCAGCGCATTATCACGGCTCTGGCTGTAATCGCTCATCGCCTGCAGAAACGTGCGTCCTGAGGAGATGGCTCCGTTAATGGTGGTCAGCGCTTCACTGAAATCGGCAGAAAACTGCTTTCTGCGCCGCTTTTTCAGCATGCTGTAAAACACCACAAAACAACCGATCCCCGCGACACCGGCAACCCAGCTGGCCGGAAAACCAATATAAAGCCCGTTCAGTACGATGATCCCCGACGCGGCCAGTGCCGGCACGGCCAGATGCTTCACCAGCATGACCAGGCTGCCCGCATAAAATACCCGGTAAACCCCGGCCAGCCTTGCCAGCATGATGTGCCGCAGCCGGGACGGGAGGGAAGCCCGGGGATTTTCGCTCCCCTTCTGGCTGATCAGGGATTGCAGTGTCTGCCGCCTTTGTACCGAGCGGGACAACGCCTTCCGGGTTGACTGATTCCGCTGCAGTACCAGCCATAGCACCAGTACGGCGATGATCAGGGAGGCCAGGAACAGAACGTTCATCCCTTAACCAAATACCGTTTTCAGTAAGGTATCCAGCCCGTGTTCCCGCGCCCGTGTCACCACACTGGAGCGTCCGGACAGGCCGGGGGTGGTAAAATGCCCCACCACTTTTCCCTGCACACTGTCATCCACCTCAAAGCTGAAAATGTCCTGCAGCACAATGGTGTCGCCTTCCAGCCCCATAATTTCGCTGATCTGAGTGATCTTTCTCGAACCATCATGCAGGCGGTTGGCCTGAATGATCAGATTTACTGCCGAGGTAATATTGCGGCGGATCGCTTCGATGGGCAGGCTCAGGTTGGCCATCATGACCATGTTTTCCAGACGGGCCACCGCATCGCGCGGTGAGTTTGCGTGCAGCGTGGTCATCGAACCGTCATGCCCGGTGTTCATCGCCTGCAGCATTTCGAAGGTTTCTCCGCCACGGCACTCCCCGACGATGATCCGATCCGGACGCATACGCAGGGTATTAATCATCAGATCCCGCATAGAGATCTGACCGCTGTTCTCAGCCCCCGCCATACGTGTTTCCAGCCGGACCACATGCTGCTGTTGCAGCCGGAGTTCTGCGGCATCTTCCAGCGTAATAATGCGTTCATCGCTGTTGATATGCTGCGACAGGGCATTCAGTAAGGTGGTTTTACCGGAGCCTGTACCGCCGGAGATCACGATATTACTCTGGCAGCGCACCGCGATAGACAGAAAATTCGCCATCTGTTCATTCATCGCCCCCCAGTTCACCAGATCCCGCAGCGTACGTGATACCTGGCTGAACTTACGTATTGAGATAGACGTCCCGTCCAGGGCGATGGGATTGATCACCACATTCAGCCTGCTGCCATCACTCATCCTGGCATCCACCAGCGGCTGGGATTCATCCACACGGCGACCGACGCGACTGACCAGACGCTTGGCGATCTCCGTCAGTTGCTGGTTATCGACAAACTTTTTACCGGTAAAGACCAGCTTTCCGCCCCGCTCTACAAAAATCTTATCCGGCCCGTTGACCAGAATATCGCTCACCGATTCGTCT
Source organism: Tatumella terrea (assembly GCF_039523755.1). NCBI lineage: Bacteria > Pseudomonadati > Pseudomonadota > Gammaproteobacteria > Enterobacterales > Erwiniaceae > Tatumella > Tatumella terrea. The sequence continues at coordinate 312,156 of NZ_BAAAFX010000013.1, read as the reverse complement.
TCCATCAGTTCGCGCAGCGGCCCGACCCCGAGAATTTCATCGGCCACCGCAGACGCCAGCTCCCGGGTCTCCTCCGCCGGCAGATACTGGTTCAGCTCCACACTCATCCGGTGCACGGCCTGCGAGATCTCCCGGATCAGCGCAGTACGATCGTCCATCAGTTTGTCTATCTGATCCAGATCCAGCCGGGGCAGCACATTGCTGCGTAAACGGCGGGCTAACGCTTCATATTTCGGATTCATGGTTAATCAGACTTCCTTGTCAGACGCTGTTTCAACACGGATAACAGAGAGGGTTGGGTCAGTTCTTTTTTCTTACCCAGTAGCAGATAGGTCATACTTTCCAGTATCGGACGGAATTTACCATTGACCTCCAGGCTCAGGGAGGGGTCGCCGGCTTTCAGCAGGTAAGGGATAATAATGTCCGCCTGCTGCCCGACAAGATCCCCCATTTCCCGCGCAATCACTTCCCCGTTAATCTTCGGATGATGCTGATTAAAACAGAGGTAAAGCCGTTTAATACCATTATTACTGTTCTGCAGGTGCGCATTCGCTTCGATAATCTTTTTGGCGACGCGGATAGATGACAGGTCACGGTCGCAGATCAGCAGCACGCTGTCGGAATGGGTCAGGATATTTTCGATGTTTTCATCAGAGGCGTTATAGGCACTGAAATCAAACACCACACACTGGTGCCGGTCGTATAACGGATTATTAAAAAACCAGGCATTGTTCGGTTCTTCGTACATGGCGAAGAAATTATTTTGCAGCAGAGTCACCTCATTACTGATGGCCACCCGGGAGATCAAATCCAGATTACGGCTGCCGCCGCAGCCCTGAACCAGCAGGGTCGCCGATTGCCTGATCCGCGCGATATTCTCTGCAATGTGATAACTCAGCCGCGAGGTACCAATACCGCCTTTACACCCCAGAATGGAGAAACGGATCGCGCTGTTTTTGTCACGGAATGTCTGTTTCCCGGAGGCCAGTAACGCCCCTATCGCATTGAGCTGGGAGGGATAATGACAATAGCTGATGCCGTGCTGCATAAAGCTGTCTGCCCGGGTCAGGGAATCCTGTTTGCCTATCGCTATCTGAAAAGCGCTGCGGGAAATATGCAGTTCCAGTAAACCGGCGATGACTTCAACGTCATCCTGTTCACCGACTTCAAAAATCACCCCATCCACATTGCCGGATTCCGTATATTTCTCCAGCTGCGAAACCGTGCCGGCGAATTGTCGTACCTCACCGGTGTTACGGATGGCCAGTTGGTCACAGACACTTTCCATCACCTCCGGATGGTCGGTGATCACCAGTATCCGCTCAGCGATCTGAGCCGGCTGTTTTTCTTTATCCGAAAATAACAACATCAGACCTCCCTGTCGCTCAGTGACGCCCTGCTGAATTCATTTCAGAGACGCGGCGATTATTTTCAACCGCACAGCCGATGCCGGAACCACTGTCGTAACGAAAATTGCTTTCCTGTAACTGACACAACGTATCCTGTTCGCCGGGACGGAGCAGCACGGTCACCAGCCCGGGCGCAGAGCGATTTTCACGGGCCTGGGCTTTCTCTGACCGGATGCTGTTTTCCGGCACACCGGCGGCGATCAGACGCTGTTTCAGCTGGCTGGCAACAGGGTCGGCATCATTCAGGTACCATTGCAGAAAAAGCGTTCCGGGTATAAAGCGATGAAACGAAACGACTTCCGCGACCAGGATTTCCTGGTCGATATCACTGCGGCCCTGTAACGTAAAGCGATACCCCTCGCTCGCCATTACCCCGCAACTCCATAATGCGATTAACAGCAGGATCCCTTGCCGCATAACTGCCTCACTAGTAAATGAAACCACCCTGTTCAAGGAAACTGACCACATTTTTGCCGCCATTGTCCCCGGATAAACTATGAATATTAAAATAGCGCTCCAGTAAGGTACTGCGTTGCCAGGCCGGTAAAGTGACCTGCGTCGATGAGACCGGCCTCACCAGCTTAATGGTGGCCACCACCACCAATTCTGTTTTTTCACGGTGGGCTGAGGTCGAGCGGAAAAATGCCCCCAGTACCGGGATATCGCCGATAAAAGGAACCTTTTTCAGCACTTCCTGTTCTGATTCGCTCAGCAGGCCGGCCAGCACAAAACTCTCACCATCTGCCAGCTCGATGGTGGTCCGGGCCTTACGGGATTTCAGTGTCGGCAGATAGTAAGACTCAGAGGTTGAGGTGTTCTGGCTGTCAATGTTGCTGACTTCCTGATAGATCATCAGCCGGACTTTCTGGCTGTTTTCCACCTTCGCGCCCAGTGTCATACGCACACCAATTTCTTTATATTCCACGTTGCTGCCATTGGATGAACTGGTCACCACGGGGATTTCCCCGCCGACCAGGAAATCTGCGGTCTCTCCCGACAGCACCGACAGATTCGGTTCGGCCAGCACCCGGGCGACCGATTCATTGCCCAGCGCATGGATCATCGAGGTCAGTTCAGAGGCATTAAACTTCAGTTTATTGAGCACAAAGTTTCCGACACTGCCGGCTTGTCCCCACTCAATACCGAGGCTGTCGCTGTAACTTTTATTCAGCTCGACCACGGAAATTTTGACATTCACCTGATTGGCCTGCGGAAGACGCATCCGGTTCTGTAATTTTTTATAGCTGATACGGTTAAGCATCGCGATATTCACGTTGCCCAGGTTTTCCGTACTCATCTCGGTGGCCCGGGTTTCGCTTTCCATCCCCAGCGCTTCACCGACTATCTGATAAATGGCATCGCGGCTCTCTTCATCCACGGCCACCCCGGACAAGACATAGCTTTCGCCGACTTTCCGCAGTTCAATGGTGGATCCCGGGAACTGATCCTGAATTTGTGACGCGAGTTTACCGACCAGAGGATCCACCACCACTTTGATCTTTCGGGTAGCATCGTTCTGGACCAGCAGGATCTCACCGACCCCGTTCCGGATACCGTAAATAACGACTTCACGGTCACTGATCAGGTTGTAGTCCACCACTTCCGGATCGGTGGTGAAGACCGTGTCGATGACTGTGTTCACCTTCAGTGTTCTGGCCCCGCCTTTTGACAGATAAAGCGTCTCGGCAGAGACACTGAGGGGGAACAACAGGCAAAACATGAGTAAGCATTTAAGCCACACTTTCCCGGCGATATTCGCGGAAAATCTGTTTTCGGGGCGTTTCATTTTGCTTTTCCTTGCATTTTACCGGGGGTTACCCTGGGTTGTTCTTCCCTGACAACCGGAAACAGCACCAGCTCATAGTGAGCCGTGACCAGAAATAACCGCTTCAGATCGGCCTGACTCAGTTCGATATCGACACTCAGTGAGCCTTTCCCCGCCGCGCTATCATCAACCTCAATCAGTGACTGACGTGCCAGCAGGGAAGCACTGGCTTTCCCGGGCCGGCTGATGACCCGGCGTGCTTTAAAGATACGGAACAGATTAAGCCGCGATTCTCCATTGATCAGCGAGCGGCGATGCATGCCCTGTGTCTCCGGCCGCTTTGCATCAAACCGCAGATACACATCCACCCAATCTCCCGGCCGGAGATGCTGAATAGCCCCGGTATAGCGTTCAGGGATCAGTGCACTGTAACGGATCATATTTTTACCGGGCTGCTGATCGGCCGGGTCGGTGAGGGTCATTTCCCCGGCGGAAAGTCGCTCACCTGCGGCTTTATCCACCTGCAGATAGTATCCCACCGGCGAGTCCGGCATCCCCGACGGGGCCTCCCCGGCGGACCCTGTCTGCCTAGTAAAATCATCGTCTGTCAGACGGCTGCCGGCACTCAGTGCCCGGGCAGTAACGAAATACGTTACCTGTTTCTGTCCTTCCTCAGGATTATCCGACGGTGAGCTTTGGCCACTCATCAGCAAACCACTGGCGCCGACCACAAGTAACAAAACCGCGATAATAACTAACAGTCTCTGATTCACTGTTCATCCTGTTTATCCCAAAAGGTGAAATAAATATCCGCAACTGATTGCAACCCCATAGGGTAACGTTATTTCATTGCTGCTCCCTGTAACCTTATGGAGCAATACTGTTACCAGGATCAACGGCACACCAGACAGTGTGATTAAAAAAATGAACGCCGGAATGTCTGTGCCGGGTAAAGATAAACTCAGTGCGGCGATGAGTTTAATATCACCGGCCCCGATAATATTCGCCAGCACCAGTAAAACACCCGTGACGATGATCATGACCGGCCAGATCAGGTTTACCGGCTCAGAATGCGTAAGTGCTGAAAGGAATGAAAACAGTGCGATAATAATGACAGTCCTGTTTTTTATTTTCCTGAACCTGATATCGGTATAACAGACACTGATCAGCAACAACAGTATCACGGTCAGACACAGCGTATTTATCATCTGCTTTATTCACAGGATAAGGAGGAAAAACTTCTCCTCCTTATAATTAAAACTCAGTCATTACTGGATCGTGCCATTAATATTTTTGGCAAGCTCATTAAATTTATCGGTAATTGCTTTGACGAAAGAACCATCTTTACTTCCGAAAACAGTCAGTAACATCGCACTTACTGCCACGGCGATAACAGCATATTCTATGGCCGTTACACCATTCTCTTTACGCATCGCCTGACAGATACGGCGTCCACCCTCGCTGAGGGCAATCTGGACTTTCAGAGATAATGAAGTCAGTTGTTCAGTCATTTGTCATCATCCTTAACATTTAAATATAAAAAACAATTAACATTTATTGTGTATGCATCAATGCGTTCCTCAGCATTGTCCGATGATAATACGTTGACAAAAATAATATTCAAGCGACAGGATGCATTAATAAAAATGACAGTGTCCGGATATTATTCACAAACTGACACAGCCCCCGGATCCCACGCCAGGCCGTCAGTACTTGCCGGTAATTCCGGATAATTAAAAAGATATTTATGGTTTCCGGTGATAATACCCCCATAAACATTTTAGCCGGTATCATTACAGGGATTGATAATTATTGCATTAGATCGGTATCATTATATTTAACAAAAAATGAATAAATAAATCGGCCCTGTCTCAGGGTAATCAATTTGTGTTGCGATAATTCATAATGTTGTGCTATGAATATCAGAATTAATCTCTTAATTCAGTACCATTCATAGGGAACATGTATCGATGCTGACTAAACAGACAATAAAACAACAGATGATTGATGATATCAGTCAGATGATTATTATTGGCACGCTAAAAAAAGGAGATTTCCTGCCTTCTATTCGTACCATGGGCACCCGGTACAAAGTCTCCAGAGGGACTGTCTTACTGGTGTATAAAACGCTGGAGTCACTGGGATATATTCAGGGGCACGAACGCAGTGGTTATCTGGTGACCGGGGGGTTCCTTTCTGCGACCTCAGACCCTAAACCGGTCAGAAGCGCCGCGGTAACGGCCGAAAAACCTGCGGAAGAAAAAAAAAACACACTGGAGTTTTCTCAGTGGCTGGGATGCAGCAACCGCGTGCAGTTACCCAAACACTTTATCCGTCGCTGGTGTGAAGAGAGCGGGACGCTGTCACTACCGACCGGCGGTGAGCTGGCAGATAAAAATGATCAGTTACTGAAAAAAAATCTCTGCCGGTTTATTCGTATTTCCCGCGGGATCCCGCTGCAACCGGAACATCTGTTTCTGCTGCCGGGACTGCAGGAAGCCCTGCTACTGATAGCAAAAAGTATCGCGGCAACACGCCCGCATCCGGTGCTGCTGATTGAAGATCCCTGTCCGCCAAATATTCGTGAATTATTCGAATGCTTACATTTCACCGTCATTCCGGTGGGTGTCGATGACCAGGGACTGCGGGTGGAAGACTTTCCCGACAGTGGCGCAGACCTTATCTTTACCTCCCCTGCACACCAGTTTCCGATGGCGGTGCCGTTGAGTGCCGTGCGGCGTAAACTGCTCAGTGAGTGGGCCTGCCGTCATGATGCGCTAATCATCGAAAATGACAGTTTTGCGATGCTGGGGTTTGGTCAGTCAGTGATCCCTGCCCTCAGCCATCGTTACCCCGACCCGCGGATTATTTATCTGACCCAGCTTTCAGAGCTGACCGGCAGCGGAATGAATGTCAGCTGTATTGTTGCCCCCCGGCCGTTAATGCAGACCCTGCGCAGACTGGCTCCGCTGCTGGTCAGTGATATCCATCCTGTGACCCGTTCTTTACTGAGTGCCTTTCTGGAATCCACCCGTTTTATGAAATACCTGACCAGCAGTATGCAGTCGCGCCGTCAGAAGGCCACGCTGGCTCTGGGTGGATTACAGTACCTGCCGGACCCTTGCTGCAATGGCCAGGAAAATGCCAGTTTCTATACTTTTCACGCCAATATCAGTGAACTGCCGGAGGGACTGCTCGATCGCTACTTCTTTCCGGTGAATTTGTTCCGTCATCCGTCCAGCGCGGATACGCACAGTAATAACACGCTGGTATATCCGTTTGCTTTACTGAGCTGTAATGAAATAGAAAAAATTAATCATCAGCTACGTCTGTCACAGCAACGCTCAGCCGCCGCCGGGTAACCCCGCGGGTCTTCCCTTCTGCAGGCATAAAAAAAACCCCTCCGGTTTCCCGGAGGGGCTTTCATTCAGAGAACGGAAAAGGCTTATGCCTGACCTTTGATCTCTTTACGACCGTTAAATTGTGCTTTATGGCCCAGCGCTTCTTCAATACGGATCAGCTGATTGTATTTCGCCACACGGTCAGAACGGCTCATTGAACCGGTTTTGATTTGACCGGCCGCTGTACCTACTGCCAGGTCAGCGATAGTCGCATCTTCAGTTTCACCGGAACGGTGTGAAATTACCGCAGTGTAACCGGCATCTTTCGCCATCTTAATGGCTGCCAGCGTTTCGGTCAGGGAACCGATCTGGTTGAATTTAATCAGGATGGAGTTAGCAATACCTTTTTCGATACCTTCTTTCAGGATTTTGGTATTGGTCACGAACAGGTCATCACCGACCAGTTGCAGCTTATCGCCCAGAACTTTAGTCTGGTAAGCAAAACCTTCCCAGTCAGATTCGTTCAGACCATCTTCGATGGAAACGATAGGATACTGCTGAGCCAGTTCTTCCAGGTAATGGGTGAATTCCTGAGAGGTAAAGGTTTTACCTTCGCCTTTCAGTTCATAGTTACCGGTTTCTTTGTTATAGAACTCAGAAGCCGCACAGTCCATCGCCAGAGTCACGTCTTTACCTAACTCATAACCGGCCGCTTTTACCGCTTCAGCGATAACCGCCAGCGCTTCGGCGTTGGATGCCAGGTTAGGTGCATAACCCCCTTCGTCACCGACAGCAGTATTCAGGCCTTTAGCCTTCAGTACTTTCGCCAGGTGATGGAAAACTTCAGAACCGATACGGATAGCTTCTTTAATGCTGGAAGCGCCCACCGGCTGGATCATGAATTCCTGAATATCGACGTTATTGTCCGCGTGCTCACCGCCGTTGATGATGTTCATCATCGGCAGTGGCATAGAAAACTTGCCGGCTGTACCGTTCAGTTCAGCGATGTGAGCGTAAAGAGGCAGGCCTTTAGACGCTGCAGCTGCTTTAGCCGCTGCCAGAGAAACCGCCAGAATCGCGTTAGCACCGAATTTAGATTTATTTTCGGTACCGTCCAGATCGATCATGATCTTGTCGATATTGGCCTGGTCTTTCGCATCTTTACCTGTGACTGCGTCTGCAATAGGTCCGTTAACCGCCGCAACGGCTTTCGTGACACCTTTGCCCAGGAAACGAGATTTATCGCCATCACGCAGTTCCAGTGCTTCGCGGGAACCCGTAGAAGCGCCTGACGGTGCAGCTGCCAGTCCAACGAAACCACCTTCCAGATGTACTTCTGCTTCAACAGTCGGGTTACCACGTGAGTCGATAATTTCGCGACCGATGACTTTTACGATTTTGGACATTCGTTTTTCCTCAGTACAAGTTAAGCTAAAACTTCTTAATCCTAAGACAAGCAACGCGCGAAAAGTTCGCGCGTTGCAGTGATAAGCTTACTTCGCCAGACTTTTCTGATGCTCAACCGATGCTTTAATAAAGCCTGAGAACAACGGGTGACCATCACGCGGAGTCGAGGTAAATTCAGGATGGAACTGGCAGGCCACAAACCACGGATGGTTAGGGTTTTCGATAATTTCTACCAGCTGGTCATCACCGGAACGACCCGCAATCCGCAAACCTGCCGCCTCAATAGGCTTCAGTAACAGATTATTGACTTCATAACGATGACGGTGACGTTCAACAATGGTTGATGCCCCGTACATCTGACGGACCAGGCTGTCATCAGACAGCTGGCAGGCCTGGCTTCCCAGACGCATCGTGCCGCCAAGATCGCTCTTTTCATCACGAACTTCAACATGACCTTCTTCATCGCGCCATTCGGTGATCAGCGCAACGACCGGTGATTTACAGTTCGGATCAAATTCTGTGGAGCTTGCACCAGCCATCCCGGCCACATTACGCGCAAACTCAATTAACGCAATCTGCATACCGAGGCAGATCCCCAGGTAAGGGATTTTGTTCTCACGGGCATACTGCGCGGCAAGAATTTTTCCTTCGATACCACGGGTACCGAACCCGCCAGGGATCAGGATAGCATCCAGTCCGTTGAGTAACTCAACACCCCGGGTTTCGATATCCTGAGAATCAATCAGTTTAATATTCACCGTCACACGGTTTTTCAGACCCGCGTGTTTCAGTGCTTCGATCACCGATTTGTAAGCATCCGGCAGTTCAACATACTTACCGACCATACCGATAGTGACTTCGCCACCCGGGTTGGCTTCTTCATAGATGACCTGTTCCCATTCGGACAGATCAGCCTGCGGAGCATTCAGATTAAAACGCTTACAGATAAAGTCGTCCAGACCCTGGGATTTCAGCATGCCCGGGATCTTGTAAATAGAATCGACATCTTTCAGAGAGATAACCGCTTTCTCTGCCACGTTACAGAACAGCGCAATCTTGGCGCGTTCGTTGGCAGGGACGGCACGGTCTGAACGACAAATCAGCACATCCGGCTGAATACCAATCGACAGAAGTTCTTTAACCGAGTGCTGAGTCGGTTTAGTTTTTACTTCACCGGCCGCCGCCATATAAGGTACCAGCGTCAGGTGCATATACAGGGTATGTTCACGCCCCACATCGACAGCCATCTGACGAATGGCTTCCAGGAAAGGCAGTGATTCAATATCACCTACCGTTCCGCCGATTTCCACCAGCACGACGTCATGGCCTTCGCCGCCTTCAATAATGCGCTCTTTGATAGCATTAGTAATATGCGGGATCACCTGAATAGTCGCGCCCAGGTAGTCACCGCGACGTTCTTTACGCAGAACTTCAGAGTAAATACGTCCGGTAGTAAAGTTATTACGGCGAGACATACGGGTACGGATAAAACGCTCGTAATGCCCTAAGTCAAGATCCGTTTCTGCACCATCATCAGTGACAAAGACTTCACCATGCTGAGTCGGGCTCATGGTGCCTGGATCGACGTTAATATAAGGGTCGAGCTTCATAATGGTCACTTTCAGACCACGAGCTTCAAGAATAGCTGCCAGGGAGGCTGCAGCAATGCCTTTACCCAGAGAGGATACGACCCCGCCGGTCACAAAAATATAGTTCGTTGTCATGCTGAACCTGAGAGTTAAGGTTTAAAGACGGTGGAATCACCAGGACGGGAAAGCAGTCTACCCGAAAGCCGCATCCGCCACAATTAATCATTCAATGACTCTTCACTCTGCATAACCGACACCTTACGGCAAACTCTCGCCGCTATACTTGATTTTCATCACATTTTTGCCCGTTTTCCGTAAAAAGCTGAAACGAGTTAGCCTGATGAATAAAAGTTATTTATCACGTTCTTATGGCGAATTTATTAACGGAAGGGTGAAAACTGCGCGACTGGCTCCGGCGACGGCCGAAAGTACCGGTGAGGTGAAAAGTCTGGCTACCGTCACCGAACAGAGCAACGCATCCCCGGGGCGACTACCGGGCCCGGATACCCACGTCAGAAAACCCTGTTCTTTCCGCAGAAAGGTTATTGCACAGGAAGGTTATTACGCAGGCTCCGGGCCGGTATCACAGAATACCCGGTCGACAGCTGAAGAAAAGCATCCCCCGGGTCGACTACCGGGGCCGGATAACCCCGTCAGAATACCCTGCCCTTTCCGCAGAAAGGTTATTGCACAGGAAGGTTATTACGCAGGCTCCGGGCCGGTATCACAGCATACCCGGTCGACAACTGAAGAAAAACATCCACCGGGGCCGGATATCCCCGTCAGAATACTCTGCCCTTTCCGCAGAAAGGTTATTGCACAGGAAGGTTATTGCGCAGGCTCCGGGCTGGTATCACAGCATACCCGGTCGACAACTGAAGAAAAACATCCACCGGGGCCGGATATCCCCGTCAGAATACCCGCTCGCCGGGGGTCATAACGTCAGATCACGGGAGAAGCTCCCCGCACAGAGGTGAGCCCGGCGGCGGAGGGAAAAATCCACCTGATTCAGACGGCCCCCCCCGCCAGCCTCAGGATTTTTCCTGCTGTTTGACCTGCTGCCAGGCCGCTTCCATCTGCTCCAGGGTCGCGCCAGGCATCGTCAGCCCCTGTGCTGCAATAATGCTTTCGACCTGACGAAAACGTTTTTCAAATTTATCGTTGGCTTTCTGCAACGCGGTCTCGGCTTTACTGCCAAGATGGCGGGAAAGATTCACCGTGGCGAATAACAGATCCCCAATCTCCTCCTCCAGCCGCTGCGGGTTTATTTCATCGCGGCCAGCCTCTTCCATCACCTCAGCAATTTCTTCATGCACTTTATCGAGTACCGGCCCGGTCTCATTCCAGTCAAAACCGACATTGCTGCAACGCTTCTGGATCTTATAGGCCCGCATCAGGGCGGGCATTGCCCGGGGAATATCATCCAGCGCGGAATGCTGCGATTTCTCCTCCCGCTCCTGCTGTTTCAACGCTTCCCAGTGCTGATTGATATCGTTCACCGCTTTATCCTGCGGTGAGGCAAAGATATGCGGGTGCCTGCGCTCCAGTTTACTGCTGATGCTCTGACAGATATCGCTGAAATCAAACAGCCCCTGTTCCTTTGCCATTTGTGCGTAGAACACGACCTGGAACAGTAAATCGCCCAGCTCTTCACGCAGTTCAGTAAAGTCTCCGCGCTGAATAGCGTCCAGCACTTCATAGGTTTCTTCTAAGGTGTAAGGGGCAATAGAGGCAAACGTCTGCTGCTTATCCCACGGGCAGCCGTGCTGCGGGTCACGTAATTGCTGCATCAGCGTCAGCAAATGCTGTAATGAAGATTCTGATGTGTTCATGGCATTCTCAACGAAGGGGGTAAAACCATCCCCGGTCAGCCAGAGGCTGAACGGGGACCGGTCACCGGTTAATGGCGGCGTTTGGCATCGATAATATCAGGCACCTGATTCAGACGGGCAATAATACGTCCCAGGACCTGCTGGTTATAAATTTCGATATCCATGTCGATGGTGGCGAGCTGCTTTTTCGTATCGCTATGGCTGGAAACCCCCAGCACATTGACTTTTTCGTTGGCCAGAATGGTCGTAATATCACGCAGCAGACCGCTGCGATCATTCGCAATAACCCTCACCACCAGCGAATATCCGCTGGAATAGCTCTCCCCCCAGACGGCATCAACAATACGTTCCGGCGCATGATTCGTCAGCTCCGCCAGCTGATCACAATTCGCCCGGTGAATAGAGATCCCCCGCCCCTGGGTGATAAAGCCGACAATATCGTCGCCCGGGATAGGCTGACAGCAACGGGCAATATGGTGCATCAGATTTCCGACGCCCTCGACCACCACGCGACCACTCTCTTTGCCGGCATGGTGATTACTGTGTGATTTCTGAGTCAGCTGACGCAGGGCTTCCCTGTCTTCTTCTTCGGCGGTCGGTTTATTCAGCTTGCCCTGCAGATAGTTCACCATCTGGTTAAGCCGGATATCGCCGCCACCGATGGCCGCCAGGATTTCATCCATCGAGGTCATGTTATAGCGTGGCAACAGCAGCTTTTCAGCCTCTTTCAGGCTGATATCCAGGTGACTCAGTTCACTGTCCAGAATCTGCCGGCCGGCCAGGATATTTTTATCGCGATCCTGTTTACGGAACCAGGCATGCACTTTGGCACGACCCCGGCTGGTGGTAATGTACCCAAGGTTCGGATTCAGCCAGTCCCTGCTCGGGTTCGGCTGCTTCTGGGTGATCACTTCTACCTGATCCCCCATCTGTAGCTGATAGGTGAAGGGAACAATCCGTCCGCTGATTTTGGCACCGATACAGCGGTGTCCGATATCACTGTGAATATGGTAGGCGAAGTCCAGCGGTGTCGAGCCGGCAGGCAGGTCGATGACATCGCCTTTCGGCGTAAACACATACACCCGGTCGTCAAACACCTGACTGCGGACTTCCTCAAGCATTTCGCCGCTGTCAGCCATCTCTTCCTGCCAGGCGATCAGTTTACGCAGCCAGGCAATCCGCTCTTCGTGACCCGCCGCGCCACGGGTATTGCTGATCCCCGGGCCTTCTTTGTATTTCCAGTGGGCCGCCACCCCCAGTTCAGCATCTTCATGCATCTGCCGGGTACGGATTTGTATCTCGACCGTTTGTCCACGCGGCCCCAGTACCACCGTGTGGATAGACTGGTAGCCGTTAGGCTTAGGGTTAGCGACATAGTCGTCAAACTCACTGGGCAGATGGCGGTACAGGGTGTGGACGATCCCTAACGCGCCGTAACAGTCCTGCAGACGGTCAGCCACAATGCGCACGGCACGGACATCGAACAGTTCATCAAAGGACAGGGCTTTCTTCTGCATCTTACGCCAGATGCTATAGATATGTTTCGGCCGGCCATAGACTTCGGCCCTGACCCCTTCGCGGGTCATTTCCTGACGCAGGTTATCGACGAAATTTTCGATATATTGTTCACGATCGACCCGCCGCTCATGCAGCAGTTTCGCGATACGTTTATATTCTTCCGGGTGCAGATAACGGAAACAGTAATCTTCCAGTTCCCATTTTAACTGACCGATCCCCAGGCGGTTTGCCAGCGGCGCATAGATATTGGTGCTCTCTTTCGCCGCCAGAACACGTTCGTCTTCCGGCGCATCTTTCATTTCGCGCAGATGGGCGACCCGCTCTGCCAGCTTGATCACCACACAACGGAAGTCTTCCACCATTGCCAGCAACATGCGGCGGACATTATCCACCTGCTCTGAGGCCATCGAATCGTTATGGGTCGCCTTCAGCTGACGGATGGCATCCATATCCCGGACACCATGTACCAGCGAGACAATCTCCCTGCCAAACCGCTCTTCCAGTTGTTCTTCGGTAACCACCTCTTCGTTAGCCAGCGGGAACAGCAACGCTGCGCGCAGGGTATCGTTGTCCATACTGAGTTCGGTCAGTATTTCGACCATCTCAATACCGCGCCACAGTAACATCGGCTGAAGAGGATGGTGACTGGTCTCGGTTTCGCAATAACGCCAGCAGTCCGCCAGTCGCTGGCAGGATTGCTCATTAGCAATCCCCAGAGTGGCTATCCACTGTTCGAGGGCAAATTCCCCTGCCGTATTCATATGCGCACTTCTTACCGCAACCATAACTTCTCCTGCATGACGGCCTGCCTGGCCGTTTAGGTTCTGCTGAACAGCACCATGGATTCCAGATGGCTGGTATGAGGAAACATATCCAGCATCGTCACCCGCTCCGCAATATAGCCTGCTGCCATCAAGGGCTCACTGTCACGAGCCAGTGTGGCGGGATTACAGGACACATACACTATACGTTCTGGTGCCAGCGCAATAATATGCGCCATTATTCCGGCGGCACCGGCCCTGGCCGGATCGAGCAGTACTTTAGTGAACCCCTGCGATGCCCAGGGTTGTCCTGTCACATCCTGTTCCAGATCGTGCCGGTAGAACGTGACATTATGTAAATCATTATCCTGCGCATTACGCGCAGCCTGCTGAACTAATGCCTCTACCCCTTCAACACCGACAACATTCTCAACATACTGCCCGACAGGCAGAGTGAAGTTGCCCATTCCGCAAAACAGGTCCAGTACCCGGTCGCCGGGCTGCAACGCCAGCCAGTCGATAGCCGTCGTTACCATCTGCTGATTCACCTTGTCATTCACCTGGATGAAATCCTGCGGGCTGAAGGAAAGCTTCAGGTTATGCGACTGATAATACGGCATTTCTCCGCAAATGTGTTGCAGAGTATTGTTGTCCGGGGCAAGAAACAACATCAGCTGGTGATGTTGCGAAAATCGTTCCAGTTTTTCATGGTCAGCCACAGAAAATGGTTTCAGATGGCGTAAAACCAGCATCACCCCATTGTCCGCCTGCACCAGCTCGGCATGGCCAAGATCCCGGGCACCCTGTAATTCTGTCAGACACTGTCTCAGTTCGGGGAGCAAACGATCCAGAGATTGCACCATAACAGGGCACTGGCGGATATTCACGATTTCGCTGCTGCCATTTTTACGAAAGCCCATGTCCAGCCGCTGCTGTTTATTATCCCAGCGCAGGCTCAGCCGTGCACGTCGCCGGTAGTGCCAGCTGTCTCCGTGGATCACCTGTTCAACCTTTAACGGTTGCGGGCTGTTATGGTTGAGCATTCTTTCCAGGGCTTGTTTTTTACTTTGCTGCTGAAGAGCTTCACTGACGTGCTGCTGCTGGCAGCCACCACATTCACCATAATGAGGACAACGTGCAACCACACGCTCAGGACTTTGCGTGAGAAGCCGGGTCGCTTTGCCGCGGGAATAGTGACGTTTATCTTCCTGCACCGTCACCTGCACTTTTTCTCCGGGCAGCGCCCCACTGACAAACAGGGTTTTCCCCTGATAACGCGCCACGCCCTGACCAAACGGATCCAGCTCATCTATCGTTACCGTGAGTTCTTTGCGGGGCTTCGCGCGCCTGGCAGCGGAATAAAATTGCACCATCAGTAATGTGTTCTCTTAATATGGCAGATTGTCAGAGGTATGCCGGGCTTTCCGGCAACAGAATGTATTTTACCTGCTCTGTAAAATTCTGCAGACAATGATACGGAAAAACAGACGGAATGTAGCGTAAAAAAGCCAAATACATTAACAAATCTCTTCACTCGTTATTCATCCGGCCTGCCGGTAAAAACACCTTTTCTCAGGGCTCCCCCTGACCCGCCGGATGGAATACGTCCCTGATACCGCCTGCGCGGCAGATTGCCTGAAATGTCACGGTGGCTGACAGCCCTATAGCAGCAACCGATAACGGGACAGAACGGAGTGAGCAAACGAAACAGTAAAAGGACGTGACAGACGAAACAGTAAAAGGACGTGACAGACGAAGAAGCAGAACGGGATGACAAAAAGAAGTCGCAGAACAACGTAACAAAGCGAAGTCGCAGAACGGGGTAAGCAAGCGGAGGGGTGAAACGACCCACCGGAGGAAGTCGCAGAACAACGTAACAAAGCGAAGTCGCATAATGGGGTAAGCAAGAAGGGTAATAAAACGACCCATCGGAGGAAGTCGCAGAACAAAGTGGCAAAGCGAAATGGCAAAACGGGGTAAGCAAGCGGAGTGATAAAACGACCCACCGGAGGAAGTCGCAGAACAATGTGGCAAAGCGAAGTGACAGAACGGGGTAAACAAGAAGGGTAATAAAACGACCCATCGGAGGAAGTCGCAGAACAATGTGGCAAAGCGAAATGGCAGAACGGGGTAAGCAAGCGGAGGGGTAAAACGACCCACCGGAGGAAGTCGCAGAACAATGTGGCAAAGCGAAATGGCAGAACGGGGTAAGCAAGCGGAGGGGTGAAACGCCCCAACAGATGAAGAAGCCAAAGGGGCGACAGTAAAAAGACCCGCCCGCCCGCCGGAGAGCGCAAAAAGCGGCGGGCAGGAAAGATGCATCTGCCCACGGTTTCTGCGGATTACAACAAGGTTATCCAGTGTTCAATCCACGGTAAGGCAACCTCTTCGGGCACCGGTGATTCCTGTGCATCGACCCACAGAACCTCACCGATACGCTGTGCCTGATGCTCCTGCAACAGCTGATCGAAAGCCTGACCGGCTCCGCAATATTCCTGATAACTGCTATCCCCCAGAGCAATCAGCCCGTAACGTACCGTCGGCTGGTAACCACACTGATCTTTCATGGCGGTATAAAGCCCTGCGATGGTGTCCGGAAAGTCGCCCTGCCCGGTCGTGGAGGTAATAATTAACCGGATCTGCAGACTCTCATCCAGCCACTGACTTAACACCGGTTCATCATACAGGCGGACCTGGTGTCCGGCGGCTTCCAGCATTGGCTGCGCTTCTTCGGCAATAAGCTGCGAATTGCCATACACGGTACCGATAAAAATTCCGATACTGGCCATTACTTCTCCTCCGTCTCTGACGGTTCAATAAACGGGATGGTCCGGGGTAAATCCGGTAACAGATCCTGCCAGCCGAAATGGTCAAAGGCCGTTTGCCAGACCGTATCGAGGCCGGCCTGCAGATATAGCGACTCCCCGGTCACCGGATGCGTCAGCATAAGCCGGGATGCATGTAACATCAGTCGGTGACATCCGAAATGTCCGGCGGCCCCGCGATTCTGACGTAAATCCCCGTGATTAGTATCACCGATGATCGGATGCCGGAGGTGCGACATATGGCGACGCAACTGGTGCTTACGACCGGTTTGCGGAGTGAGTTCCATCAGAGTGTAACGGCAGGTGGAATAACGCCCTATCGGCACCGGCATTTCAACCTGAGCCAGCGGCTGATAGCGGGTCAGTGCCGACTGAGGCGCGGCAGGCGCGGCGGAATGTTTATCGGCAATCTTATCCCGCTCTTCCATTAACGGATAATCCAGCTCGCCCGCCTCTGTCAGCCAGCCACGCACGACGGCATGATACGTTTTTTCCAGCTGATGCTGTTCGAACTGCTGTGATAACAGCCGGGCAACCTCAGACGATAAGGCGAAGATCAACACGCCGGACGTCGGGCGGTCCAGACGATGGACGGTAAAGACATGCTGGCCTATCTGGTCACGCAGTGTCTGCATCACGAAGGTCGTTTCATGCCGATCCAGCCAGCTCCGGTGAACCAGCATACCCGCGGGTTTGTTGACCACCACCAGCCAGCGATCCTGATAAATAATTTCAAGCATTAAGGCGTTTCTTGTTCAAAGAGACCATCAAGTTGCCTTAAGGTCAGTAACAATACCGGACGTACGCTGTGCTGCGGCTCCAGCGCCATTTCAAAATACGGGGCGATCGCCAGTTTTTCAGGTAACCCGGCCCCGGCATCGATGATGGCCGTCATCCGGGGAATAAAAATCCACTGCAGCCATTCCAGCGGATGCAGAGTGTCCAGGCTGAAAGGCTGGGAGCTTTGCAGCGCGCTCTCTGCCGGTGCCGTTTCCTGCCATAGCTGATGGTCCCGTAAGATCTGTTCAAGTTGCGACAGTCGCTGCAGGACGATATGTTGCTCAGCCACCGGTGTTCTCCTTTTCCTGATAAAAACCGCGCCAGCATACCATTACACGGAGGAAAAGTGATGAGCATAAAAAAGGGAGTACTGTAAAAATACAGTACTCCCAGTCTGTTCGCAGCAATCCAGCTACAATCGTGCTCCCTGCTTTCATTGGGCTTGATCAGTATCAGCCGGGTCATCCTGACCGGACTTTCTGGCCCGATGCGCCACTGTCTATCCCCGACAGCAACTTCCCTCCCGGGGAGGGGGTTAGCTCAGGCAGAGCAGGTTACTTCTTTCCTGAAACAACCTTACGGCATCTGACATCCATAACAGATACCACCTTCCCTGGGCTGTTTTCATCCTGAAAACCAGTCACCTCCACGGCGTCCTGCCAGTGGGTGCCATTCTGTCAGAGTTGCCATTTTTCGCAACGGGATTTTTACTGTAAAAATCCTAATTAGCTTTATAATTCAATGGCTTTTACAGTAACCCCCTGAAATAGGAAGGCTTTATACAATGAGGAATTCCCGGGTAAAAAACACTCTTTATTGATCTGAATCAAGTTACTTACCGCCTTCTGTTCACAAACTGCGGGATTTCAGACTATTTCGTCACGATCCCGTCAGATTCGGTAAGAAAATCAGCCAGTGAAGGGGCCAGAATTTCACGCTTTTTGGTGCCGAGTGATTCCAGGATAACTTCACCGCTCAGGTTACAGACCGAGATAATTTCGGTGTCGTGATCGGTCGCGGCAATAAACAGGGTCGGGGTCTGTTTCAGTCGTCGTTTCATCACCAGGTGTCCGATTAAATTCTCCTGCACCCGGCTGAAATCTTCCTCATTCCAGACCTGCAGCAAGGTCATCTGACGTCCCTGCCAGACGGCTTGCATATCCGCCGCAAACTGCGCGGTATACCAGGCGACTACGGCGGGCTGAATCACAATATCCAGCGCACGTTCTACCGCTTCCAGCGTTGCGGGCAAAGTAAACGGCCGGGGTTGCCAGTAGATCCCCCGCTCATCGCCAGACTCAATACACGGAGAATCGATACCCGCGAGTGCTTCACTCCACGGAAAATGACCGGTTTGCTGCTGCCATTTCTCACAATAGCGGCGGGTAAAGGCGTGTAAAGCATCTAAGGTTTGCTGCATCATTCATTTTCTCACTTCTGATCGGGTACACTGAGCACAACGTTTACTTTATCCGTGGTACTTTCATGACTCATTATGACCAACATCAGGCCCTGGAAGGTCTGACCCTGGGAAAAAAAACTTCCTACACCGAACATTATGCCCCGGAGTTATTACAACCGGTTCCGCGCAGCCTGAACCGTGACGGTCTGGGGTTGCAGGAAGATAACCTGCCCTTTCATGGCGAGGATCTCTGGACATTGTACGAACTCTCCTGGCTGAATGAGCAGGGAGTTCCGCGCGTGGCTATCGGTTATGTGGCGCTCTGTGCCACCAGCCGGAATCTGATTGAATCGAAGAGTTTTAAACTCTATCTGAATAGTTTCAATCAGACAAAATTTGCGGATACTGAAGCCGTCAGAGCCACTCTCGAAAAAGATCTCACTGCCTGTGCCGGGGGTAAAGTCACGGTAACCCTCTCAAGCCTGAGTGAGGCTGAAGGACAACCGGTCGGTCATTTCGCCGGAGAGTGCATCGACGACCTGCCGGTTACCGTCGATAATTACAGTTTTGATAACAGTCTGCTGAAAGGCGCCACGGTGCCTGAGATCGTCGAAGAGACGCTGGTCAGCCACCTGCTGAAATCCAACTGCCTGATCACCCAACAGCCTGACTGGGGCTCGGTCATGATCCGCTATCGCGGCCCGCAGATCGATCGTGAAGCGCTGTTACGCTACCTGCTCTCTTTCCGCCAGCATAATGAATTCCACGAACAGTGTGTTGAGCGCATTTTCAATGATCTGCAGCAGTTTTGCCAGCCGGAGCACCTGACGGTGTATGCCCGCTACACGCGCAGAGGTGGCCTGGACATCAACCCGTGGCGCAGTAACGTTGAGTTTGATGCCCCGATCGCGCGACTGGCCCGCCAGTAAATTCCGCTATTCCCCGCAATCATCACAAGGAATAAGCACTTATCACTTGTGAAAATCCGCGAGCCAGCGATACTCTGAAATACCGGCCAGTGAAACCACAGGGCCGGACAGGGAGCCGGCGTCACGGTCAATGATTTTACAGCCGCTGTGTGATGCAGCAGTTCCCCGCGGGGAGTAAGGAGTTCTCTTGATTACACATATCAGCCCCCTTGGGGCGATGGATCTGCTTTCACAACTGGAAGTAGATATGCTGAAAAGAACCGCCAGCAGTGACCTGTATCAGTTATTCCGCAACTGCTCGCTGGCGGTGCTTAATTCCGGCAGCCAGACAGATAACAGTCAGCAACTGCTATCGCGCTTTACCGACTTTGATATCAATGTATTGCGTCGCGAACGCGGCGTAAAACTGGAGCTGATTAACCCGCCGGAAAATGCCTTTGTCGATGGTCAGATTATCCGTTCGCTGCAGGCAAACTTATTCGCCGTGCTACGGGATATCCTGTTTGTGACCGGTCAGCTGAACCATTCGGCGCGTTTTCGCGAACCGAACCCGAAAGATTCGGCCTACATCACCAATATGGTGTTTTCTATTTTGCGTAATGCCCGTGCTCTGCATGTGGGGGAGTTACCGAATACCGTGGTCTGCTGGGGGGGACATTCAGTGAACCCGGTGGAATATCAGTATTGCCGGGATGTCGGCACGCAATTAGGTCTGCGTGAACTGAATATCTGCACCGGCTGTGGCCCGGGGGTGATGGAAGCGCCGATGAAAGGTGCAGCCGTCGGCCATGCACAGCAGCGTTACCATGAAGGACGTTTTATCGGCCTGACCGAACCGTCCATCATTGCGGCTGAGCCACCGAACCCGCTGGTGAATGAGCTGATTATCATGCCGGATATCGAAAAACGTCTGGAGGCCTTCGTACGCATCGCGCACGGCATTATTATCTTCCCGGGCGGCGTCGGGACGGCCGAAGAGTTACTCTATCTGCTGGGTATTATGATGCATCCGCACAATCACCAGCAGGTGCTGCCGCTGATCCTCACCGGGCCGAAAGAGAGTGCAGACTATTTCCGTGTGCTGGATGATTTTATCGTCAATACGCTGGGTGAGGCGGCCACCCGCCATTACCGGATTATTATCGATGATGCCCCGGCGGTCGCAAAAGCCATGAAACAGGCCATGCCGGCCGTGAAGGAGTATCGCCGTCAGACCGGCGATGCCTACAGTTTTAACTGGTCACTGCGCATCGAACCGGAACTGCAACTGCCGTTCCAGCCGACCCATGCCAATATGTCCGCCCTTAACCTCAACCAGGATCAGCCGAAAGATAAACTGGCCGCAGATTTGCGCCGGATGTTCTCGGGGATCGTGGCAGGAAATGTGAAAGAGATCGGCATCCGCGAAATACGAGCCCACGGACCGTTTAAAATTCACGGCGATGCCGATATCATGCACCGCATGGATGAAATGTTGCAGGGCTTCATCGCGCAGCACCGGATGAAACTGCCGGGCAGTGCGTATGTCCCTTGCTACGAAATCATCAGATAATCTCTCTGCTTGCCGGCCACCCGCCGGTAAGCAGCTTCTGTTTTTACTTTACGCTGTGTTCCGCGTTGATATTCTCCGGCCCTTATGACTTTTCATTTACTGATCATCGATGCACTGAACCTTATTCGCCGAATCCATGCGGTTCAGGGCAGTCAGTGTCTTACCGGCACCCGTGCCGCCCTGCGCCAGCTACTGCAACACAGTCAGCCGACCCATGTGGTCGGTGTGTTCGATAATCCTCATCAGCGTGAAGGCTGGCGACACCGGATACTGAGCGATTATAAAGCCGGCCGCACGGAGATGCCGGAAGAGTTACGTCTGCTGATGCCCGCCCTGCATCAGGTGTTTGCTGACTGCGGTATTCGCTGCTGGCATGCCACAGACGATGAGGCCGATGACCTGGCCGCCACCCTGGCCTGCAAGATGGCGCAGGCCGGCCAGCAGACCACTATTGTGTCGACGGACAAAGGTTACTGCCAGTTGCTGGCCCCCGACATTCGCTTACGTGACTACTTTCAGAAACGCTGGCTGGATGTCCCTTTTATCCGCCAGCAATACGGTGTGTCACCCGGACAACTGCCGGATTACTGGGGGCTGTGCGGTATCGCCGGCAGTAAAATTCCGGGAGTGGCGGGGATAGGACCAAAGAGTGCGGCAGAACTTATCCACCGGTTTGGTAATCTGGAGAGGCTTTTTGAGCAACTGGATCAGGTGGAAGAAAAGTGGCGTAAGAAATTGCAGGGGTCGCAGGAAATCGCGCTGATCTCCAGACAGGTTGCCCGACTGGCAACCGATCTGGAGTTACAGGGAAACCTGAGGAGCCTGCGCTATCTGCCTGCCTCAGGTCACTGACAACCTTTACTCGCGTTCGTCACGACGGCCGGGTGTGGCACCCCAGATACGACGCACGTGGACGGTGATCTCTTCGCGATCATGATAGAGATGACGCGCCCGGATCTGTGCATTGATCCCGCCGGCCTGCAGAGATTCGGCGATCATTTGCAGGTTCTGAGTGACCTCTTCATAACGCTTTTTCATCGGCAGTTTCAGGTTAAAAATCGCTTCCCGGCACCAGCCATTGATCAGCCATTCGGTCATCAGAGCCGCGACCCTGACCGGTTTTTCGACCATATCACAGACCAGCCAGGTCACATTCGTTTTTGGCGGGCGGAATTTAAAACCATCTTCGCGACAATGGATCACCTGCCCGGTGTCCATCAGTGAAGGGGCCATCGGTCCGTTATCGACCGCATATACCATCATGCTGCGTTGCACCAGCTGGTAAGTCCAGCCGCCCGGGCAGGCTCCCAGATCCACCGCATACATCCCGCTGCCCAGCCGCTCGTCCCACTCATCTGCCGGCACAAAAACATGGAAAGCTTCTTCCAGTTTTAAGGTGGAACGGCTCGGGGCATCGGACGGGAACTTCAGCCGTGGGATCCCCATAAACAACGGAGAGTTGTTTTCCGGATAAGAGTAACCGACATAACAGGTCCCGGAGGCAATGAAGAAAACATGCACGACCGGACGCTTCGCCGATTCATAATTCAGCAGAATGCCGTTCTGACGTAATGCAGCCCGTAGCGGCACCGTAAACTTACGGCAGAATTTAAGCAGTTCTTTGGCTTCGTTGGTATCCGGTACTTCAACGCGCAGTTCACCGCCCTTCTCCACGGCACCGGTCAGCATGCCACACACCGGCGTGATACGATCGTCCGGCGGTAAATCCCGTAATAATTCACCGACCACAATCATCTGCCGGGCAAAGATCAGGGACGCAAACGGGATCTGACGGATCAGTTTGTCAGCATCTTCATACTGGTAACATTCGAAAATCACGTAGCCGGAATGATCTTTCACCCGCGCAAAACCAAACACTTCCAGTGCCGTGGCACGGGCAGTGATTTCTGCCGCACATTCTTTTTCAAACCCGGAACGACAATAGAGTAAAACTTTATTCATGGCTGCCTGCCTTTCGTTTCAGACGCAGAGCGCCAATCAACATCAATAACCATCCGGCCAGGAAGCAAAGGCCTCCCACCGGCGTCACAAAAACTAAAAACATCAGATGGGACAGTGCCAGGCAGTAGAGACTGCCACTGAATAACACTGTGCCCAATGCAAGGAGTGCGGCACTCCAGTAAAACCAGATATTCGCCCTGCGCAGCATTGCAGATGCCAGACCGAGGATCGCCAGCGTATGATACGCCTGATATTCAAGACCGGTATGGATCCACGCCATCTCATTACTGCCCAGCGTTTTACTTAATACATGGGCGCCGAAAGCGCCGAAAGCCACCAGTAAAAAACCACTGATGGCGGCAAAAATAAACATCGTGCGGCTGGACATGTCCTGTTCCTCATCGAGCCCGTTGGCTGTGTCCTGTTTTGCTAATCATAGCGAAAACGAAACTTTTCCTGTTCACTGGCGGCACGCGCCAGGATCCACTGCCGGAAAGCCGCTATTTTACCCAGATCTGCCTGGCTGTCATGACAAACCAGATAAAAAGCGTTCTGACTGGCTAAAACATCATTAAACGGGCATACCAGACGGCCACTTTCCAGCTCGCTCTGCACCATAACATTATTCGCCAGTGCAATCCCCTGCCCGTGAATAGCGGCCTGTAACACCATAGCGGTATGGCTGAAAATGGGCCCCTGCTGAACATTCACATGGTTCAGCCCCAGTTGCCGCGTATAGCTCTGCCAGTCGCGGCGCGATGCGTCATGCAACAAGGTGAAATGGGCCAGGTCTGCCGGACTCTTCAGCGAAAACTCACCGGTCAGTAAGGCCGGAGAACAAACGGGCAGTAAGTACTCCGCATACAGTTTTTCCACCCGCAGTCCCGGCCAGTTCCCCCGGCCATAGAAGATAGCCACGTCCACATCATCAGACAGTTTATCCTCTTCACGGTCGACGGCCTGGATACGGACATCGATGCCCGGACAGTCCTGGTTAAAACTGGACAACCGGGGGACCAGCCACTGGATCGCAAAGCTGGGTAACAGACTGACCGTCAGCGCACCTTTCGCACTTCGGGCCTGCAGTTTACGGGTGGCATCGTTCAGTGCGGAAAATATCTCTTTAATATCAAGCGAATAGCTTTGGCCTTCTTCGGTCAGTAACAGAGAGCGGTTACGGCGACGGAACAGTTTCAGGCCGAGAAAGTCTTCCAGCGATTTAATCTGGTGGCTGACGGCGGCCTGGGTAACAAACAGCTCTTCGGCCGCACGGGTAAAACTCAGGTGCCGCGCGGCAGCATCGAAGACTTTGAGAGCATTGAGAGGTGGCAGTCGTTTTGACATAACAATATTCAGATTCAGGGCCAATGGGATGCAGGAGCCGGAATGCACTCAGACATTAGTTTTTTTTATCCGAAGCATTATAAATTGTCCCTTGAGGAACCTCCAGCAAATACCTATAGTTCACGCACTTCCTGAGCCGGAACGAAAAGTTTCCTGAACCAGTCATATCAGGGCCTTTTGGCTTTAGGTGGTGATGTTGTGTTTGCATTTGGTCTGTTTTTCAGACCTGATTTATTTCCTGTGATATACCCTGTCTGTCCATAGTTTATATTTTTACAGCACCGCTTAATGCGGTGTTTTTTTTTGTCTTTCATATTCAGTTCCGGCGATGATGCCTTATCCCCCCTTCAAAACCCCGCAAGCCGCAATAACTCACCTTATGCGAAAAGCGAAACGTTTGCGCAGATATTTGCATAGATTCAGATTATGCATAAACCTGACAGAGGAACGACATAATTAATCATTTCAGTAAAAAACTGGCCGGGCGACAGGAAGGGATTCTCTGCAAAAAACGGCGGGGAAAACGGAGGAAAAGATAAAGCAGCCGCCACCGGCGACTGCAATCAATACGATAGGCTTACTGACCGAGCTGAGTCATTTCTTTGACGTCAGAACGGTTGATCTGCTGCTTGATACCACTGCTGTCTTTATAGACGATCATACCTGTGTCATCATCAACGCCAGGCTTACCTTGTGCTACGATGGTACGGCCATCATTGGTATGCATGACATAATTAGACGAACAACCAGCCAGGGTAAAGACGAGCGCGGATACTGCGAATACTGCTGCGAGTTGCTTTTTCATTTATTATCTCCTTACAGATAAGAATACCTTAAACTGTCAGCGATTCTGCCTTTATGCAGTCCATGTTTTAGTCCGTAACCACGGATAACTAACATTAAGCTATAAATATGCTTACAGCCTGCTAATAAAGCATATGACAATTTTGTCACTTTACCAGCAGAGGCTGTTTTTTCAGTCTTATCTTAAATTTACCTGTAAGAGTACGCTATGAATGGTTTTGATGCCGTCGCTTTCCGCCGGCAGTTTCCTGCGCTCACTGAGGATAATATTTATCTGGACAGTGCTGCCACCGCCCTGAAGCCTCAGGTGATGATTGATGCCAGCTCAGAATGTTATCGCGCCGCGGGAACGGTGCACCGCAGCCAGCACTCGCAGGCGCGAAAACTGACAGCCGCCTATGAACATACCCGCCAGCAGGTCGCGGAATTGCTCAATGCGCAGAGCGCAGCACAGATAGTCTGGACCCGGGGGACCACCGAATCCATCAATCTGGTCGCGCATAGCTGGCTGTCACATCAGTTGCAGGCCGGTGACGAAATCCTGGTCTGTGAGATGGAGCATCACGCGAACCTGATCCCCTGGCTGATGATTGCAGCAGAAAAAGGTGCCCGTGTGGTGAAGTGGCCGGTGACCGCGGAAGGACTGCCACGCAATGACCTGCTGCCGTCACTGCTGAGCGGAAAAACCCGCCTGCTGGCGGTCACTCAGATGTCGAACGTCACCGGGGCGTTGCCGGTATTGTCCGAAATTATTGCCACGGCGCATGCCGCCGGAGTGAAAGTACTGGTCGACGGTGCCCAGGGGATCGTTCATCAGCCTGCCGATGTCACCGCCCTTCAGGCTGACTTTTATGCCTTTTCCGGCCATAAACTCTACGGCCCGACCGGTGTCGGGGTACTCTATGCCAGTGCCGAATGTCTGGCTGAAATGAAACCGTGGATCGGCGGGGGGAAAA
Source organism: Tatumella terrea (assembly GCF_039523755.1). Lineage (NCBI taxonomy): Bacteria > Pseudomonadati > Pseudomonadota > Gammaproteobacteria > Enterobacterales > Erwiniaceae > Tatumella > Tatumella terrea. The sequence continues at coordinate 285,980 of NZ_BAAAFX010000013.1, read as the reverse complement.
TGGTCGATCAGGTCAGTTTCGACGGGTTCACGGCCATGGCGCCGCCCCACGGGCTGGAGGCCGGTACCCCGAATATTGCCGGCGTTTGTGCCTTTGGCGCGACTCTGGACTTTTTATCCACCGTCGATCACCGCGCCGCGGCCCGGTGGAGCGAAGCGCTGGCCACTGACGCAGAACAGCAACTGGCACAGTTACCCGGTTTTCGCAGTTTCCGGCAGCATAATGCGCCGCTGTTAGCCTTCAGTTTCGACGGTATCCACCCGTCCGATATGGTGACCCTGCTGGCTGAACAAAAAATAGCGATACGTGCAGGACAACATTGTGCCCAGCCGCTGATGAAAGCGCTGGCTATTCAGGGCTGTCTGCGCGCATCATTTGCCCCTTATAATAATCGACTGGATGTTGACGCTTTTGTCCGGGCAGTCCGGATGGCCCATGATCTGTTAAGTGAGTAATGTTATGACGTCTTTAATCGCCCCCCATCCGTTTGGTCACGACATCACCGCGACCGGCTTAACGGAGCAGTTCGGCCAGTTCCGCCACTGGGAGGAACGTTACCGCCAGTTAATCCTGCTAAGCCGGAAGTTACCGCCGCTGCCGGAGGCACTGAAAACCCCGGAGAATGAAATCAGCGGATGCGAAAACCGTGTCTGGCTGGGAAGCCAGCGTCTGGACGATGGCAGTTTCCATTTTTACGGTGACAGTGAGGGACGCATCGTGAAAGGACTGCTGGCTGTGATGCTGACGGTCTGTGAAGGTAAGACAGCCAGCGAATTAGAAGAATTCGATCCGCTGGCCATTTTTGAACAACTGGGGTTAAAAGAGCAACTCAGTGCCAGCCGCAGCAGTGGCCTGGAAGCACTGGCTGCAGCCATTCAGCGTATTGCCCGCAGCGCCTGAACCGCAGAGCCTCAGGTGGCGTCGGCCGCCTGACGTACTTTCCTGGCGATAAACTTTTTCAGCGCATGAGATACGGCGATAAATCCAAAACTGGCCGTCACCATCGTTGCCGCCCCGAATCCTGCGGCACAATCCATGCGTTTCGGGCCTTCAGCCGTACTGCGCGAAGCACAGACCGTGCCGTCCGGTTGCGGATAGACCAGCGCTTCGGTGGAGAAGACGCAGTCGATGCCCAGTTTGCCTTTACTGTTTTTAACGATCGCGAAATCGGATTTCAGTCGTTCACGCAGTTTTGCCGCCAGTGGATCCTGTATCGTTTTCGCCAGATCCGTCACCGCAATCTGTGTCGGATCGATTTGCCCGCCCGCCCCGCCGGTGGTGATCAACGGGATCTTGTGACGGCGGCAATAAGCCAGCAAGGCTGCTTTCGGTCTGACACTGTCGATGGCATCAATCACGTAATCGAACCGGTGGTCCAGCAGAGCAGCCACATTCTCCGGCGTGACGAAATCATCAATACAGACCACCTCACATTCCGGGTTAATCTGCCGCAGGCGTTCAGCCATCACTTCGGTTTTCGCCTGCCCTACGTTTCCGCGAAGCGCATGGATCTGCCGGTTAGTATTGGTGATGCAGACATCATCCATATCAATTAACGTGATATGCCCGATGCCGGTTCTGGCCAGTGCTTCTGCAGCCCAGGAGCCAACGCCGCCGATGCCCACTACACAAAAGCGCGCATCTGCAAACCAGTGCAAAGCCTGCTGACCATATAAACGGCCTGTCCCGCCAAAACGCTGGCGCCAGGTATCAGTCACTTCCGGCATAGATCCTCTTTCTTTACATTATTCTTTATTACCGCCGGCGGAAGAGTGGCAGGGTTTGCCCCCCTTCCGCCGGACGCTCAACGGGTCAGTAATCCCGTCCCCGGTGCAGATTTTAACACCCAGACGCGTCCGTAGTGATTATAAAAACCGGCCAGATGAGCCGCTTCAGGACCAATTCCCTGATAAATATCGAAATGCTGGCCTTTAATCGCCCCGCCGACATCCAGAGCGACCATCAGCCGCATCTGGTAAGTGCCGTTAAATTTGCCTTTTTCATTCAGTTGCGGCACTTCGGCCAGCAATACGGTGCCGGGCGGGATCAGCGAACGGTCGGCAGCAACGGAGGCTTTAGCCACCAGCGGTACCGCACTGGCTCCCCGCACCGGGGTGTAGGACTCCGGACGGAAGAAGACAAAGGAAGGATTCGTTTCCAGCAAAGCACGGACATCGGCATAAGAGTGGTTCTGAGCCCACTCGCGGATGGCCTGCATTGACATGTCTTCCCGCTTGACTTCCCCGCGATCGATAAGCTCTTTACCGATGCTGTGATACGCCCAGCCGTTCTTGCCACCGTAGCCAAAGAAGGTCAGCGGACGACCATCGCCGTAGTCCACATAACCGCTGCCCTGAACATCCATCATAAAGTTATCAATTAATGAATTACTCCAGGCAATCACATACCGGGAATTCAGTGCACCGTTGTAGATTTCGGCACGGCTCGGCAATTTATAACCGCGACGGCGCGGCGGCATACGATAGATAGGATACTGAAACTCTCCCTGACGGGTATAGCGGGCCTGGATCACCGGGGTATAGTAGCCGGTAAACTGAACGTTACCATAATCATCGGTCCCCTCCATTTGCCAGGCATCGAGACCGAACTGACGCAAGTCGCGGGTATTGCCCCCGGCGACCAGCCAGCTTTCTATAGAGTTATAGGTACTGCTGTTACGACTGAAGAGTGCGCCGGAGGCCCCCTGGATCTGCCGGACCTGTTCGGCAAAGTCACGTGCGTTTACCGGACTGCCTTTGGCATTCGGCTGGTTAACCAACGCAAAGGGTTGTTCCAGTTTTCCGTCTTTATATTGCTGACCGCGATCGGTAGGTCGGGAAGAACATCCGGCCAGTAACGCCAGAAATGCCCCGGTCAGTGCAAGCTTTGCCCATTTTCCTTTCATTACGCTGCCTTCGCTGAATTATCTGAAGCGAAGATAGCAGAGGCCGGGTGATAATTAAATCTTCCGCAGAATCAGCATCGGGGATTTACATAAAAAAAGAAAACTGCCGTAAAATTCAGCAGATGACGGTTTTTTTTACGTTTTTTATCATAAATGGGTTGCATCGAAGGCTATGGGGAGTATAGTGCGCATCCACGGACGCGGGGTGGAGCAGCCTGGTAGCTCGTCGGGCTCATAACCCGAAGGTCGTCGGTTCAAATCCGGCCCCCGCAACCAATTCACATAATGTAGTGGCAGTAAGCAAGTAGTAGCGCGGACGCGGGGTGGAGCAGCCTGGTAGCTCGTCGGGCTCATAACCCGAAGGTCGTCGGTTCAAATCCGGCCCCCGCAACCAATACAATGTGAAGCAGTAACAGTAGTAGTACGGACGCGGGGTGGAGCAGCCTGGTAGCTCGTCGGGCTCATAACCCGAAGGTCGTCGGTTCAAATCCGGCCCCCGCAACCAATACTATGAAGCAGTACAGGTAACAGCACGGACGCGGGGTGGAGCAGCCTGGTAGCTCGTCGGGCTCATAACCCGAAGGTCGTCGGTTCAAATCCGGCCCCCGCAACCAACCGAAGAAAACTTATCAAATTACTTTTGATAAGTTTTTTTTTGCGCTGAATTCAGCGACCTCCCCGGCCCCGGCTGTCGTATTCCTGCCGCCTTACATTCTTTCCGGTACGCGGATCCCCAGCGTCTCCAGCCCTGTTGATAAGACCCTTCCTGTCAGAGCACAAAGGGCCAGACGGCTCTGACGCCGGGATCGCTCCTGATGTGTCAGTACCGGTGACGAGGCATAGAACCCTGAGAACATCGAGGCGAGTTCAAACAGGTAATGACACATAATATTCGGCATCCCCTCTTTTGCGACGGCCAGCAAGGTTTCTTCGAATTGCAGTAATTTTACGGCCAGTGCCCGCTCAGTCTCTGTGGAAAAACTGAGTGTTCCGCTGAAGGTCTGTGGCAACGGCCCCTCAGTTGCCGTCGCTTTACGCAGCAGTGAGGTAATACGGGCACAGGCATACTGAATATAAGGGGCCGTGTTTCCTTCAAAGCTGAGCATCGTATCCCAGTCGAACACATAATCGGTGGTGCGGTTTTTGGATAAATCGGCATATTTTACGGCGCCGATACCTATCATTTCCGCCAGCGTCTCCAGTTCACCGGCAGCAAGCTGCGGAGACTTTTCACTGACCAGCTTATGTGCCCTGGTGACGGCTTCTTCCAGCAGTTCTGCCAGCCTGATCGTGCCCCCTTCCCTGGTCTTAAACGGTTTGCCGGTTTTATCCAGCATCATACCGAATTTATGATGTTCCAGAGTGACCTGCTCAGGGACATACCCGGCACGGCGGACGATCTCCCAGGCCATCATCAGGTGCTGATGCTGGCGCGCATCAATATAATAAAGAATACGATCTGCGTGCAGCTGCTGATAGCGATACTTCGCACAGGCAATATCCGTGGTGGTATAAAGATATCCGCCATCCTGTTTACGGACGATCACCCCCATCGGATCCCCCTGCTTATTGCGGTAGTTATCCAGATAAACGATCGCTGTTTCACCGTCCATCGTGGCAATCCCCCGCGCCAGAAGATCATCGACGATTTCCGGCAGCATCTCATTATAAAAACTTTCCCCCCGGATATCGTCTTTGCTGAGTGACACGCCGAGCCGGTCGTAGTTTTGCTGGTTTTGGGTCATCGAAATATCTACCAGCTTACGCCACATTTCACGGCACCAGGCATCCCCCTGTTGCAGCTTCACCACATAGGCACGGGCCTTCCGGGCAAACCCGGGATCGTCGTCATAACGTTTTTTAGCCGCGCGATAAAAACCTTCAAGATCAGAGAGGGAGATATCTCCCTGATTTTCTGCGATTTCCAGGCAGGCTATCAGCATACCAAACTGTGTCCCCCAGTCACCGATATGGTTAACCCGGGTCACCCGGTGCCCCAGAAACTCCAGGGTCCGCACACTGGCATCACCAATAATTGTTGAGCGCAGATGACCGACGTGCATCTCTTTTGCCACATTCGGCGAGGAATAATCGACCACAATATGCTGCACGTTCTGACGGGCTACCCCCAGCCTTTCATCGTTCGCGGCCTGTCCGGTAAGATCAATAATCCATTCATCACGCAGAAACAGATTAATAAAGCCTGGCGCGACCGCTTCTGCACGGGCAAGCATCGTCCGGGAGTGGCTATTTTTCATCAGAGCATCGGCGACCCGTGCCGCCAGCACCAGCGGATTTTCACCGCAGAGTTTTCCGAGAGCCATCATACTGTCGACCTGGTAATCGCCAAATTCAGGACGGACGGCAGGTCGAACCGTAACAGGTTTATCCGTAATGAGTTGAATATCCGTTAACGCTTCCTGAACCTGCTGAGCCAGTAGTTTTTTTATATCCATAATTTTTCTTTAACCCGTGAGATCATTAACAACCTTTATTCTCCACGGAATAAAGCCTCCTTTTATTTATTCATTGATTAACCATCAGAATGAAGGATACTTATGACCGACTGTTGAAGCTGATGAGAATTAACCCCCATGACCGGAACGATAAAAATCGTATCATCACCCGCTACAGTGCCTAATATTCCCTCTGATTTTCCGCAGGAATCGAGCAGGCGGGCAATTAAGGGAGCCGCACCGGGAACCGTGTGGGTAACCACCATCCAGTCATTGGTTTCAATACTCAGTACTGAACTTTTCAGGGTGGTTTTCGCCGTCGGCACTCCCCGTTCCGCCGGCAGACAATAGACCATTTCCATTTTGGCATTGCGGGTGCGTACCGCGCCATAACTGGTCAGCATGCGAGAGACTTTAGACTGATTGATATGCCTGAACCCGTTGCGGGTTAGATAGTCAACAAACTCAGCCTGAGAGCCAAAACGTTCTTCTCTTAATAATTGCTGAAAGACTTTATCGAGATCCAAATGTTTAATCTTCTTAATCATATCAGTCATGAGTTTTTCCCGGTGCGTATAAAATACAAGACGTATATTTATAGTCGTTACAGAAATACCATTTCCGAATAAATTTATCCCGGCATATATTCACAAAATAATTATTTATTGACCTTAATCATGCCTTTTATTCCATAATAAAAAACGAACAGATAAGAGGTCATAAAGGCTTTTTTCGCTGATATTTCATTCCTGATAGTCGCTAATCATCCTGCGTTATTAATATTAAGGTAAATAGTCAATTAATATTCAGTGTTCTGAATTCCGAAGACCACAACTTATGCGGCCACCGGCCGAGCCACAGAAAATATCAGCGCTGGCCGAAAGGACATACAAGGATCTCAGCCCCTGATTTATTGAATCCCCGGGATCAGCGTCTCCGGTAAAACATACGTTATTCTGTACCCCGTGGTCAGGACCGTCACCGGCAGAGTCATGATGCCGGTGAACAGGTTAGCCTGTGTCACTGATTCCATGAATACCCGGCAGAATAACCAGACAGCGGACACTTAAGTGAGCAGGGAAGTAAAAGACAGATCTCCCGCAGGATAAAATCACCGCATAACTCCCCTGTCGCGTGACAGTGCAATAAAGTTAGTGGTTAGTGGGCAGTGGGCAGTAAGAAGTAAGAAGTAAGAAGTAAGAAGTAAGAAGTAAGAAGTAAGAAGTAAGAAGTCAGCAGTCAGCAGTCAGCAGTCAGCAGTCAGGACTTAATGATCACCAGCCACTGTGCAAAAATCACTCAAAAATCACTTAATATCCGAAAACTTTTAATCCTTCTCCCCGCCCCTTAGAAAATTAACTGACTGATAGTATTAGCTATCTGCCTGTCAAACCCCGCGACCAACGCAGCTTCCGCTTAAACACAATACTTGCATTAAGGGCTATAAAGGAATAAAAATACACAAAAAACGAATAATCATTCACCCGGAGATCGCCGTGAAGGAACGTAGTACCGAATTAGTTCAGGGGTTTCGCCATACCGTCCCCTATATTAATGCCCATCGCGGCAAAACGTTTGTCATCATGCTCGGCGGCGAAGCCATCGAGCACACCAACTTCTCCGGGATTGTCAACGATATCGGTCTGCTGCATAGCCTGGGCATCCGTCTGGTACTGGTCTACGGGGCACGGCCTCAGATAGATGCCAATCTTGCCGATCATCAGCTGACGCCGAACTATCACAAATTTACCCGTGTGACAGATGCCGCCTCGCTTGAGCTGGTAAAACAGGCGGCCGGTCGTCTGCAACTGGATATCACGGCTCGTCTGTCGATGAGCCTGAACAATACCCCTTTGCAGGGCGCGCATATTAATGTGGTGAGCGGCAATTTTATTATCGCGCAACCTCTGGGTGTGGATGATGGCGTGGATTACTGCCATTCAGGCCGTATCCGCCGCATCGACCATGCCGCTATCCACCGTCAGCTGGACAGCGGCGCTATCGTGTTACTGGGGCCGGTCGCGGTGTCAGTCACCGGTGAAAGTTTTAACCTTACTTCAGAAGAGATTGCGACTCAGGTCGCCATTAAACTGAAAGCTGAAAAGATGATTGGCTTCTGTTCCGAGCAGGGCGTCAGTGATGATGACGGTAATATTATTTCGGAAATGTTCCCCGACCAGGCTCAGCAACGTATCGACAGCTTTGAGCAACAGGGGAATTATCTGTCGGGAACCGTACGCTTCCTGCGGGGAGCCGTGCAGGCTTGCCGTAGCGGGGTTCCCCGCAGTCACCTGATCAGCTATCTGGAAGATGGCACCCTGTTACAGGAGCTTTTTTCGCGCGACGGAATCGGAACGCAGGTGGTGATGGAATCGGCCGAAAAAATCCGTAAAGCGACCATCGATGATATCGGGGGGATCCTTGAACTGATCAGCCCGCTTGAGGAACAGGGGATCCTGGTGCGTCGTTCCCGTGAACAGCTGGAAATGGAAATCAATAAATTCACCGTCGTGGTACGGGATAATCTGACCATTGCCTGTGCTGCCCTCTACCCCTTTCCTGAAGAACAGATCGGGGAAATGGCCTGTGTGGCGGTGCACCCGGAATACCGCAGTTCTTCACGCGGCGAGTTACTGTTACAGCATATCTGTCATCAGGCCAGCGCGATGGGCCTGACTAAAATATTCGTCCTGACTACCCGCAGTATCCACTGGTTCCAGGAACGGGGATTTGTGCCGGTCGATATCGAATCTCTGCCTGAAACCAAAAAGAAAATGTACAACTACCAGCGCCGTTCCAAAGTCCTGATGCTGAGCCTGGACTGATCCTGCCACGGCATCTTCCCTGCCGGGAGGATGCCGTCCTCTTTTTGCCGTCAGTCAGCCCGCGGCGGTTCATTCACCAGCTGGTCACTTAATCCGCTTCGTCTGCGGGTACGTGACTGTATCGCCCGCGTAAATACGGCTTCATCACTGTAAATGGTCAGTTGCGTCCGCGCCCGGGTAATGGCGGTGTACACCAGTTCCCGGCTCAGGACCGGGCTGTACCGGGCCGGCAGCACCAGAGCCGTATGATCAAACTCCGAGCCTTGCGATTTGTGAACCGTCATTGCCCAGGCCGTATCATGCGGCGGTAAACGACTGGGGTGAACCGCTTTTACACTGCCATCCGGCAGCAGGAAGTGCGCTTTCAGCTGTTGCGTTTCATCGAACATAATGATGCCAATATCACCGTTAAACAGCCCCAGAGCATTGTCATTACGGGTGATCATCACCGGACGTCCGGCATAAAGATTACCGCTTCCGGCCGCCGGCGGTAGCCGCTGCTGTTGCCTCAGGCGCTGTTCAATGCGCTGATTCAGACCGCTGACGCCAAACGGACCTTCGCGTAACGCGCAGAGCAACTGATAGCGGCTGAAGGTAAGTAACACTTCTGCCGGGGAGGCATGGTTATTCACCTTTTCTATCATTCCGGCATAGCCCAGGCTGATATCATTCAGCATCGACTGCCATTGCTCCGCAGAATCCAGCGGGCATAACCGGATATCCCGGAAATCCTGGCCCCGGACAGCCGCCAGCCGCGACAGATCGCCCTGATTAACGGCTGCAGCCAGTTGCCCGATCCCTGAACCGGACGAAAACCGGTAACTCTGTTGTAACAGACACAGGCTGTCACGCACCGCGGGAGCCTGAGCGGCTTCTGTACCGGCAATATCCGCGCCGGTCAGCACCCCCAGCTCTGCCGCACGGGCCGGGCTATAGCCGAATTCCGCGCTACGGCAAAGATCACCGAGTACAGCACCGGCCTCAACGGAAGCCAGCTGATCACGGTCGCCCAGAAAAATGACTCTGGCCGCAGGCGGCAGCGCACTGATCAGCGAGGCCATCATCGAAAGATCCACCATCGAGGCTTCATCCACCACCAGCACATCCAGATGCAGCGGGTTACCGGCATGATAGCGCAGGCGCCGGGTGGCCGGTTGTGCCCCCAGCAGCCGGTGCAGGGTGGTTGCCTCCTGCGGAAAACGGGCTTTCAGCGCATCGCTGACCGGCAGCGCCTGTAATGCGTTCCCCAGCGATTCGGTCAGTCTGGCCGCGGCTTTCCCGGTCGGTGCCGCCATGCGGATGCGTAAACGGCCAGGCTCCAGGGTGAGCAAGGCGGCCAGCAGTCGGGCAACCGTCGTCGTCTTACCGGTTCCCGGACCGCCGGAGATCACGGAATACTGACGTGTCAGTGCGACAGCCGCCGCCACCTTCTGCCAGTTATTGCCCTCCTCCCCGAACAAGCCGTCCAGTACCTGGCGGATCTGCCCGGGATCCGCCGGCGCAGTCGTCAACCCGTCAGAAAAAAAGCGGGCGACCTGCTTTTCGTAGAGCCACATCCGGTGCAGGTAGAGCTTACGGTGAGCCAGCACCAGCGGTGTGGATTGTGAGCCATCACTTACCGCATCCCAGCCCTCCAGCACTGTCAGCCAGTCATCCTCATTCTCCGGGGCGGCGGCGGCCTGCCAGAGAGCTTCAGCCAGCGCCAGTTGTCGTCCGGCAAACAGAGAGGCCGGCGAAAGCAGCGATAACGGCAAACAGACATGCCCTTCTCCGGTGCCGGCACTCAGGCAGGCCGCCGCCAGACGGCGGGCGGGTGATCCGCCCCCCTCAGTCAACGCAGCGAACCGCAAATCCAGAGGCCGGAACATCTGTTGTTCCTGCGCCTGCTTCAGCAATGAGTCAAATTCAGACATCGGTATCCTCCGGCCCGGCAAACAGCGCATCCAGCTGATCAATAAAGTCTTCCTCCGGGCGGGTGAAAAACACCCCATTTTCCGGCTGTTCACCACCCATTCCACGCAGAAAGAGATAAAACACGCCCCCGAAGTGCTGGCGATAGTCATAATCCGCTATCCGGTGCCGAAGATAACGATGCAGCGCCAGTGAATAGAGCTGATATTGCATATCGTACCGGTGGTCGATCATCGCCTGTGCCATCGCCTGCGGGGTATAGGCAGAACTGTCGGCACCCAGCCAGTTAGACTTATAATCCAGCAGATAATATTTACCCTGCCAGCGAAACACCAGATCGATAAAGCCTTTCAGCATGCCTTTCACCTGCTGAAAATCGACGGCCCCCGCCTGCTGTGAAAGCGGATCATAACGACGCATCAGCGCATCCAGCCGTTCAGGACGCAACAATGTTTTAATAGGAAGATAGAATTCCATTTCCACCAGCAGATCTTTTGGCTGCAGACAGGAAAGCGACAATTTATCCTCCGCTAACGGGGTCTGCAGCAGGGTATCCAGCCATTGCTGCAGCACCGGTACCCAATGTGGCGGATAGCCGTGGGCAGCGACCTGCTCGCTCAGCCACTCGCCGGGGACGGGCTGCGTAAAATCCAGTTGTTCAAACAGGCTATGCAGGAAGGTTCCGGGCCCGGCACCACGCGGAAAATGATGCGCGGTCAGCTGCTGTTCATCGTCGTCCTGCTGCTCTCCGGCGGCATCAATATCAAAGCCGGGCATAATATCCAGTAACCGGGTACCGTGATGATGTTGCAGACCGGAGTAACTGGTCACACGCCAGGCATCGTTCAGTGAACGGCTCAGACGCCGGCTGGTCAGTTGCGGTTCGGCCTCCGGGTGGTCTGTAAACGCGGGGATCTCTTCCGGATAGGGTTCGCTCACCACCATCTGTTCATTCGCCAGCGCAGCCAGCCGTTCACGCAGACCATCCGCACTGAGCGCCTGCCCCTTTTGAATCAGGTATCCGATGGCACTGTGGTGCAGATCGGTCTCCCCCTGCTGTTTACGGTTACCGCGGAACAACGGGGCGATGCCGAGACTGCAATGCCATACAGAACGGGTGACCGCCACGTACAGCAGACGCAAATCTTCTGCCAGCCGCTCCTGCTCCGCCAGTTCGAGACTTGCCTCCTCTTTTTCCAGGTCAAGCACCGCCTGGTAATTCTGCCGGTCATGGTAGAGCGCAGAGGCGGCAGGCCGGTAAGCGGCAATAAACGGCAGCCAGACCAGCGGATATTCCAGCCCTTTGGATTTATGGATAGTCACAATCTGCACCAGGTGCCGATCGCTCTCCAGACGCAGTTGCTGATTGCTGCCGTTAATATCGGGACGCAGGATCTGCCGTGACAGGTAGCGCACCAGCGCATGCGGGCTGTCGAGCTGAACCGCGGCTTCCTGTAACAGTTCCCCGAGGTGCATGATATCGGTCAGCCTGCGTTCACCGCCGTCACTGGCCAGCAGGTTTTCCGGTAACTGCTGCTGTATCATCAGATGGCGTAACATCGGCAGAATGCCCGATTTCCGCCAGAGTTGCTGCCAGCCGGCAAAGCGGTCTGTCATCAGGTCCCACTGACGGCTGTCCTGACTGATTTCCTCAATCTGTACCGCACTCAGCCCCATCAGGGAGGTGGCCAGCGCGGTGCGCAGGGTTCGTTCCTGTTCAGGGGCCAGTATCGCCTGCAGCAGCCATAATAACTCACGGGCTTCCGCCGTCTGATAAACGCTGTCGCGCCCCGACAGGTAGACGGAATTGATGCCTTTGTTCTGTAAGGCCTTGCGCATCAGGGAGGCTTCCTGACGACTGCGCACCAGCACGGTAATATCCGCCGCACTGACCGGTATTTTTTGCTGCGCAGCATCAATAAAGCAGGCCCGTCCCTGCTGACCGGCAATCAGCCAGCGTGCGATGTCCGCCGCTGCCAGTTGTGCCATAAAATGCTGGTACTCACTAACTCCCATCGCATCGGTGGGCGGCAGCCAGAATCGCATGGCCGGCTGGCACTCCCCGTCATAATGCAGGCGCAGCGGATTATTTTTACCGGCCGCCGCCACCGGTAAAAACGGAATATCTTTAAAAACAAAGGGGTTATCGCTCTGAGAGAATAACCGGTTCACACTGCTCACCATACCGGGAGAGGAGCGCCAGTTAGTCCCCAGCGTGTAGTGAGCACTGACTTTTTTCCTTGCCGAAATATAGGTAAAAATGTCTGCACCACGAAACGCGTAAATCGCCTGTTTCGGATCGCCAATCAGTAGCATCGCATTTTCCGGCTGTCCGCCATAGATCGCCTGGAAAATCCGGTACTGGAGCGGGTCCGTGTCCTGGAATTCGTCGATCATCGCGACCGGGTATCGCTGACGGACAGACTCTGCCAGGCTGGCCCCGGCGGCCTGGCCCAGGGCGTGGTCAAAACGGCTCAGTAAGTCATCAAAACTGAGTAATGCCTGCTGGCGTTTCTGCTGATAAACGGACTGGCGGATTTCACGCAGCGCATGCCCCACCAGGCAATCATATAAGGTGACTTTTTTCTGCAGAAAACGTTCTGCCTGAGTGAACAGCGGGTGTTCCGGCACCGCCCCTTTTTTCGTTTTTTCTGCCAGTACCGACTGCTGAAAGCGTTCCAGTTCCTTCGGGACCAGATAATCACAGGTCTCTTCTGCGGCCCAGGCCGTCAGCTTTTCTATCCACGAAGGTAAGTGTTTACTACTGTAACTGCGCTTATCGACACCGGAATCCTGGATCAACGGCAGCAGATCTGCCGCCGCCTCGCCCCAGGCCTGCTTAATGGCCTGAATACGGGCAATATTCCTGCGGTGCCGTTCGGTCAGGCTTTCATTGTCTGACGGTGCCGGAGAGATGACCGGCATTTCTCCCTGCAGCCAGGGTTGCAGGGACGCCAGCAGATGCTCCGGACCGGTAAAGGTTTTCAGGACCTCACGGGCCACCTCTTCTTCCAGCGGGTAACAATAACGACGCCAGAAATCGGCGGCAGCCTGACTGAGCAGTTGCTGTTCGTTTTCCACCAGCTGTTGTTCAAACAACATACCGGACTCAAACGCGTTCATATTCAGCATCCGCTGACAAAAGCCATGAATGGTAAAGACGGAGGAGGCATCCATCTGACGTTCTGCCGCCAGCAGCAGCTCCGTTGCCGCAGTGATATCCTCTATCTGCTCAATCAGTGGCCGCCACTGTGCCGACACCTGTTGCGGATCATCGGCATAGCGCAGACAGGCAATACGCAGTTCATGGATGTTGTGACGAATACGCCCGCGTAATTCGGCGGTTGCGGCCTCGGTAAAGGTCACCACCAGGATCTCTTCGACGCTTAAGGGCCGGTGAAATGCTTTCTCTCTGCCCAGCCCGAGTAACAGGCGCAGGTAGAGGATACCGATGGTAAATGTTTTACCGGTGCCCGCAGAGGCCTCTATCAGCCTCTCTCCCTGTAATGGCAGAATTAACGGGTCCAGCGCTTCAGCCTGCTGAGAATTCATGGGTGTCTACTCGTTAGTCAGTTCAGAAGGATCATCGTGAATGCCGCCGTTATTCCGGCGTATGGGCACGGAGTACCGGCAGATACCAGGTTTCAGCGGCCTGACAAATGGCATTCACGGTATCCTCATTCAGTTCACGGCACAGACGCTGCAGGTAAGGGTCTTCCCCTTCCCCCGGGATCAGTACGGTACCCTGCCAGCCCTCGGTGAGTTTCTGCAGGGCTTTGCGCAGGGTCTCTTCGTCACCGGTAAGCTGCAGCTCTTTATTCAGGCGGGCCTGCAACCAGCCCCCGCCGCTGCGGTTCAGCAACATTAACGGGCTATTCATCCCCTGCAGGTAGCCTGTCAGTAGTTTTTCCAGTTGTTGCATCGCCTCTTCCTGCCCAAGTGGCATAAACCGCCAGCAACTGTCATGGCGGCCATACATGCGGCTGATCCCCGGCATGCCCAGTGCACAACTCACCACATGTTCTATCCATAGCAGTAAACCATCGCTGAGATTCAATTCCCCCGGACGCCAGCGCAGTATGCCGTCATCCTGAACCCCGGTCAGCCAGCCGGTCAGGCGCAATGAGAGAGTCAGATCCACTTCCACACTGCGGCTTTCCGTCAACTGGTCGCTGACTCTGGCGGCGATGTCCTGCATTTCACTGAGTTGTTTATCCCGGAAAATGTTACCAAAGGCCCCGTAAGGCAGATGCCCTGCCATCCGCTGCCGTCTGAAAAACTGTCCGCTGTCATGCCGGCTGACCAGAGTATTCAGCAGCTGAGTATTGATCTGATAGCGTTGCAGGTTATCCAGCTCAAACGGTTCAGTGTCCGGCAATTCATCCTCCTGCGCCAGGAAACTGATCCCCAGACGCTGGGTAAACCACGCCCGTACCGGATGACGCCAGAAACGCAGTAACTGGTCGAGCGACACCTCTTCCGGACTGAACGGTTCCAGTGGCGTCACAAACGCCGGGACCGGCAGCCCCTGACCACTGGCCGCCGGCAGCCACTCGCTGGCAAAACTTTGACGGGCATGTTCCGCAATAAAGTTTTCCGGGGCAAACGGGGTGCGGCTATGCTGATATAACAGGTGCTGCATCACCTGCTGCGCACTGTCATCCACATTCAATGATTCACTGCCGGGCAGGCGGAAGCTGCGGGTAACATATTCACAGAGTTCACTGACCAGTACCGACGGCAGCCGTTCGGCATTGTCACGGATACTGCGCCCGATATAGCTGATGTAGAGCCGGTCCCTGGCGGAGAGCAAGGCCTCAAGAAACAGATAGCGGTCATCATCACGCCGGCTGCGGTCCCCTTTTCGCGGGGACTGCTGCATTAAGTCAAATCCGGAAGGGGTCAGGGTGCGCGGATAAACGCCGTCATTCATCCCCAGCAGACAGACCACTTTAAACGGGATTGAGCGCATCGGCATCAGGGTACAGAAGTTCACCTGACCGGCCAGAAACCGCTGGCTGATCCGCTCCTGTTCCAGACGGCTGCGCAGTTCATCGCGCAGCACCGTTACAGGAACCTCGCCCGGATAGCGGGACTCCAGCCCCTGCTCCAGCAGTTGACGCCACTGTTCATCAATCAGTACCAGGGCCGTTTCGCTATCCGTGTCGCCGGCAAAAAAGGTATCGATCAGCTCACGGCAACAGGGCTGCCACGCTTCCAGTGTCAGTGACTGCCGCAGACGCTGTCGCCAGTCGGCCAGACAACTGAGCAGTTCTGCCAGTTGCCCGGCCAGTTCGGCCTGCAATCCGGCAGATTCATCATAGGGCAGGATCCCCTGCCAGTCGCCCTGCTCACTTTCCAGCGCATAGCCCAGCAGCATCCGTTGCAGGCCGAACTGCCAGGTATGCTGGCCGGTCACAGGCAGTGAGAGATCACTGACGCTGCTGTCATCCAGCCCCCAGCGCACTCCCGACTCATCGACCCAATGGCGCAGCGTCCGCAGGCCCTGTTCATCAATGGCAAAACGTTCCGCCAGGGCTGGCACCTCCAGCAGAGCCAGAATATCTTCAGAGGTAAACCGGCTGTCCGGTAAGGACAGTAACTGCAGAAAGGCCTGGATCACCGGGTGTGCCTGGCTTGCCCTGCGGTCAGAAATGGCAAAAGGCAGATACCGTTCACGGCTGACATCGGTAAATACCGACTGAATAAAGGGGGAGTAACTGTCGATATCGGATACCATCACGATAATATCGCGGGGCTTTAACGTCGGATCGGCATCCATCAGCCCCAGCAGGTAATCCTGTACCACCTCGACTTCACGCTGCGGACTGTGACAGGCCCGCAGGGTAAAGGAGTCATCCTGCGGATTCAGCAACCGCCGGGCACTGCTGTTATTAAATTCTTCCGTCGTAATACCGATCACGGCGTGATCTTCCAGCGTCAGAATATCCTGCTGTAGCGAGTGCAGCAGCGTATCGTGCCCCGGTTCGACAAAGGCATCGATTTCATTATCCAGAGCGTCCATCTGCGCCAGCAAATAGAGGTTATCGCGCCCCAGTTTCCCCCATGAAGCCAGCAGAGGTTGCGTCAGTTGCTGTTCCCCGTCCGGACCAAACAGCGATGAGGCCTGCCCCGGGTCACGGAACAGCGGGCGTTGCTGTGAAGACTGATGCAGCTTACGCTGACGGCTTTGCAGCTTCGCCAGAAATGCCGGGTCACGGATATCCCCCCAGTAATCACGACAAGGGTTAGTAAATAGCAGATGGATATCAATATGACGGCCCAGGGCCTGCAGGGCCTGCAGATACACCGGCGGCAGTGCTGAGATACCGCAGATAAAAACCCGTGGCGGCAGGCCTTCCGGCGGAGTGTCACAATTTTCAAGAGCTTCAATAAACCGGGAATAGAGGTTAGCACGGTGCCATTCGGGCTGTTCCAGTTCGGCGGTATACGCGACCAGCGCCCGCCACAGAGGCGCCTGCCACTGCTGAGCCTCTCCCAGACCATCGACCTGTTGTTGCTGTTCCCACAGGTTCAGCCAGTCCGGACGATACACCAGATACTGGTCAAACAGGTCTGCAATGCGGGTGCTTAACTGAAACAGCTTACGTTTATCATCATCATCGTTCAGGTAATGGCGGAGCGGCAGAAAGGTGTCCTGTGACAGAAGTCCGGGCAGTAACGTCATCAGCTTCCAGCTCATGGCGCTTTTATTGAAGGCACTTTCTTTCGGGATACCGGGAAGTACGCAGACAAACATCTGCCAGATAAAACTGGCCGGTAGCGGAAACCCGATATTCGCGGCTACCGAAAACTCTTCCGCCAGCGCCATTTGCAGCCACTGAGCCATACCGGGACTCTGCACCAGTACGACCTCTTTACTGAACGGATCAGCTAACGGCTCCCTTTTGATAAGGTGTGCCGTCAGATCTTTTAAAATATCCAACTGATTTGAATGATAGACCCTGAACATATTGTCTCCTGCGACGCCTGCCGTCTCTGCCACGTCACTCTACCTGCTCATCTTCCGGTTGCAAGCCCCGCGCCCACTTATTACGGTAAACGATCACCAAAGGGCGGACAAAACAGTTGTTGCAGGGTGGCCTGCCGGCGAAATGGTCCTTCCGTATGTGCGATTACCCGCACACAGCCATCTGCCGCAGGCTGACGGCTGACATCACTGCGCCAGCCGGCGGGGGGCTTGCCCGCCAGTACCTGAGCGGCAGCCCGTACGGCATCGCGTTGTGCCCATTGTCGCTGGTAACTGCTGACCAGTTGCCGATGGTACTGACTGAGCAGCAAAACGCTGAGTGAGAGGATAAGTAAAGCGATAAGGCATTCAGCCAGACTAAAGCCCCTGCCGGCATTCCCGTTCATCGGGTAACGGGCAAAGGTCACTCCAGCCAGCAGGGATGGCGGTAATACGCGAACGGGCCGCATCTGCTGGCTGAACCCATCGCCAGAGCAGTGTCTCGCCATTGGCCGATTGCCCGCGTAATATCCCGCGTTCGCGGGTCTGCCATAACAGGCAACTGCGCCAGCCTTCTTCCGGGGACTGCCGGCATTGCCATCCCTCATGGTCTTCCCAGCGTTGCTGTCCACCCCAGGCCAGTGACGATGCGGCCTGAAAGAAATCCTGCAGGTAATGATATTCATCGCTCCCTCCCGGCATACCGGCCCGTAAGATCCGTTCACTGGCCTGCAGTAACAGGCTCCCCATCAGCAACAGCAAAACGACAATCAGCAGCGGTGAGCTGCCCCGCTGTTTCACAGGTTTTCGGACAGCACCCAGTGCCGTCGCGTCAGCGTCACTCCGGAACCGGCGCTGGCCGTCAGTTCCACCCCCAGCCGGGAACGCTCACGCAGAAAGCGTAATCGCGTCATCTGCAGCGATGCCGGATCATTAACGCCTTCCCACCCGGAGCCGTCACAGCCTTCCACCCCCCGCTGAGTCTCCAGGCGTTTATCCCGCCAGCGGAAGCCGTAACTGTCATTTTTCAGGCTACCGGAAACCTCTCCCGGCACATAGCGCCGCGACTGTAACCGCACTATCAGGCAGCGACCATCGGCACTCAGCATGACCGGCGGACGCGCACAGGGCGGCCTTTCGCAGTACCCCGCACGCCGGAAATGTTTTTCCAGCATCAGCAGCAGTTCATGGACTTCCTGTGCCAGCAGGGTTTGCTGTTGCAGTCGTCCGTTGTTCCGGACCAGATGCGGGAAGAATCGCGCCGCGCCCAGAAAGATACCGCTGCTGATCAGCAGGGCCAGCAACATTTCCCCCAGAGTAAAGCCGTGACGCTTTCCGCTGCGCTTTCCCGGTTTCGGCATTATTCGCATCCCCCTGCCGCTGGCTGACAGAGCCTTATCCTCGCCCGCGACGAAATAATCACCCGCATGCGCCGGACGGGTGTACCAAACTCCAGGCTGCCTGCCCGCGCAACATTCCGGCGACCGTAAAACCCGGGCTCCCCGAGCACCGCCAGTAACTGTATCTGCGGATAGGGCGCGCGCCAGACAAAACGGGCCGTCCGCAAACATCCGTTGCGCTCTGCCTGAGGACGGGTGTCCACGCACCAGATATCGCCACTGCGATAAATGGCCAGCGGCAGATGACGATTGGTGCGGTTCGCAACCTCGCGGACCCCGGCAAGAAACACCTGTAAACCGGTCGCCGTCTCTGCCAGTTGCTGTTGCTCACGCCAGCCCTGCCAGAACAGGCCGCCGCCGCCCGCCAGCAAGGCAGTGATCAGCAGGACCAGTGCCAGTTCAGGCAACGTGAATCCATCCGAAGAAAGGTGAGTGTTGTTATTCATATCCGCAGTATGCGGCAGAAAAAGCAGCCGGTACTCCGGCAACGCGACAGCCTCCGGGCGGCTACGCAGAAAAAGACCGGTCACCTCAGACATTCAGCGGGATTTGTGCGGAGAGGCAAAAAAAAGCGGCAGTGCCAATGCACTACCGCCGTGATGCGTTTACTGCGCAAATGAACTCAGACGGCGACCGGGGCCTTGATCGCCGGGTGAGGATCATAGCCTTCAATCTCAAAATCATCGAAGGTGTAATCGAAGATGGAATCAGGCTTACGCTTGATTTTCAGCACCGGTAACGGGCGTGGCTCCCGGGTCAGTTGCAGACGCGCCTGCTCAAGGTGGTTGTTGTACAGGTGAGTATCCCCGCCGGTCCAGACAAAATCACCCACCTGCAAATCGCACTGCTGGGCGACCATATGCACCAGTAAGGCATAGCTGGCGATATTAAACGGCAGGCCCAGGAAGACGTCACACGAGCGCTGATACAACTGACAGCTCAGACGGCCGTCCGCCACATAGAACTGGAAGAACGCATGGCAGGGTGCCAGCGCCATTTTGTCCAGTTCACCGACGTTCCATGCAGAAACAATAATACGCCGTGAATCCGGGTCCTGTTTCAGCTGACGAATGACCTCACTGATCTGGTCGATATGGTGGCCGTCTGCCGAAGGCCAGCTCCGCCACTGACGACCATAGACCGGCCCCAGATCACCCTGTTCGTCTGCCCACTCATCCCAGATAGTGACCTTATTCTCCTTCAGATAAGCAATGTTGGTTTCCCCTTTCAGGAACCAGAGCAACTCATGAATAATGGAGCGGATATGACACTTTTTGGTCGTGACCAGCGGAAAGCCCTGCTGCAGATCAAAGCGCATCTGGTGACCAAATATCGACAATGTGCCGGTACCTGTACGGTCATCTTTTGATGCACCCTCGTTTAAGACTTTCTGCATCAGTTCCAGATACTGTTTCATTTTACTTCACCCGGTTGTTTCAGCGAGCTTCTACGGTAAGCCCAAATCATCATAATCACACCGGCCAGAATCATCGGAATCGACAGGATTTGCCCCATACTGATCACACCGTCAAACAGACCCAGCTGGGCATCCGGTTGGCGGAAGAATTCAACGATGATACGGAAAGCGCCGTAACCAATCAGGAACAGACCTGACACACTTCCCAGCGGGCGCGGTTTGCGAATAAATACATTCAGGATGATAAACAGGATCACCCCTTCCAGCAGCAGTTCATAGAGCTGTGACGGATGACGTGGCAGGACACCGTAGGTGTTCAGTAATGACTGCCACTGCGGATGCGTCGCGACCAGTGCCAGATCCTCATCCCTCGAGCCCGGGAATAACATCGCCCATGGACAGTTCGGGTCGACGCGGCCCCATAATTCGCCATTGATAAAATTACCCAGACGTCCGGCACCCAGCCCGAAAGGGATCAGCGGTGCAATAAAGTCAGAGATCTGGAAAAAGTTACGGCCGGTACGATGGGCAAACACCAGCATAACCACGATGACGCCGATCAGGCCGCCATGGAAGGACATCCCGCCATCCCAGACTTTGAACAGATACAATGGATTCTGTAAAAACAGCGGCAGGTTATAAAACAGCACATAACCGATCCTTCCGCCCAGGAAGACCCCGAGGAACCCGGCATAGAGCAGATTTTCGACTTCATTACGGGTCCAGCCACTGCCGGGTTTATCGGCGCGACGTCCGGCCAGCCACATAGCGAAAATAAAGCCGATCAAATACATCAATCCGTACCAGTGCAGTGATACCGGACCGATAGAAAAAATCACCGGGTCAAATTTTGGAAAAGCGATATAGCCGTTAGTCATCTTTCACCATTATTCTTTCTATCTGAAAGCCTGTCACCGGAAAAACCATTTTACCGGTGAAGACCGCGAAGAGTTGCGCATGATAGCACAGCCACCCGGGGCCGGGGGTGGCTAAATGTAAACGGGGATGAGCCGCTAACGTCCGCCGCGGATCAACCCTCCGAGTCCGCGCCGCTCCATAAAGACGGCCACCTGATAACGGACTTCACTCGCGGTACTGGCCTGTAATACCTGTGCAACCAGTTGCTCTGTCTCGCTGCAATCCAGGTGACGCAGCAGGTATTTCACCCGCGATACGTTTTTACCGTTCATACTTAAATGGCGGTACCCCATCCCGGTCAGCAGCGGCACACTCATCGGGTCCCCGGCCATTTCACCACACACACTGATCGGCAGGTTATGGCGCCGCGCCTCTAAGTTAATCTGATACATCGCTTTCAGTACCGACGGATGCAGCGAGTCGTAAAGGTTTGCCACCCGGGTATTATTCCGGTCAACGGCCAGCAGATACTGCGTCAGGTCGTTGGTCCCGACCGAAATAAAGTCAACCGTACGGGCCACCTGCGGTATCAGAAAAATCATCGACGGCACTTCTATCATGACACCGACCTGAGGTCGCGGGATCTCGTAGCCCAGCATCTCTTCCACTTCATGCCCTGCACGCTCGATCAGTTTACGGGCCTCATCGATCTCCTCGATACTGGTGATCATCGGTAACAGAATTTTAAGGTTACCGGAGGCCGCATTGGCACGCAGCATCGCCCTCACCTGAACCAGAAAAATTTCCGGCTGGTCGAGCGTCAGACGAATTCCCCGCCAGCCCAGGCTGGGGTTTTCTTCGCTGATGGGCATATACGGCAGCTGTTTATCGGCCCCGATATCCAGGGTACGCAGGGTCACCGGCTTATTATTAAAGACCTGCAGCATGCCCTGATATTGCGCGACCTGCTCTTCTTCCGACGGAAAGCCACTCTGCAACATAAAAGGCACTTCGGTACGGTACAGACCGACACCATCGACCCGGTCTCCCATCGTCTGCTCAAGCTCAGCACTCAGACCGGCATTCAGCAGGATAGTCACCGGTTCACCGTGTTTCATGACCCCTGGCTGCCCGGCGACGGTCTCGGCGGTTTCGCTGAGCGCATTCTCTTCGCGGATCAGCCGCTGATACTCTTTGATCAGTATCGGCTCAGGGTCTATCAGTAATTCCCCCCGGTAACCGTCAACAATCAGCAGATGTTTGTGTAACTGTCCGGGACGGATATCCGCTCCCATAACCGCCGGGATGCCCATGGCCCGGGTCAGAATGGCGGCATGGGAGTTCGCCGCACCGTCGCGGACCACTACGCCTATCAACCGTTCCGGAGGCACTTCGGCCAGTGCCGTCGCGGTCAGTTCATCCGCCACCAGCACAAAACGTTCCGGCCAGGCATTGGTGCCATGCAGGCTGTCATCGAGATGGAACAGTAAACGCTGCCCGAGTTCACGAATATCGCCGCTGCGTTCGCGCAGATACGCATCTTTCAGGTCAGCAAACTGCCCGGCGTACTGCTCGATCACGGTTTTAACGGCCCATTCGGCCACGGCACCCTGGTCTATCTCACTGAGCAGGTCTTTCTTCAGCCGCGGGTCACTCAGCAGGTGAGAGTAAAGGTCAAAAATGGCCGCGCTCTCTTTCTGAATACTGCCGGAGAAGCGCTTACTGTAGCGACGGAATTCGTCGCCGGCTTCACTCATCGCCCGTAACAGACGTTCGCGTTCCTGCGCCGTATCCAGCGTCGAGGCCGGGGTGACCTGTTCGAGGGTTGGCTGAATATGGTCAACCCAGCCCGGGGCGACCGCAACCCCGGGTGAGGCGGCAATGGCACGGATACGGCTCTGACGAAATACCCCGAATAGCTGCCCTACCTGCGACTGGGAAAGCAGCGTACCGACCTGGGTCGCCAGGGTGACCAGAAAGGACTCTTCTGACTCGTCAAACGAGCGTAATTCACGCTGCTGAACCACCAGAACACCAAGCACCTGACGACGGTTGATGATAGGTGCGCCCAGAAACGAGCGATAATGCTCTTCTTTTACGGAAGGAATAAATTTGAAGCTGGGATGGCTCTGGGCGTCGGCCAGGTTAATCGGTTCGGCCAGGCGACCGACCAGTCCGACAATCCCTTCATCCAGAGCCAGAGTAATGGTGCGACCACGCGGTTTTTTCAGACCGCGGGTTGCCATCAGGTAATAGCACTGACGCTCCTGATCGGCCAGGTACACCGAGCAGACCTCGGTTTCCATCGCCTGGCAGATCTCATTCACCAGTATATCGAGTGCTTCATTGAGTCTGGAAGCACTGGCTACCTTTTCTACAATATCGCGTAACCGGGTGAGCATCAGCGCCATGCTCTATCCTCTTTTTCTTCGGCCGGGCTGTTGACTGCGTGGCAGTGAATTCTCTGTTGCAGACATCACCACAGTCGCGAACTCTTTCATCACGCGGCGATAAACATCACGTTTGAAAGAGACAACCTGGCGCACCGGGTACCAGAAACTTACCCAGCGCCAGCCATCAAATTCAGGGGTACTGCTTCCCTGGACATTAATGGCATTCTCGTGGCATTGCAGTTGCAGCAGAAACCATTTTTGTTTCTGGCCGATACACACCGGCCGGGTATCCCAACGCACCAAACGTTTGGGCAATTTGTAACGCAACCAGTTACGGGTAGAGGCGATAATCCGTACATCTTTACGATGTAAGCCGACTTCTTCAAACAATTCCCGATACATCGCCTGTTCCGGGGTCTCTCCGGGATTAATGCCTCCCTGAGGAAACTGCCAGGAGTGTTGTCCGAAACGCCTGGCCCACAGAACCTGTCCTTGCCTGTTACAGATTACGATCCCAACATTCGGGCGGTAGCCATCATCATCGATCACCAGACTACCTCAAAGCTATCTTTAGATAGCCTGATTGTTTCATACTCCTTACAGGCGGTAAACCACTGGCTGACAGGGATTCGACAGAATAAATCAGGGATAACCCACAAAAAACCTTAGAGTTATAAACAGAGACCGGTCAGAGAGCCTGATTTTATGCACCTTTTCTGTGGATAGCTTTGTGCAGAACACGGGATTTCCCTGAATAATAGCGAAATCCCCCGTAAAGCACCGGGTGAGGAAATAAAAAATAAATTGCTATATTTCATTTAGTTAAGCAATTAACCACAGGCAAAAAATAAGGGTTTTACGGGCCGTGCCGCAAATAACTTAGCGGGAAGAACAAAAAATAACCATCGCTATTTTTATCCACAGTTTATGGTGATATGTTATCCACCATCGCAAAAAAAATTGCACGGACCGCTAAAGTCAAGGCTGTAAATCGAACCAGTAGTCAGGGTCATACACAGTTATCCCATTTTTCTGTGGATAACTCTGCGTATAATCCTGTTTATTACCCATGACAAACAGGTATAACGCTGGCCCCTGTTCTTCTGACATCCCGCCGGGTACATAAAAAAGTGCGTTGAATCATGCTATTATTAGATTTACTCACTGCATTCAGGCGTATCAATAAATCCCCCTGCCTGGCAGGTTGTTTTTTAATCAGTTAAATGAGGGCTTATGTCTGACTCGCCGGCACCTCTGGCCGCCCCGGAAAATGAACAGGTATTACTGCAGCGTGCTTATGCGCTCGCCGGACAAACACTGGAAGAACTGGCTGCTACGTTCTCCCTGCCGGTGCCGGCCGATCTTCGCCGGGATAAGGGCTGGATAGGGACCCTGATCGAATGGCACCTCGGGGCGTCGGCAGGCAGTAAGGCGGAACAGGACTTTGCGCATCTGGGGATCGAACTGAAAACCATACCTGTGGATAGCCGGGGGCAGCCACTGGAAACCACCTTTGTCTGTGTTGCGCCGTTAACCGGTAATACCGGTGTCAGCTGGCAGCACTGCCACCTGCGTCATAAGTTATCGCGTGTCTTATGGGTGCCGGTGGAAGGCGAACGGTCCCTGCCCCTGAAACAGCGACGGATAGGCACCCCGTTATTGTGGAGCCCTACCCCGGAAGAGGAGGAACAGCTGCGCGCGGACTGGGAGGAACTGATGGAAATGATTGTACTGGGTGACGTGGATAAAATTACCGCCCGCCACGGTCAGTATCTGCAAATCCGCCCGAAAGCCGCCAACCGTAAAGCCCTCACGGAGGGCATCGGTGCACAGGGCCAGCCCATCATGACGCTGCCCCGCGGCTTCTATCTGAAGAAAACCTTTACCGGGCCGCTGCTGGCCCGCCATTTTCTGCTGTGATTTTTTACTGTAACCGATTAATCCTGCCCGGTTATACTCTTTGTTTAGCTTTCGTTTAGGATTGATGTGAATATGTTTGAGTGGATTGCTGATCCCAATGCCTGGCTGGCGCTGGGGACACTGATAGTGCTGGAAGTGGTTCTGGGTATCGACAATATTATTTTTCTGTCGCTGGTGGTGGCTAAGCTCCCTGAGAAACAACAGGATAAAGCCCGTAAACTGGGTCTGATGGCGGCGATGCTGATGCGTCTGGCACTGCTGGCGTCTATCGCCTGGGTGGTGCGACTGACTCATCCGCTGTTTACCGTGTTTGATCATGCCCTATCGCTGCGGGATCTTATTCTGATGGCGGGCGGGCTGTTCCTGATCTGGAAATCGGCCAAAGAGATCCATGAAACCATCGAAGGGGGCGAAGAAGTGCACGAGAGTCGCGTGTCTTCTTTTGCCGGGGCGATTGTCCAGATCATGCTGCTCGATATTATTTTCAGCCTGGATTCAGTGATCACCGCCGTGGGTCTGTCTGACCATCTGTTTATTATGATGGCCGCAGTGGTGATTGCGGTGATTATGATGATGTTTGCGGCAAAGGCTATCGGCGAGTTCGTTGACCGTCATCCGACCATTAAGATGCTGGCGCTGGCATTTCTGATCCTGGTCGGCTTCACCCTGATCCTGGAGAGTGTGTCGATACACGTACCGAAAGGCTATATCTATTTCGCCATGTTCTTCTCGATGGGCGTGGAGATGCTTAACCTGTTGCGAAGTAAGAACAAATCACATTAACCCTCCGCCGGCGGAAGGCCGTCTCTGTGACGGGAAACTTCCGCCGGACATCCCGGTTTTTATCTGATTTTCACGTTTTTTTGCGCTTTATCGTCGGTTTCATAGCGCTGCTGTTTGTCTGTGGCAGAGAAATCATTTATTACTATAACCTGTAATAAAATGACAACTGCACATGAGGAGAGCCATGAACGGATTACGTATCATTGCAGGCGGCGGCCTGATGCTCAGCGCACTGCTGCTTGGCGGCTGCAGCAGCCATTATGTCATGGCCACCAAAGACGGCCATATGATCATGACCCAAGGCAAACCGGAGATCGATAAAGATACAGGGCTCGTCCAGTACACCGATGAGTCAGGGAATCAGGTTCAGATCAACGGGGATGAGATTTCCGGCATTATCGAACGCTGATTTCAGCCTGCCGCTGTTCCGGCGGCAGTCGCGGGTACTTTTTCCTTTCGCGCCATCATTTCGCCGGTTATAGTCCGGAGAGGCCTTTTTTACCCGTAACCACAGAAGGAAGCCAGCAATGCATTATCACCGCATTCCCCATAGTTCGCTGGAAGTCAGTCAGCTGGGACTGGGTACCATGACCTTTGGTGAGCAAAACAGTGAAGCCGATGCCCATGCACAGCTCGATTTTGCCCTGAGCCAGGGGATTAACCTGATCGATACTGCCGAGATGTATCCCGTTCCGCCACGCCCGGAAACCCAGGGACTGACGGAAAAATATATCGGCAGCTGGCTGAAGAAGACCGGTAACCGCGACAAAATCGTACTGGCGAGTAAAGTGGCCGGTCCGGTACGTGGCAATGATGCCTCGATCCGTCCGGGTCAGGCGCTGGACCGTAAAAATATCCGCGCCGCCTTAGATGCCAGCCTGCAGCGACTGAATACCGATTATCTCGACCTCTATCAGTTGCACTGGCCACAACGGCCTGCCAACTTTTTTGGTCGTCTGGGCTATGAGTATACCGACGAAAACGTGCCGGTGACCCTGCTGGAGACCCTGGAGGCACTGACTGAGCAGGTCCGTGCCGGCAAGATCCGTTATATCGGGGTATCTAACGAAACCGCATGGGGCGTGATGCGCTATCTGCAACTGGCAGAAAAGCATGACCTGCCACGGATTGTGACCATTCAGAACCCGTATAGCCTGCTGAATCGCAGTTTTGAAGTCGGTCTGGCAGAAATCAGTCAGTATGAAGGGGTAGAGCTGCTGGCTTACTCATCGCTGGCTTTTGGTACGCTAAGCGGAAAATACCTGAATGGCAGGCAACCTGCCGGGGCGAGAAATACCCTGTTCAGCCGTTTTACCCGATACTCCGGTGAACAGTCATCACAGGCGATTGCAGCCTATGTGGCACTGGCTGAGCGGCACGGGCTGGACCCGTCACAGATGGCACTGGCATTTGTCCGCCAGCAACCTTTTGTCGCCAGTACCCTGCTGGGTGCCACCACTCCCGAACAGCTGAAAATCAATATCGACAGTGCTAATCTCACGCTGAGTGCAGAAGTCATCGCAGAGCTGGAAGCTATCCATCGCCGCTTTACCTACCCTGCCCCCTGACCGGCCTTTTTCTGCACCGCCACGCGGTGCAGAAACCTCACTGTCGACGGTGTTTCAGCCACTGCCAGCTCCAGAGCAGTGTGATCCCCAATGCGAATAAGCCGCCGAAGGCACAGCCGGTCGCAACCGGAGGTGCACCCAGTCTGACCGCCAGGGTATAGATCGCCAGCATCCCCAGCATGGCGACATTTTCACCCAGATTCTGTACCGCAATGGCATAACCGGCCCCGACCGATGCCCGGCCACGAACCTGTAACAACGCATTCAGTGGCACGACAAACACCCCGCCACAGACACCGGCCATGATCAGCCAGAAACCGGCAGTGTACATGTGGTGCATCAGGGTAAAAATAATCACCACCCCGCCCAGCAAAATACCCGCAGGGAAGCAGCGCCGGGTATTCTTCAGGGTAATCAGCCTGCCGGCCAGCAATGCCCCACCGACGATACCGACGGCCACCAGCGCATTCAGCAGCGTCGGCGTGGTGTTGTCGGTGATCCCTAATGCCACCGGCACCCACAGCACCAGCAGGAAACGAAGCGTTACCCCGGCCCCCCAGAACAGGCTGGTGCCGATCAGCGAGAAGCGGGTTTCACTGTCCTGCCAGAGGGTGCGGCAGGCGGCCAGAAATTCCTCCAGCATCACCCGCAGATGACGGTATTGTGCCGGCCGGGCGGCCGGCAGTCCCGGGATCATGATATTCGCCAGCACCGCCAGTGCGTAGATGACAGCACACATCAGCAGGGCCGTGGAAACATGCCAGTCGGCAAGCATTCCGCCGGACAGCGATCCCAGCAGGATCGCGGCAATGGTAGAGCTTTCCATTAATCCGTTCCCCCGGATCAGTTGCTCCTCGGGCATCAGTTCCCCCAGGATGCCGTACTTCGCGGGGGAGTATGCCGCGGCACCGACACCGACCAGTCCGTAACCGATAAAAGGATTAACGTTAATGCCGATCAGCACCGCCCCGATAAATTTCAGGCCGTTGGCGACCATCATTACCCGGCCTTTAGGAAAGCTGTCCGCAAACTGCCCGACAAAGGGGGCCAGCAGAATGTAGGCCACCACGAAAACCATCTGTAGCACAGGTTGCGACCAGGCCGGGTAGTCATTATTTTTCATCAATGCCAGGGTCGCAAATAACAGCGCGTTATCGCCGAACGCCGAGAAAAATTGCGCGGTCAGCACCGGACGCAGCCCTCCGCGGCCGGCCGGCGGCGGTATAATGATATTACTCATGATCCTTTACCACTGTGGACGGTGTTGTCGTCGCAGCCATTGTTTTAAGTTGCTGATAGTCCGGTTTGCCACTGCCCAGCAGGGGCATCTGTGGCAGCCAGCGAATATCACGCGGCACACTCAGTTCGCTATAGCCCAGCTCACGCCCCGCCTGCAGCAGCCTGTCCCGTGTCAGCGTGTTATCCGTGCTAAACAGGACCAGCGCTTCGCCACGCGTGGCATCGGTTCTGACGACCGCGGCATGCTGATGTTCCGCCGACACCTTCAGGGCCAGAGTCTCCGGGATCTCCAGCGAGACCATTTCCCCGGCCAGTTTGGCAAAACGTTTCACCCTGCCCTGAATACGGCAGAAACCATCGCTGTCAAAACTGACCAGGTCGCCGGTGTCATACCAGCCGGCTTCCATAACGCCTTCACCGTTATCCGCGGACGGTGGCTCAATCACCCCGGGGGCCGTCGCCCGCAGATAGCCTTTCATCAGGTTCGGGCCCCGCACCTGCAGTCGCCCGCCGTCGTCGATGCCGGGAACCGCGATCAGCCGGAAGTCCATCGCCGGAAGGATGCGACCGACGGTATTAAAACGGGCCGCCATCGGCACATTGATCGACAATACCGGGGCGCATTCTGTCGCGCCGTAGCCTTCCAGAATGCGTAAACCAAACTTTTCCAGGTAGAGATCACGGGTCGATGCCGGCAGACGGTCAGCACCGGCAACCACATAACGGATGCGCGCAAAATCATAAGGATCGGCAAAACGGGCATACTGTGCCAGGAAAGCCGGGGTACCGAACAGCACGTTACAGTTCCGGTCATAAACCAGTTCGGGAATAATGCGGTAATGCAGAGGGCTGGGGTAAAGTAGCGCCTCTGCGCCGGTAAACAGGGGGGTCAGCAGACCGACCGTCAGACCAAAGGCATGAAATAACGGCAGGGAAGACATAAAGCGATCCCCCGGTCTGAAATCTGCCACGGTGCGGATCTGTTCGACATTAGCCAGCAGGCTCTTGTGGCTGTGCACCACCCCTTTCGGGTCACCTTCCGAGCCGGACGTAAAGAGGATCACCGCGGCATCCTCCGGGGACTGCGGGGCCTGGGCCCGCTCCGGTTGCAGCAGATGACGGAGGATCCACAGCTTATCGCGGACAGTCAGTGACCCTTTCAGATCTTCCAGATAGATCCAGTTCACCCCTTGCAGTCCTTCGGTCAGGTGCCAGAGTTTGCCCTTATCGAGGAACTGCCGGGAGGTAAAGATAGTGGTGATTTGGGCTGCATTCACCGCCACCTGCAATCCGCGCACTCCGGCAGAGTAATTCAGCATTGCCGGGACGCGGCCGCGTAAAATCGCCCCGAAAATCACCGCCGGGGTGATGGACGTATTGGGCAGTAACAGGCCGGGTGTCTGTGCGGGCGGGCAATACTTGTCGAGTAACCGGGCCACACCCAGCATCTTTTTCAGCAGTTTCCGGTAACTGTCGGCCGGGGATAAGACATCCGAGATACAGGTCCGTCCCGCGCCATAGCGTTTTGCCGCACTCAGGAAGGCTTCAAATAAGGTTTCTCTGGGGCGGGCCGCCATCCGGGCTTCCATCATAATATGATGCAGATGTTCACCGGCCTGTGCCCGGCGCTGGCGTCCGGTAGATGCCGCCGGCATCGGTATGCGGGTGGCAGGCAGGATATGCAGGCTAATCTGCGGGAAGGGGCGACGCGGGATCTCTCCGCTCTGGCGCGCAAACCAGCTGTATTCTGCCCCCTCGATGCGTACCGGCACCACGGTCGCTCCGGTTCTGGCCGCCAGAAAGCCGGCTCCGCTGTAAACTTTCATCAGTGAACCGGTGATACTGATCCGCCCTTCCGGGAAAATCACCACCGGTCGTCCCTGATTAATCAGACGAATAAGCTGTTTAACGGAGACCGCTTTTAACGGGTCCAGCGGGACCACCTCAACCAGTGAACGGACGACTTTCATGTACCAACGGTCAGACAGCCCGGACCAGACCGCAAACACCGGTTTTCCCGGTAAGAACAGGCTCAGTAAGACACCATCAAGAAAAGAGGTATGGTTAGGAGTAATCAGTAATTTGTCATGCTGAAAGGGTGACAAATCGCCGTGCACCCGCACCCGCCAGAACAGACGGCAGAGTCCACGTAACAGACTAAACATCCACTCTCCTTAATATTCAAACAGTCGTCCCCGGATTAAACACGTTTGTGTCGCAGGACACAATTAATCAGCACGAAATGTCGCTATTTTTTTACTCCGGTCACCGGTCTGTCGTCTTTCTGACCGGTTCCGGAGTAAAAATGAAGAGTGAGGATGGGGAAACTAGCGGGGATTGCCGGCGGGCGCATCCGGCAGGTCAGAGGTGCTCCAGCCCCCGCCCAGGGCCGCCACCAGAGCCACACTGGTCACCCATTGGGTACTCTGCAGTGCCAGCAGGCTCTGTCGGGCGCTGAGACGGCTGTTTTCGGTGGTCGCCACATCAAGGTAGTCAATCATCCCGGCATCATACTGATTGCGGGTGACACGGGCAGATTCAGCCGCGGCATCACTGGCGGCTTTCTGGGCCGAGATTTCGTCGTTCAGGGTATTCAGTTCGACCAGATTATCTTCCACACCCTGCATCGCCGTCAGCACCGTCTGGCGATAAGTCGCCACACTGGCGTCATAGGAGGCGCGGGCCTGTTCCACCTTCGCGGAGGTGGCACCGAAGTCCAGAACCGTCCCGCTCAGCTCCGGTCCCAGCGACCAGACACGCTCAGGCAACGAAAACAGATTGTGCAATATACTGGACGTAAAGCCGCCGCTGGCCGACAAGGTCAGGTCCGGATAGTATCCGGCAATCGCCACCCCGACCGCCGCGTTGGCCGCAGCCACATTACGCTCGGCATAGGCGATATCCGGACGGCGCTGTAACAGGCTGCCCGGCAGACTGACCGGGATGGCCGGTAAGGTCGCGGTCAGCGGTGCCGCCGGCAGCGAGAACTGTGACGGTGTCTGGCCGATCAGCAGAGCAATGGCGTGTTCCAGTTGCGCGCGCTGCCACTGATAGTCCAGCGCCGTTGACCGGGTACTGGCCAGCTGCATCTGTGCCTGCGCCAGCGTCCCGCGATCTTCATTACCGGCCAGGTATTTATTATTGATTACCCGCAGATAGCCTTCATAAGCAGTAATACTCTGCTGATAGAGGGCGATCCGCTCATCCATAATCCGCAGCTGGAAGTAGTCCTGCGCCAGTTCAGACTGCGCACTCAGGGTGGCATTGGCAAGCTCGGCCGCACTCGCCGAAGCACTGGCGCGATCTTCTTCCCGCTGACGACGCAGACTGCCCCAGAGATCCACTTCCCAGCTAGCGGTCAGTTGGGCGGAGTGGCTGTCAGCAATACTCTGCACCGGAGAACTGCCATTGGAGTGGCTGGCTGCCCGGGTCGAGCTGCCGGTAGCACTCAGCGACGGGAACAGCGCGGCTTTGGATTGCGCAGCCAGCGCACGGGCCTCACGGTACTGTGCGGCATACATAGCAATATTCTGGTTGGAAATCGCCACCTGAGGCATCAGCTGGTTCAGTTCCGGGTCGTTAAAGATCCGCCACCACTCCCCTTTCGGTTCCGCATCCAGCGGGGTGGCCTGTTGCCAGCCTTTCGCTTCTTTAAACTGTATCGGCACATCTGCCGACGGACGATGGTAATCCGGGCCGACCATACAGCCACTGAGCAGCAATACCAGGCAGATCGGGGTAAGCTTTTTTACTGTTTTCATCAATCAGGATCCTGAGGCCCGCAGGCGGTGCCATTGTCGTTTTGTGGCGCGGCTCAGCCGGTCCAGCCACAGATAGACCACCGGGGTGGTAAAAAGGGTCAGCAACTGGCTAAGCGCCAGACCGCCGGCAATCGCCATGCCCAGCGGACTGCGCAGATCGGCGTCCCCGCCGCTGCCCAGCGCCAGAGGAAGTGCGCCGAAGAACGCCGCCAGCGTGGTCATCATAATAGGACGGAAGCGTTTCACGCAGGCCTGCGTGATGGCCTCCTGCGGGGTAAGCCCCTGTTTACGTTCCGCATCCAGCGCGAAGTCGATCATCATTATGGCGTTCTTCTTGACGATACCGATCAGCAGCACAATACCGATCAGTGAAATCACCGTCAGCTGGGTATTGGTGAGGATCAGCAGCAGCAAGGCCCCCACCCCGGCAGACGGCAGTGTCGAAAGGATAGTCAGCGGATGAATATAGCTCTCATAGAGCATGCCAAGCACGATATAGACGGTGGCCAGCGCTGCGGCAATCAGCCACGGCATGGTCGCCGTCAGCTGTGTAAATGCCGCGGCGGTCCCCTGGAAACCGGCCTGAATCGTATCCGGCAGACCAATTTTTGCCATCGCCTGATGAATGGCGGCCTGGGCTTCTTCCAGCGATGCCCCGTCCGCCAGGTTAAAGGCCAGCGTACTGGTCGCCGACTGCCCCTGGTGGTTGACCGACAGCGGCGCATTGCCGCCACGGAAACTGGCAAAGGCCGACAGCGGGATCCGGTCGCCGCTATCGTTAATCACGAACAGCTTCTCCAGTTCCGACGGGTCACGGGTCTGGTCACTTTGTAGCATCATCACGACATGATACTGGTTCAGCGTCTTGTAAATGGTGGCTATCTGGCGCTGGGCAAAGGCATTATTCAGCAGGGTATCCAGCATCTCCACATTCACCCCTAAGCGGCTGGCCCGATCCCGGTCGATATCGATCATCACTTCCTGCCCCCCGGTCTGGGAGTCTGAATCCACATCGGTTAACTGCGGGATAGCCCGCAATGCGGCCGCCACTTTCGGTGTCCAGGTGCGCAGCAGGTCCAGATCATCGGCCTGCAGACTGTACTGATAGGTCGCATTCGCGCTGCGTCCGCCAATATGTAAGTCCTGAGCCGCCATCAGGAATAGCTGTGCTCCGGCCACGTGGCTGGCTTTCATACTCAGCCGGTTGGCAATTTCGGTAGCATTACCTTTCCGTTTGTCGAAGTCCTTCAGCCGGACAAAGAAATTCGCCGTGTTACGCGACCCGAACATCCCGCTACCCATGGAGGACATCACACTTTCCACCGCCGGGTCAGAGCGGATAATTTGCGTAAATTCGGCCACTTTCGGTTTCATCGCCTGGAAGGAGATATTCTGGTCGGCCCGC
Source organism: Tatumella terrea (assembly GCF_039523755.1). NCBI lineage: Bacteria > Pseudomonadati > Pseudomonadota > Gammaproteobacteria > Enterobacterales > Erwiniaceae > Tatumella > Tatumella terrea. The sequence continues at coordinate 252,169 of NZ_BAAAFX010000013.1, read as the reverse complement.
GCCATTCCCATCAGTAACCCGGTATCCTGGTTCGGGAAGAAGCCTTTCTGAACCACCGAATAAAGAAACAGATTCAGTAACACGGTCAGCAGCAGACTGAACATGGTCAGTTTCTGGTGTGCCATCACCCAGGCCAGCCCGCGACCGTAGGCGGCAGACAGCCGGTTAAGCTGCTTTTCAATCCAGCGGAACACCGGATGCGGTTGCTGTGTCTCCGGCGGCTGACGCTTCAGCAAACGGGCACATAACATCGGCGTCAGACTGAGCGACACAAACATCGAAATGACCAGCGAGATACTGAGGGTCACTGCGAATTCGCGGAACAGGCGGCCCACAATGCTGCCCATCAGCAGGATGGGGATAAAGACCGCAATCAGCGAGATGGTCATCGATAACACGGTAAAGCTGACTTCCTGTGCCCCGCGCACCGCGGCCCGCACCGGCCCCAGTCCGGATTCGATATGGCGCATGATGTTTTCCAGCACCACTATCGCATCATCCACCACAAACCCGGTGGCGATGATCAGCGCCATCAGGGAAAGGTTATCCAGGCTGTAGCCCAGCAGATACATGACTATACAGGTTCCGATCAGCGAGACCGGTAATGCCAGTGCCGGGATCACCACCGCCCGCCAGTTACGCAGGAACACAAACACCACCGCAATCACCAGCAATACGGCCGTCAGCAGGGTTTCTTCGGTGTCATACAGTGAGGCACGGACCAGCGGCGCACGGTCAACCACCAGCTGCAGACTGGTGTCTGCCGGCAGGGTCGCCCGCATGGCCGGTAGCTGTGCCTTTATGGCATCGATCGTCTTCAGCATGTTGGCACCGGCCTGCCGGGTGACGCCAATCATCACCGCCGGTTTACCGTTCAGAAAGCCGGCACTGTACTTATCCTGCACGCCGTCGTAGACGGTGGCGACATCGTGTAAGCGCACGGCTTTGCCATTCCGGTACAGAATGATCAGGTTGCGATAGCGGTCGGCACTTTCCAGCTGACCGTTACTGTCGATAGACCAGGAGAAGTTCTTCCCTTCCAGTATGCCTTTCGGCAGATTGGTGGTGCTGTTGGCCACCGCGGTTCTGACGGTATCCAGCGGGATCCCGTATTGCGTCAGTTTTTCCGGCTGCAAATCGATACGCACCGCCGGTAACGCACTGCCCATCAGGGAGACTTCACCGACTCCCTGCACCTGCGAGACCACCTGTTCTATCTTACTCTCGGCGAGGTCATATAACTCGCCGGGCGGTCGCGTCGAGGAGGTCAGCGCCATCATCACTATCGGCGCATCGGACGGGTTGGCTTTCCGGTAGGTCGGCATCGAAGGCATACTGCCCGGCAGTAAGCTGCGGGCGGCGTTAATTGCCGCCTGCACATCCCGCGCGGCGCCGTTGATATTCCGGTCCAGAGAAAACTGCAGAATAACGGTGGTGGAGCCCTGAGAACTGCTGGACGTCATCTGGGTGACGCCGGCAATTTCGCCCAGCGCACGCTCCAGCGGGGTGGCGACCGTAGCCGCCATCGTTTCAGGGCTGGCACCAGGCAGGCTGGCGCTGACCATAATGGTCGGGAAATCGACCTGAGGTAACGGGGCCACCGGCAACAGCCGGTAGCCCAGCGTCCCCAGCAATAGCATTGCCAGAGTCAGCAAAACGGTGGCGACCGGCCGGAAGATAAATAGCCGGGTGATACTCATGACTCCCTCCGTGCGGCATCACGGCGACGCTGAATAAAACGTTTTCCGCGCTGTGATATGCCGTCGAACCAGAGATAAATCACCGGGGTGGAGAACAATGTCAGCACCTGACTGACGATCAGACCCCCGACGATCACCAGCCCCATCGGTTCACGCAGTTCAGACCCGGAGCCCGAGGCCAGCATCAGCGGTAATGCCCCCAGTAATGCGGCCATGGTGGTCATCAGGATCGGGCGGAAACGCAACAGACAGGCCTGGTGAATCGCCTCGCGCGGTGACAGATGCTGTTTATTTTCGGCTTCCAGCGCAAAGTCGATCATCATGATGGCGTTCTTCTTCACGATACCGATCAGCAATATCACCCCGATAAGGGCGATCAGACTGAACTCCGTGCCGGTCAGCAGTAACGCCAGTAATGCACCTATCGCGGCCGACGGCAGGGTCGAGAGGATGGTGACCGGGTGGATAAAGCTCTCATAGAGAATGCCGAGCACCAGATACATGGTCAGCAGGGCCGCCAGGATCAGCCACAGGGTATTGGCCGTGGCGCTCTTAAACGCCGACGCCTCGCCCTGATACTGCAGCGTGATGGAGGACGGCAGGTTTAACTGCTGAATAATATCCCCGATCGCCTGCTGTCCCTGCTCTATCGAGTATCCCTGGTTGAGGTTAAACGAGACCATGACCGCCGGGTACTGGTTAAGACGCATATTCATCAGTGACCCGAGCCGCTGATGGATCGTCGCAATCGATGTCAGCTTCACCATCCCGCTACGGGTCGTGGTATCGGTGCTGCTGTCCGTAGTGGTGTCTGAACTGCTGCCGGCAGACGTGGTGCTGGCGGAGTCGCTGGTGCTGGTCACCGAAGATTTCAGATAGATATCATTCAGCGATTGCGGACTTAACTGATAATCAGGCGCGACTTCCAGCACCACCCGGTACTGATTCGCCTGGGTGAAAATGGTCGAGACCAGACGCTGACCGAAGGCGCTGTACAATGCCGTATCCACATCCGCGGCAGTGATCCCCAGCCGTGAGGCTTTATCACGGTCCAGATCAACGTACGCAATACGTCCCTGATCCTGCAGGTTGCTGACCACACTGTTAAATTCCGGACGTTTCGCCATCGCGGCAATCAGTTGCGGCGTCCACTTCACCAGCGGTTCGCTGTCCAGAGAGGCCAGCGTAAACTGGTACTGACTGGGGGTCACCTGGTCATTGACGGTCAGATCCTGCGCCTGTTGCATATAGAGGCTGATACCCGGCACCTGACGCGCCGCCTGCTGCAGTTGTTTCACAATCTCATCGCCACTGTCGCTGCGCTCTGAGAAAGGCTTCAGGTTAATTTGCAGACGACCGCTGTTCAGGCTGGTATTGGTGCCGTCGATACCTATCGTGGAACTCAGCGATGCCACGGACGGGTTTTTCAGCACAATCGCCGCCAGGGCCTGCTGGCGCTGCGCCATTTCCTGAAAGGAGACATCCTGCGAGGCAATAGTGGTACCTTCAATCAGTCCGGTATCCTGCGGCGGGAAGAACCCTTTCGGCACCATCACATACAGCAGGGCCGTCAGTGCAAAGGTCGCAACCGCCACCCACAGGGTAATTTTCTGGTGGTTGAGCACCACATTCAGTAACCGGTCATAACCACGGATGATACGGTCAAACCCTGCCCCCACCTTGCGGGAAAAACGGGATTGTTTTTCTTCGGGGACATGGCGAAGTAAGTACGCACATAACATCGGGGTCAGGGTCAGGGAGACCACCAGCGATACCAGAATAGAAACCGCCAGCGTAATGGCGAACTCCCGGAACAGGCGTCCGACTACATCGCCCATAAACAGCAGCGGGATCAGCACCGCAATCAGCGAGAAGGTCAGCGAGATCAGGGTAAAACCTATCTGCTGCGCGCCTTTCAGGGCCGCCTCCAGTGGCGACTCCCCCTCCTCCAGACGCCTGGAGATATTCTCGACCATGACGATGGCATCATCGATCACAAAGCCGGTGGCAATGGTCAGCGCCATCAGAGACAGATTGTTGAGGCTAAAGTCCAGCAGATACATGACGCCGAAGGTGCCGACCAGTGACAGCGGTACCGCCACACTCGGGATCAGGGTCGCGGACAGATTGCGCAGGAACAGGAACGTGACCATCACCACCAGCGCTATCGACAGCATCAGCTCAAACTGAACATCGCTGATCGAGGCCCGGATGGTCTGGGTACGGTCGGAAATCACGTTCAGTTTCACACCGTCCGGCAGGGCTGCCTGCAGCGCCGGGAGCTGCGCTTTAATACTGTCGACCACCTGGATAACGTTCGCACCGGGCTGACGCTGAACACTGACGATAATCGCCGGCTGGCGGTTGGCCCAGGCTGACTGGAAGCGGTTTTCGGCACCCTGCGTGATGGTGGCGATATCTTTCAGGCGCAGTGCCGCACCGTTCTGCCAGGTGAGGATCAGATTGCCGTACTCCTGTGGCGTTTTCAGCTGATCATTGGCATCGATGGTCACCGAGTGAAACTGGCCGTCAAAGCCCCCTTTCGAGCCATTGACGTTGCTGTTGGTGATCAACGTATCCACATCAGAAAAGGTCAGGTTATGGGCGGCCAGGGCCTGCGGATTAAGCTGGATGCGGATGGCCGGCTGATTTCCGCCTGCCAGCGTGACCAGCCCCACACCACTGATCTGCGACAGTTTCAGGGCGACACGGGTGTTAATCAGATCCTGCACGCGGGTCAGTGGCAGGGTGTCGGAGGTTGCCGACAGTGTGATCACCGCCGTATCGGCCGGGTTCACCTTTTTGTAGGTCGGCGGATTCGGCAACCCACTGGGTAACAGGCTGTCTGCGGTGTTGATCGCGGCCTGCACTTCCTGCTCGGCCACATCCAGAGCGGTATCCAGCCCGAAACGCAGAGTGATCACCGAAGAGCCGCCGGAGCTTTCAGAGGTCATCTGGCTGAGGCCGCTCATCTCGCCCAGATCACGTTCCAGCGGGGCGGTGACCGAGGTGGATATTACCTCCGGGCTTGCCCCCGGATAGAGCGTGGTGACCTGGATGGTCGGATAATCGACCTGTGGCAACGCAGACACGGACAAAAAGCGGTAAGCAAAAATACCGGAGAGCAGCAGGCCGATCATCAGTAACAGGGTTGCGACCGGTCGTTGGATAAATAGCCGGGAGGGATTCATTAATTCTTCGCCTGTGAACGCTCTTTGTCTGAAACAGTCCCGGCTGCCGCCCGGGTTTCACTGCTATCCACGACCGATACTTTCGCGCCGGTGGTCAGTCTGTCGATCCCTTCCGTGACCAGCCTGTCACCCGGTTTAACGCCGCTGAGGATCACCTGCTGATCACTGCCATAGGCCGGACCGGTGGTTACGCTGCGGCGGGTCACCGTATCGTCGGCATTGATCACAAACACAAAGCTGCCATCACTGCTGAGCTGTAAGGCCTGTGCCGGGATCACCGTGGCATTGTTCAGTACTTCGGTCTGCAGACGCAGATTAACAAACTGGTTAGCAAACAACGCCTCATCGGTATTCGGGAACATCGCTTTCAGTTCCACGCTGCCGGTACTGGTATCAATTTCATTGCTCATAAACCGCACGGTCCCCTGAGCGAGCGCGGTGCTGTCGTTCTGATCAAACGCCGTGGCAGGCAATGCCTCGCCGTGATGCAGCGTTTTAACCAGTTGCGGGATATTACTCTGCGGTACGCTGAAGGTCACGGCGGCAGGCTGCATCTGCGTTATCGTGACCAGTGAGGTGCTGGAGGCGGTCACCATATTCCCCGGGTCGACCAGACGCAGGCCGACACGACCGCTCACCGGCGCGGTGATGCGCGAGTAACCGATATTGATTTTTGCACTGTTAATCTGGGCCTGATCTTCCTGAACCGCGCCGCTGTACTGCCCTACCGTCGCCATCTGGCTCTCCAGATCCTGACGTGACAGCGAGTCCTCCGCATAAAGCTTACGGTAACGGGCGAGTGTCAGCCTGGCGCTGGTCAGCAGGGCTTTGTTCTGAGCAAGCGCCCCTTCATACTGCTGCAGTGTGGCCTGATACGTCCGGTCATCGATCTGTGCCAGCAACTGCCCTGCGGTGACTTTCTGACCTTCGGTGAAATACACTTTATCCAGCTGCCCGTCGACACGACTGGTGACGGTCACGCTGGCATTAGGCACCACCGTCCCGGGAGAACTTAGATAAACAGGGACGTTCGCCTGCGTTGCGCTACCGGCATGCACCAGCGTGCCGCCGCTACCGGCCTGCATTCCCATGCGATGACCGCCCGGACCTGGCATACCGCCGCCAGCGCCGTGACCGGAAAACCAGACCCGCCAGATAACCCCGGCAATAATCAAACAGAAAACGCCGGCCAGAAGCCATCTCAGCCAGTGATATCGAACGGTTTTTTCAGTGTTATTTGTCATCAGATTCTGTGGTTATCAGAGAAATCGGGCACAGCAGATAGTCGTATCTTTGTGCAGCGGAATTTATATAACTTGCTCTATTATTGACAACAGTGGCGACATATTTCCACCGTCAAAGCGTAAGGTTTTCGTTAAAAAGTGTCGACAGCCGCAAGACGGCCGGGGATGGCGGCGATAAAAACGGGATGAATTTTCAGTGTGTTGGGCAGCCGTCCCCCTGCACCGCGGGCGGTACAGAGGAGGTGAGTGCAAATTCAGGGGGTCGTTTCAGGCGTGTTGGTGCTGTACAACGCATCCGGCGCAACATTCAGATATTTAAGCACCGGGCCGATGATATTCCCGAAAATCGGTGAGGCCACCGATCCCCCGAAGTGAGCCCCTGCTGTCGGGTGGTTGATCATGATCACCAGTGCCACCACCGGATGGCTGGCAGGTGCGACGCCGGCGGTATAGTTAATATACCCGCCGTCATATTTACCGTTAGACCCCATTTTTTCTGCCGTACCGGTCTTAATCGCCAGCCGGTAGCCGGGAACCGCGGCCCGGACACCGGAACCGCCGGGCAGGGCGTCACTTTCCATCATATGGACGACACTGCGAACCACATCCTCATCGGCGACCCGGTTACCTTCTACCGGGGGCGTCACTTTGGTGATAGACAGCGGACGATAGATGCCAAACGAGCCGAGGGTCGCATATTCACGCGCCATCTGCAGCGGTGTCACACGCAGGCCATAACCGAAGGAAAAGGTAGCACGTTCGATATCCGCCCAGCGCTGACGATGCAGCGGAAAATACCCGGTACTTTCGCCGGTCAGCCCCAGGTCGGTTGGCCGCCCCAGACCGAAGGAGCGGTAAGTATTTACCAACACGTCAGCCGGCATCGCCAGGGCAATGTGTGAAACCCCGATATCACTCGATTTCTGCAGGATCCCGGTCATGGTCAGACGGGGCCAGTGGCCGACATCGCGGATCAGGTGTCCGTTAACCACATACGGGGTGGTATCGATCACCGAGTCCGGACGGACCAGATGACGCTGTAACCCTTCCATTACCACCAGCGGTTTAACGGTAGAGCCAGGTTCGAAGCTGTCGTTAATCGCCACGTTACGCATCTGTACCGGGGTGGCCCCGTCGTAGTTATTCGGGTTATAGGACGGATAAGAGGCCATTCCCAGTACTTCGCCGGTATCGACTCTGACCATGACGGCGGCGCCGGAGTCGGCTTTATTCAACAAGACCCCGTCCCGCAGCTTGCTGTACATGGTGTACTGGATAAATTTATCGATACTCAGCTGCACGTTCGGTGGCTGAGACGGCGGCTGGTAACTGATCATCGAAATGATATTACCGTGACGATCCTGGCGGTATTTCTCTTTACCCGGTTCGCCTTGCAGGATCTTATCGAAACTTTTCTCAATGCCGTTAAGACCGCTGTTATCTGTCCCGACAATCCCAATCAGGGGTGCCGCGGCATCGCCCATCGGGTAGAAACGGCTGTCATCATAGACAGAGGAGATCCCCGTCAGGTGCAGCTGAGAAATATCTTTGGCGATACCCAGCTCAACTTTACGCCCCAGATAAAGGAAGCGTTTTTTCGGGTTTGCGGTAATTTCGGCCGCCAGTTCCTCCGGGCGCATACTCAGCGCAGAGGCCAGATAGTTCCATTTGGCCCCATAGAAATCAGGATTGGCTTCGAGCACTTTCAGCGGATCGGCAATAATGTCACGGGACGGAACGCTCAGGGCCAGGGTATCGCCGTTGCGATCCAGCAGGGTGCCGCGGTTGGTCGGCAGGATCACGGTACGCAGTGAACGCTGGTCCGCTTCGCGCTCCAGCATAGGATGGTCAAGCAGTTGTAAATCCCCGACCCGCAACAGCAGAAAAGCCAGACAACTCACGACACCGAGGCACACCAGGCGAAATCGGAAAGGGTTAAAGTTTTTGTTGATCTGGTCTTTACCCAGCATCTTTTTTATCCGGGGCATAACAATCCGCTGAATTAATAAAATAAGTCAATCTGACGCTGTTTTATAATGAATTTACCCGCAGGATCACAGCTAAAGTGTGTATCAGTTGGTAATAGTCCGTTATCACAGAACAGTGATAGCATATCAGGCGGCCGGGAAAAATGGGAATCAGCGGTAAAAAAAAGGGGATATTCCTGGTAAAAAAAAACCTGCGCTTCAGCGCAGGCTGGTGTAATCAAAAACTTTGATGTTCACCCATCAATACCTCTGGGACAATTAATTTACCAGGTAAGTATCCTCAGCCACCACCAGATAAACGCAACTATTCTCCGCAAAATGTAAGCAGCTATTTAAAAGTAAACCCGCCGAAATAACACGGCTGTCAACGTTTTCCACCACCCGACCGCCAAAAAAACCGTCAGCGGGTGTAATTTTGCCGATATCGGACCGTGGACAGCTCTGCGGCTTGCAGTCCGCGGCGTTTTCCGTAACACTTCCCCGATATGCCACTCTCCCCCCGGACTCAACTTAATGGCTACCATAAAGGATGTTGCCAGACTTGCCGGTGTTTCAGTCGCGACTGTCTCCCGGGTTTTAAACCATTCTCCGAAAGCCAGTGATGCCTCACGTCAGGCCGTCCGTGCGGCGATGCAGCAACTGCACTATCAGCCGAATGCCAATGCCCGCGCGCTGGCTCAGCAGACTACCGCAACCATCGGGCTTATCGTCGCCGACGTGGCTGACCCGTTTTTCGGGGCCATGGTGAAAGCCGTCGATGAAGTCGCCAGCCAGACCAGTAACTTTTTGCTGATCGGTAACGGTTATCATAATGAGCAACAGGAGCGGCTGGCGATACAGCAACTGATCCGCCACCAGTGTGAAGCGCTGGTACTGCATGTGAAGAAGATACCGGACGATGAACTGGCCGGATTAATGCGCCAGATCCCGGGCATTGTACTGATCAACCGTACCTTGCCGGGGTTTGAGTCACGTTGCATAGCCCTGGATGATAACTACGGCAGCTGGCTGGCGACCCGCCATCTGATCCAGCAGGGCCACGAAAATATTGCGTTTATCTGCTCTGATCATGCGATTTCGGATGCCGGTGACCGGCTGGCAGGGTATTACCGGGCACTGAATGACCACCGGATCCCGCAGAATCCGCAACTGGTCGCCTTTGGTGAGCCGGATGAAACCGGAGGTGAAAAAGCCATGATTAGCCTGCTGGCACAGGGAAAAACCTTCAGTGCCGTCGCCTGTTATAACGACTCAATGGCCGCCGGCGCGCTGGCGGCGCTGAACGATAACAGTATTCCGGTGCCGCAACAGATGTCGCTGATTGGCTTTGATGATGTGCTGGTCAGCCGGTATGTGCGGCCACGGCTGACCACTATCCGCTACCCCGTCGTGACGATGGCGCAACAGGCTGCCCGGCTGGCGCTGGCGCTGTCCAAAAATCAGCCTCTGCCGACGGTGACACACCTGTTCCATCCGACACTGGTGATCCGTCACTCCGTCGCGCAGTACAACGAGCCGGGCTGAGGCGCCCGGCAACGGTGAGTTATTCGCCGGTGTCCAGTTCTAACGCCAGCAATTCCCCGATGGTCTGGGCGCGACGAATTTCACGCACCTGCCCGTCTTCAAACATCACTTCAGGGATCAGCGGTCGGCTGTTATAACCGGAAGACATCGACGCCCCGTAGGCACCGGTGTCATGAAACACCAGATAATCCCCGACCCGCGCGGCGGGCAGTGCCCGGGGGGCGATGGTCCCGCCCTCAAGCTGGGTAAACACATCCCCGGACTCGCACAGCGGACCGGCGACCACGGTATCCTGCAACGTCCCCGTGTCCGCAGCAGAGTTATCTGCCGGCATCACCGAGATTTCATGGTAACTGCCGTACATGGCTGGCCGCATCAGATCACTGAATCCGGCATCGACCAGTACAAAATGCCGGCTGCCCATCGGTTTTACCGCCCGCACCTGGCTGACCAGTACCCCGGATTGCGCCACCAGGAAGCGGCCCGGCTCAATTTCCAGTTTGACCGGGTGACCGAGATGGCTGGCAATACGCTGACGCGCGGCATTCCACAGACTGAAATAGTGGCGGGTATCGATTTCGTCTTCACCGTAACGGTAAGGGACCGAGAGCCCGCCGCCGGCAGAAATCGCCGGGATATCCGCCCCGCTTTCGATGACCTGGCCGACCATCGCATCACAGACCTGCTGCAGATGCTGGTAATCCACTCCGGAACCGATGTGCATATGCAGTCCGGCGAGGGTTAATCCGTGGTCACGGATCACCTGCAACGCTTCACCCAGTTGCTGATACCAGATGCCATGTTTACTGTTTTCCCCGCCGGTATTGGTCTTCTGGCTGTGCCCGTGGCCAAAGCCCGGATTGATACGCAGCCAGACACGGTGCCCGGGCGATACCGCCGCCAGCTGATGCAGCATATCAACCGACCCGGCATTGACCGCGATCTTCAGTTCTGCCACCCGCTGCAGTACGCTGTTATCCAGCAGATCGGCGGTGAATACAATATCGTCGCCTTCCGGCTGATAGCCTGCCACCAGTGCCCTTTCGATTTCGCCCAGCGATACCGAATCCACTTTCACACCCGCCGAACGCATCAGCCGCAGAATATGAATATTAGAACAGGCTTTCTGGGCAAAGCGGATAATATCGAAATCGCGCAGTTTCTCGATCTGCTGCAGGATGACACCGGCATCATAAGCCCAGAAAGGCCCCGGGTATTGCTGTGCCAGCGGCAGCAGATTGTTTTGATTTAGGGCGGTTTCGGTGGTGGCTAACGGGCGCGGCATAATTTCATCTCTCCTGTTCGGTAGCCTCCAGTAAGCCACAGACCAGCCATATTGAAAAATATCAATTTATCGTTAATCTATTCATTACTGATATGCTTTTACTGAGATAACGGCCATCGTCACGCCAGTCGGACCAGGTTGCCACTTAATAGTGATGAACAGCGATGGCGGAGAGAGCGGCAGACGGAACCCTCCGCCATGCTCACACATTTGGCGGTTATCGATTACGCTGTAAGTCTAAGGACCGCCATTTTTCGCGGTTACCGCCCCCCCCCCCCCGGATCGGAGAGAAATGTATGAAGAAAGCACTGCTTCTGGCCGCAGGTTTGTTCTGTTCAGCCAGCACACTGGCCGCCGCCAGTCAGCCTTTTCCGCCGCCCTCTGACACTCAGCCGGTCAGAAACCTGGCACAGGAAAACCGCAACCTGCAACTGGTCTATCACTTTTATGATCAGTTCTTTAATGACCATAATCTCAGCGCCGCCCACAGAGACCTCTCCGCCGGCTATAAACAGCATAATCCTCATGTTCCCGATGGCCGCGCGCCTTTTGTGAAATACTTTGCCGGCTATTTTAAAGCGAACCCGCAGGCACACTCCGTGATCAGTCAGTACGGCACTTACGGAGACCGCGTATTTCTGCGGGTCCATTCGGTACGTAATCCGGACGATCGCGGACGGGCCATTGTCGATATTTTTCGTGTGAAAGACGGTAAAATAGTCGAGCACTGGGATTCGGTTCAGGATGTCCCGGCAACCGCCGCCAATGATAATACGATGTTCTGAATCACCGCGGCTCTGCCCTGCGATACCGGCAGAGAAACGCGGCCACAGAGGCGCTGCGCGATCGCCACAGCGGGCGCAGCGCTGACAAGGTAAACAGGGAATGCAAAAAATTAACTGGCGTCAGGTTGAAATATTTCATGCCATTATGACCCGTGGCAATCTGACTCAGGCGGCAGAGTTTCTGCATACATCACAGCCGACCCTCAGCCGTGAGCTGGCCCGCTTCGAACAGCAGCTGGAAGTGACGCTGTTCAGCCGTGTGCGCGGCAGGCTGCAGCCGACCGTACAGGCTCTGCGCCTGTTCGAGGAGGTTGAGCGCAGCTGGTATGGTCTGGAGCGCATCAGAGAGACGGCGGAAGGATTACGGGATTTTCATCAGGCCGAACTTTCGGTGGCCTGTCTGCCCGCCTTCTGTCAGTCACTGCTGCCTTCACTGTGCCAGCCCTTTCTGCAGCGCTATCCCGGGGTGAGTATGAATATTATCCCGCGTGAATCGCCGCTGCTTGAAGAGTGGTTATCGGCCCAGCGGTATGATCTGGGCCTGACGGAAACCTCTCAGCAACCCGCCGGCACCAGGCTGTTGCCCCTGCTGACGGTCGATGAGGTCTGTGTGCTGCCGGCGCATCATCCGCTGGCGGCCCGGCCGCAACTCACCCCGCAGGATTTTTCAGGGTTACCCTTTATCAGCCTGTCGCGGGATGACAGCTATCGCCAGCTGCTGGATACCCTGTTCAGGGAACATAATGTCAGCCGGCAGTTACGGATGGAAACGCACAGCGCCGCCTCGGTCTGTGCCATGGTGAAGGCGGGGGTCGGGGTGTCGATCATTAACCCGCTGACTGCGCTCGATTATGCCGGACAGGGGGTGGTGATGAGGAAGTTCAGCATCAGCGTCCCCTTTACGGTCAGTCTGATCCGTCCGCTGCATCGTCCGGAATCGTCGCTGACCGGGGCATTTATCGATCACCTGCAGCAACAGGCCGGACAATTCGTCCGGCAGATAGCGCGACAGTTACAGACGGACGGGTAAAGGCTATGGGTGGGCCTGCTGACCCGCCGCACGCGAACCGCCACGGAAGATCATCAGGGTGGTCAGCAGCCCCGCCAGTGCCAGCAGGGCGGCCGCCACAGGCACCCCACGCAGCCCCGCGCTGTGTCCGATCACGACGCCGCCCAGCCAGGCACCCAGCGCGTTGCCGAGGTTAAAGGCAGAGATATTCAGGGTAGACACCAGATGCGGGGCATCATGACCATAACGCACCACGTTTATCTGCAGTGCCGGCACCAGAGAGAACGCTGCCATCGACCAGAGGAACAATGTCACCTCTGCCAGTAATATTTCCCCGCTGCTCCAGCGGAACAGTAATGAAAAAACGGTCAGCAAAATAAAACTCAGCAGCAGACTCAGCGATAATTTGTGATCGGCCAGCCGGCCTCCCAGCGTGTTACCGAGCGTCAGGCCCGCGCCCATCAGGAACAGCGTCCAGCTGACACCGTCTGCGCTGATACCGGTGATCTGTATCAGTATCGGTGCGATATAGCTGAACAGAGCAAACATCGCCGCAGAAAACCAGACCGTAGTCAGCAGAGAGAGCCACAGCTTACCGCTGTTCAGTGCCCGCACTTCACGCATCAGCGACACCGGCTTTTCGTCTTTATCCACCGGCAGGCTGACCAGCAGCGCAATAAACGCCAGCAGACCGATGCCACTGACCGCCCAGAAGGTGGCACGCCAGCCATATAACTGACCAAACCAGGTGCCCAGCGGCACCCCCAGCACATTGGCCAGCGTCAGGCCGGTGAACATCAGGGCTACCGCCGATGCCTGCCGCTCCGGCGCCACCAGCCGCGAAGCCACCACGGCACCGATGCCAAAGAAGGCGCCATGACAGAGCGCCGTCACCACCCGGGCCAGCATCAGGAATGCGTAGCCCGACGCGGTGGCGCACAGCAGATTACCGAGAATAAAAATCAGCATCAGTAACAGCAAGGTTCGCTTACGCGGCAGCCTGGCCGTCAGCACCGCCATGACCGGGGCGCCGATAGCGACGCCGAGGGCATATCCGCTAATCAGCCAGCCTGCCGACGGGATAGACACATGCAGGTTACCGGCGACATCCGGCAGTAATCCCATGATGACAAATTCAGTCGTACCAATGGCAAAGGCACTGAGTGCCAGAGCCAGCAAAGCGATGGGCATAACGACTCCTGTTACAGGTGATGAATTCAGCGCGTGACAGCACAGAGTGCCGGTGGCTGAACGGTGATAGATCATATTTTTATTCATTAAGTAAAGCACAGGCGCCGGGAAGGACAAAGAGTGAAAACTGCAAAGGATTATTGTACTGACAGCAATAATAACCGGACCGCCACGGCATTTATCACCCGCGGGTGCCTCGTCGGGATGACATTATCACCGGTAGAAATGCAACCACCGGAATTTTTCCTTTTATTGATTTATTATTAAAATTAACTGAAACCGCCAGTAAATAACCGAAAGGCTTTACCGGTAACGTTAATAATATAAATCGGATAATTATTTCTGTGCCGTTTTAATTTCTCCTTGGCACTCATTCTCATTCGGTGTGATTACCCGCACACTATTCCGCACTGCCCTGAGGTATAAAATAACGGTTTCATATTCCGTTCAGGATGACATTCACTACGACAGGGAAACCACCATGAAAAGAATATTACTGTGTTGCGCAGCCGGAATGTCCACCAGCATGCTGGTCGCTCGTATGCAGAAACATGCCAGCGAAAACAACCTGGCAGTAGAGATCAATGCCATCAGTATCAGCGAGCTGGAAAACCATATCCACCAGTGTGACTGTTGCCTGCTCGGGCCGCAGATAAAATATAAACTCGCTGATATTCAGGAAAAACTGGCCCCCCTCAATATCCCGGTTGCGGTCATTAACACCATGGATTACGGAATGATGCGCGGTGATAAAGTTCTGGAATCCGCCTTAGCGATGTAACGCACCCCCGGGGGTTATATGGATATCAACAAGCTTTTCACGTCGCTGGAAAAGTTTATGCTGCCTCTTGCGGCAAAACTCTCCTCTCAGCGCCATATTATGGCTATCCGTGACGGATTTATTACCGTCATGCCATTTATGATTATCGGATCCTTTGTTCTGATATTTGCCTACCCGCCCTTTACCGAAGGTAATACGTTTTTTATTGCCCGTGGCTGGCTGTGGTTTGCCAGCGAATATAAAGAACAGTTACTGACGCCCTATAATATGACGATGGGTATTATTTCGGTCTATATCTGCCCTGCCGTCGCCTATTGCCTGGCCCGTCATTATAAACTGGAAGGGCTGAATATTGCCTTACTGTCTCTGGCGGCGTTTATGCTGCTCTGCTGCCCGATGACTGACGGGGTGATGGCGAGCAGTTTTCTCGGCGGAACCGGCATTTTCACCGCGATCATCATCGCCATCATCATTACCGAAATCTCGCGGCTGCTGCACCTGAAAGATATCGGTATCCGTTTGCCTGAACAGGTACCGGATAATATCCGTAAATCGTTTAACCAGTTGATCCCGATGGCCCTGATGCTGATCGTGCTGTTTCCCGTCAGCCTGGGCGTTCAGGCTTTCAGCGGCATGCTTATCCCACAGGCCATCATGGCGGTATTCAGCCCGCTGCTTTCGGCGTCAGACTCTCTACCGGCGGTGATCCTGGCGGTGGTTATCTGTCATGTCCTCTGGTTTGCCGGGATCCACGGGGCCAGTATCGTCGGTGGCGTATTCCAGGCGTTCTGGCTGACGAATATTGGTCTGAACCAGATGAATATGGCCAATGGCCTGCCACCGGAGCGTATTTTCGTTGAGCCGTTCTGGGCCTTTTTCATTCTGTTCGGCGGCTCCGGTGCCACCATGGGCCTGGTCCTGCTGTATCTGCGCAGTAAATCTGCCCACCTGCGTTCTATCGGGAAAATATCGCTGGTCCCGGCCATCTTCAATATTAATGAACCGGTGATTTTCGGCTCGCCGATTGTGATGAATACCCTGTTTTTTATCCCCTTTATCCTCAGTCCGATGGTCAACGGCATTCTGGCCTGGTTCGCCATCAAATATGGCCTGGTGGAACATATTGTCTCTCTGGTGCCGTGGACCGCCCCCGGGCCGATCGGCGCCGCCTGGGCTGCCGGCTGGAATATCAACGCCGCATTGCTGGTGATCCTGCTGATCGTGATCTCCGCGGTGATCTATTACCCGTTTTATAAAATGTACGAGCGCAGCCTGCTGGCCGCAGAAACTGCCGGGGAGGAGTGATATGAAAATCGATGAAGAGATGCTCATCAGCTTAATCATCAGTGCCGGAGAAGCAAAGTCCTGTGCGATGGAAGCCATCAGTGCCGCTCGTCACGGGCAATGGGACAAGGTCCCGGCCTTATTAAAGCAATCGGACGATGCCGCCCGCGAATGTCATAACGCTCAGACCCGAATGATAGGAGAAGATGAAGGCTGCGGAAAAATCCCTGTCAGCCTGATCATGGTCCATGCCCAGGACCATATTATGAACGCCATGCAATGCCGCGAAATGGCTGAGGAGATCATCTGCCTGCACCGGAAGTTTAATACACTCACCTCACAGAGTAAGGATGCCTGATGAAAATTGTTACGATCGGAGGAGGTTCCAGTTATACCCCGGAACTGATTGAAGGTTTGATTCTGCGCCAGAAAAAATTACCCATTACCGAGATCTGGCTGGTTGATATTGAAGACGGTAAAGAAAAGCTACAGATTGTCGGGGATATGGCCCGTCGTATGGTCGAGGCCGCCGGTCTGAACTGGCAAATCCGCCTGACCCTGGACAGGAAAGCCGCGCTGAAGGACGCCGACTTTGTCACGACCCAGTTCCGGGTCGGGTTACTGGAAGCGCGTCAGAAAGATGAATGTATCCCGTTATCACACGGTTTTCTGGGTCAGGAAACCAACGGTGCCGGCGGGATCCTTAAGGCCTTCCGGACCATTCCGGTGATTCTGGATATTATTAAAGATATGCGTGAACAGTGCCCGGAGGCCTGGCTGGTGAACTTCACCAATCCGGCCGGCATGGTCACTGAAGCCGCCATCCGCTACGGACACTGGGAAAAGACAATCGGTTTGTGTAATGTCCCGTTCAGCCATATCGAACAGGCGAAGAAAATTCTCAATCAGCCCGAAGAGTCATTATTTTTTAAATTTGCCGGCCTGAATCATTTCCACTGGCACCGCGTGTGGGACCGCCACGGCAAAGAACAAACCCGGGCGCTGATTGATGCTATCTATGGCCAGCATATGCAGAATGAAGGGCTGACGAATATTCACCAGATCCCCTTCTATCCTGAACTGGTTCGCCATCTTTCCATTCTGCCGTGCGGGTATCACCGTTACTACTATCTGGAACAGCAGATGCTGGAGCATTCAGTCACCGATTTTGAGGCGTATGCTACCCGTGCAGAAGTAGTAAAAGCGACAGAAAACCGCTTGTTTGAGCTGTACAAAAATCCTGACCTGAAGGAAAAACCTGAAGAACTCGCTCAGCGCGGAGGGGCCCATTACAGTGATGCCGCCTGCGATCTGATCGAATCTATCCATAATGACAGCCGCAGAATGATGGTGGTCAGTACCCGTAATAACGGTGCCCTGACCGATTTACCTTATGACAGCATTGCCGAAGTGACCGCGGTTATTACTTCACACGGTGCCGAGCCACTGAACTGGGGCACATTCCCGCCGGCTGCGCGCGGTATGTTGCAGATTATGAAGGCGATGGAACAGACCGTGATTGAGGCGGCGGTCAATGGTGACTACGGGGCTGCCCTGCATGCATTTACCATTAACCCGCTGATCCGGGCCGGGGAAACCGCAAAACAGGTGCTGGACCAGTTACTGTACGCACATAAAAAATACCTGCCGCAGTTTGCCGATACCATCGCCCGAATTGAGGCGGAACAGCCTGCCGATACACAGTTTGTCGATCAGTTACTGGCGGATCGTAAACGCCACCAGCAATAATCGCCACGCCCTCCGGCAGCTCTCTTCGGGGAGTCGCCGGAGATTTCTATACAGAACCGGTCAGCCAGAAACATGGTCTCTGTTCCCTGCCCTCTGCTGCTTTCCTGTTCTTGACTGCTTACCTGTCCTTTAAAGCTTACCTGTTTTTATCATCCCGTTGCTGATGAACCAGATCACACGTCCTGTAAACCAGCCTGCTGCGAACAGAAAATGCTGCACAATCTGGTCGATGAATTCAAAACGCCGGGAGTAAATAGCGGACAGGAAGTACAGAAAACCATGCGTGCTGCTTCTGTCGTTAAAAGTATGCCCGTTTATGACAACCGTCAGTCTCCGGAGTGACTTCCATTCGGGAATAGTGGGTATTGCCAGTGCTGAGGGTTCATATACAGACAAAGCTAAAGGTGGAGTATTGCCCTATGCGTAAGTCTCTTAAGGTATCCGGAAGTGCAATTTTCATTACTGCTGTCGCTCTCACCCAGGCCTGGCCATGGGTCAAAATGGAATTCGCGGGTAGTGCTCACTATACTGAGCAGGATAAGCGGGAGTATGATTTTTATACTCCTGAAATATTGAGAAAAATGCCGCGAATTTCTGCCCGTTATTCCTTTGATTTTGCAAACATCACAGGACCTGCGACGCAGGTGTATGCCGTCAAATTTTACGATACGAACGATACCCGTAAAATAGAAAATTATCTGACATCTATAGGATACCAACGGACCGAATGTGACTTTGAGTCAACGTGTTGGCGCAGAACAGACCCTCAGGGCTCTGTTTATGTCGGTACTTTGAAGGGGGAGAAAACCGTCATCGTGCAGGTTGTCTGTAACTTCACATCACGCTCTTCTGCTGTTAATAAACGATTCAACGGAGAGCATCCCCACCAGCATTGAGTCGTCAGGCCTGATTGTACAGACCCGGCATGATGATAACGGGTAATAATCGCATTTGATCACCTGTGTCCCTGAAGATCAATACCGTTCCGGACGCGGGTATCCTGTCTTTGCAGCGCCGGGACAGACGACGAACGGGTATGATTGAAGGTAAGAGAGTCAAATCCTGTGCTGACAGACTGACCGCAGGGAGCGAAATACGCTAAGGTCACTGGCCCGGGGTTCATCCGAGACCTTGTTAACTTGCTGCCCGAACCCTGTTAAAAACAGGGTACAAAGCTATTCCTGACGTTCACTTTTTAACTGATGTATGACCTTGATCACGGCGTTATGCCAGTCCGGAATGTGCATCATATCGGCTAACTTTTTATTAGATAAAACCGAACGGGCGGGACGCTTCGCCGGGCGGCCAAACTCATGACGGGTGATAGCCTGTAATGTCTGAGGCAGATGTAATAATCCCGCCTTATAGCTTTGTTCAAAAATAAACTCAGCAAACTGGTACCAGCTCACCGGTGTATTACCACAATAGTGATAGAGGCCGGGTTTAACGTGATTCTCCAGTAAATATATGATGGCCGTGGCCAGGTCTCCCGCATAGGTCGGGCAACCATACTGGTCTGACACTATTTTTAGTGGCGTATTTTTTCCTGAAAGCGCTAACATGGTTTTCATAAAATTATTACCATATT
The DNA here is from genome assembly GCF_039523755.1 of Tatumella terrea. Classification (NCBI taxonomy): domain Bacteria; kingdom Pseudomonadati; phylum Pseudomonadota; class Gammaproteobacteria; order Enterobacterales; family Erwiniaceae; genus Tatumella; species Tatumella terrea. The sequence continues at coordinate 232,850 of NZ_BAAAFX010000013.1, read as the reverse complement.
CACTGAAGAGCCAACTGGTTCTTATGATGAGTGAATCCGGCAGAATTTCGGATAGCGCAAGTTCCCCATCAAGTTTTGTTTTCCCGTAAATATTCAGGGGATTAGCCGGGGTATCTTCGGTATAGGGCGAGGAGGAGTCACCATCGAAAACATAATCGGTGGAGATATGAAGAATGCCCGCACCACAGTTTTTGGCAGCAATTGCCAGATTTTTCACCCCATCGGTGTTTACTGCTCTGGCATGTTCCGGGTCGTCTTCTGCGAGATCTACGGCAGTATATGCAGCAGCATTAATGATGAAATGTGGGTGCGTCTTCTCTATCAGCGCTTTCACCCGGTAAGGGTCCGTTATATCCAGTACCGATCGGTTAGTCGCCGTGACCTGCCAATGCGAGGGATAATGCTGTAATAAACAGCGACCGAGTTGTCCGTCAGCGCCGCAAATGAGTACTTTCATCCTGTCAGCTCTGCCAGAGGTTTCCCTTGCTGATCTTTAGCTGAAAGTATCGGCTGATCCGTTTGCCAGATAATCCCGACGGCAGGATCATTCCAGAGCAGACATCCCTCGTCACCGGCAACATAGGGGGCGGTACATTTGTATTCGACGTCGGCCGTATCAGACAATACCAGAAATCCATGGGCCAGACCTGGCGGAACCCATAACTGAAATTTGTTAATTCCGGAAAGACTGGCACTGACCCAGCGGCCATAGGTAGGGGATTCGGGACGAATATCGACGACTACATCATATATTTCCCCGCGTACGACACGAACCAGTTTTCCCTGCGGATAGTGGCGCTGGAAATGCAAACCACGAAGAACCCCTTTAACCGAACGGGAATGGTTATCCTGAACGAAATCTTCAGTAATATTTAAGGCCTGCAGATAACGATTTTTCTGGAATGTCTCAAGAAAGAAACCGCGTTCGTCGTCGAATACGGCGGGCTGGATAATTTTAACATCTGCAATTAAAGTATCCTGTACTTTCATCTGATACGCACTTAATGACTGTCTAATAGTTGTGAAAGATAATAGCCATAGCCCGTTTTCTCTAATCTCCTGGCCTGCTCAGCGACCTGTTGCATTGAAAGCCAGCCATTGCGATAAGCAATCTCCTCCAGGCAGGCAACTTTAAACCCCTGACGTTCTTCGATAGTGTGTATGAACTGTGAAGCATCAAGCAGGCTTTCATGCGTCCCGGTGTCCAGCCAGGCAAAACCTCTTCCCAGACGTTCCACATTCAGTAACCCTGCTTCCAGATACATCTGGTTAATTGTGGTAATTTCCAGTTCTCCGCGGGCAGATGGTTTAACCTGTTTAGCCATATCGACCACCTGAGCGTCGTAGAAATAAAGCCCGGTAACGGCCCAGTTTGAACGGGGTACCTGTGGTTTTTCTTCCAGTGACAGAGCAACCGTATTCTCATCGAACTCAACAACACCATATCGCTGAGGATCCTTTACCTGATACCCGAAGACTGTCGCCCCAAGGCTTCTGGCTGCGACATTCAGTAATTTACTGCCAAATCCCTGACCGAAAAAGATATTATCGCCAAGCACCAGAGAACAACGTTCTTTTCCGATAAAATCTTCGCCAATCAGAAATGCTTCTGCCACACCCGCGGGACGGGATTGGATCCTGTAGCTAATATGGATGCCGAAGCTGGAACCATCGCCCAACAGTCGACGAAAGGATTCAATATCCTCCGGAGTTGTAATGACCAGAATATCTCTTATCCCGGCAAGCATAAGTACCGAAATCGGATAATAGATCATGGGCTTGTCATAGACCGGTAATAGCTGTTTCGATACCCCCTGGGTTATGGGATAGAGTCTGCTTCCCGTACCACCCGCCAGCACAATTCCTTTCATTCTGTACTCCTCATTATCTGGTGACGCACTGTCGCTGCCAGCCATCATTTTTTACCTGAACACTTTGCCACCAATGTTGATTTTCCAGATACCACGTCACTGTCTTGCGTAAACCCGTTTCAAACGTTTCCCTGGCGACCCAGTCTGTGCTGGTAAGAATTTTTGTAGCATCGATAGCATAACGTTTGTCGTGTCCGGGCCGGTCAGCCACGAATGTGATCAGATCACTATAACCGGATAGGCCCGCAGGCTTAGCCGGATGTAATTCTTCCAGCAACCCACAGATACGCTGGACAACGTCCAGATTAGTCAGCTCATTGCTGCCACCAATGTTATAGGTTTCTCCGACACTGGCGTGATTGATAACTTCCCAGAGCGCCCTGGCGTGGTCTTCTACATATAACCAGTCCCGGATTTGCTGCCCGTTACCATAGACAGGGATAGGCTTACCCGTTAATGCATTGATAATCGTGAGCGGTATTAATTTCTCAGGGTAATGATACGGACCATAGTTATTTGAGCAATTTGTCACAATCACGGGTAAGCCGTATGTTTTACCCCAGGCCCTGACCAGATGGTCACTGGCAGCTTTGGAGGCGGAATAGGGACTGCTGGGGGCATAAGGTGTATCTTCCCGGAAGAAATCATCGGAACGTTGCAGATCACCATAGACCTCATCGGTGGAAATATGATGGAAAATAAATTTTTCATCGGCCCGCGTTCGGGTATGTTGCAGGTAGTGACGGGTCGCTTCCAGCAGATGATAAGTGCCCAGAATGTTGGTATTAATAAATTCAGCCGGACCGTCGATGGAACGATCAACGTGGCTTTCCGCAGCAAGATGCATAATGGCATCCGGCTGGAAATGTGTCAGCAACCTGTCCAGTCCGGGACGATCACAGATATCAAGATGTTCAAAGCTGAAACGATCATTACCGGAAACAGGGGCCAGTGAGTCCATATTGCCTGCATAGGTGAGGCTATCAACAATGGTTACATGGGCGGTGGTATTCTGAATAATATGGCGAACGACTGCCGAGCCGATAAATCCTGCACCGCCAGTAACAATAATTTTCATAATAATAGATTCACTTAATACAGAGGTATAACACGTAAAAACCGTTGCCGGAACCAGAACGCTGCTTATCCACATGGCATACGGTAATCTGACCGGATAAACTGCGTTAGTTATTCTCCCATACTATTGAGGAATCACCTGCATTTATCCGCTCAGCAAGACTTTTCGTTAGCGCCCGGGCTCCGAAGATTCATACTTAGTCTAGCGTGATAACGAAAACACTGATTATCAGAATAGGCCTTATTTTAGCGATGAAGTGCTGCTATAGCTCATTGGCAGTAAGGATAGAGTTCAGGTAAGAAAGGTCCACTACAGGCAGCCCGACGGCTGGCAGCGGGATACGCTAAGGCGACAACACCAGCCCGGAGAGCCGGGCCAGTGTCAGTAACAGTTAGTCGCTGCCAAACAGATCGCGGGTGTACACTTTATCGCTGACATCTTTCAGCTCGTCCACCAGGCGGTTAGCAATAATGACATCACACTGCTGCTTGAGCTCGTTGACATCATGCGTCACCGGGGAATTAAAGAACAGAGGCTCGTTCAGCACCGGTTCATACACCATCACCTCAACCCCTTTGGACTTCAGGCGTTTCATAATGCCCTGAACAGCAGACGCACGGAAATTATCGGACCCGGCTTTCATCACCAGGCGGTAGATCCCGACTTTTTTCGGTTTACGTTTCAGAATACTTTCGGCAATAAAATCTTTGCGGGTGCGGTTAGCATCGACAATGGCATTGATAATATTGTTCGGCACGTTCTGGTAGTTTGCCAGTAACTGTTTGGTATCTTTCGGCAGACAGTAACCGCCGTAGCCAAAGGACGGGTTGTTATAGTGGTTGCCGATGCGCGGATCCAGGCCAATACCTTCAATAATCTGGCGGCTGTTCAGACCATGGTGTTCTGCATAACTGTCCAGTTCATTGAAATAAGAAATACGCAATGCCAGATAGGTATTGGCGAACAGCTTGATGGCTTCGGCTTCAGTGTCATCGGTAAACAGCACCGGGATATCTTCTTTTTCGGCCCCTGCGACCAGCAGTTCAGCAAAGACTTTACCTTTTTCTGACTGACTACCGACGACGATACGGGATGGATAAAGGTTATCGTACAGGGCACGGCCTTCACGTAAAAACTCCGGAGAGAAGATAATGTTCTCTACCCCCAGACGCTTTTTCAGCTGGCGGGTAAACCCGACCGGTATGGTTGACTTGATGACGATGGTCGCCTGCGGATTCATCGCCAGCACGTCGGCAATAACAGATTCGACACTTTTGGTATTAAAGTAGTTAGTAACGGGGTCATAATCCGTCGGTGTGGCAACAATCACAAAATCTGCGCCCTGATACGCCTGCTGCTTATCGGTAGTCGCTGTAAAGTTCAGTTCGCGGGTCGCCAGGTAGTGTTCGATTTCCTGGTCTGCAATCGGGGAGATCTTCTGGTTCAGTTTATCGACTTTAGCCTGATCGATATCTAATGCGACCACTTCATTATGCTGTGCCAGCAGAATACCATTCGAAAGCCCTACATAGCCGGTACCGGCAATTGCGATTTTCATAGTACATAAGTCCATTGAGTAAGCATGACTGTGCCAGGCTCGGCTTTGTCACTACAGAGCAAAATAATCGCTATTGTGCCGTCCGGAGCGACAACTACCAAACAAATCATACGTTTTTTATTTACAGTCAGTGTCGTAAAGTCTCCGGCCACTCAGGCTCAGGCCCGCAGGGTACTGAGTGTATGATAAATCTGTTGCAGGGAATCAATATCCCTGACACGGATCAGCAGGTTACGCTCCCCCAGCCCGACCACCAGGACTCCGTCTTCGGACAGATTCAGCTGCTGAATTCGTGAATAGGCAATATACATCATGCCGTACCACAGGCCCGCCGGTTTAAATAACAGCACCGGTCGCCGTATCCACGCCAGATAAATCCCACACAGCAACAGTAACGAAAGCAACCAGTTTGTCAGCGGACTGCCGGCCGATACCACGTTGTTATAGAGCAGAATGCCCACCAGCACGATAAATATTGTGCTATCGGTAGCTTTGGTGCGCAACAAACTGACCCTGAGTAACGTCTTTCCTTTCAGCCAGCCGGTGAGTACCTGTTCAAAGAACAACCCGCCCATCAGGCTGACGGAGAACAGTAACAGGGCAGCATCTGTCAGAGACATAGGTAGCTCCTGAAAAAACGGGGGCATGGCTGCCCCCGTATGAGTTTTACATTACAACCCGAGCAGACCGACGGAATACCCGGCAATACCGATAATGAAGAAACCAATGATTATCCATAATGCATTCACTTTCTTGCGTAACAACCACATACAGGCAAAGGTCAGCAGTAAAGGCATCATCCCCGGCATTAACTGGTCCAGTATCGTCTGAACGGTGGTAACCTTTTCAGCGCCGGTCTGATCCGTAATGGTAGAAACGACCAGCGGGATATTCACATGGGTCCATTTATTGACCAGCGCACCCATCACGAACAGCCCGAGAATCGAGGCACCTTCGGTCAGTTTTTGCAGAAATCCGCCGCCCATATCCTTAACAATATCCACCCCTTTACGGTAACCATAGGCCACTCCGTAATACCGTGTCAGCAGACGCACGGCGTTAAACAGAATAAAGAACAACAAAGGCCCAAGCAGGCTGCCACTCATGGCGATACCGGCCCCCAGTGCCGCGAATACCGGACGGACGGTTCCCCAATAGATAGGGTCACCGACCCCGGCCAGCGGCCCCATCAGACCCACTTTGATGCCGTTGATGGCACCGTCATCTATCGGCGCACCGTTCGCACGCTGCTCCTCAAGGGCCAGTGTCACCCCCAGTACCGGCGCGGCAACATACGGGTGGGTGTTGAAGAATTCCAGGTGACGTTTAATCGCCTGGCGACGCTCCTCATTGTTTTCGGGATACAGGCGACGGATAGCCGGAACTATCGAAAAACAGAACCCCAGCGCCTGCATACGTTCAAAGTTCCATGACCCCTGAAACAGATTCGAACGGATAAATACGCCTCGAATATCGCCGGGGGTGAGTTTTTTAACTGTCGGACGAGCTGAATCAACCATTTCTCTCACCTCTTAGTCGAGTTCGTTATCAAGGTCATTACGGCCCGGTGCGGCGGCAGGCGCTGCAGCAGAGCGATTATATTTCGGGCTGAGCTGGATATAGAGAATAGCCATCACTGCACCGATAACCCCCAACGCCACCAGGTTGAAGCTGGTGAAGGCGGCGGTCACAAAACCCAGGTAGAAGAAAGGCATCAGGTAGCCTGCACGCATCATGTTAATAACCATGGCGTAACCGACAACCACTATCATGCCACCGGCAATATTCAGACCGTTGGTCACGACTTCAGGAATTGAGTTCAGCAGACCCTGAACTTCGCTGGTACCGACTGAGATGGCGACAATGATCGCCGGAATAGCGATACGCATTGCCTGTAACAACAATGCCGAGACATGTATCCAGGACAGGGCCGTCAGATTGCCGTTATTTGCGGCTTTATCTGCCGCATGCTGGAAGCCGACGGTAATGGTACGAACAATAATGGTTAACACCTGTCCGGCGGCGGCCAGAGGGATGGCGAGTGCAATACCGGCACCGATCCCCTGATGCCCGGCGATGACCAGAATGGTTGAGATAATCGAGGCCAGCGCAGCATCCGGCGCCACGGCCGCACCGATATTCATCCATCCCAGAGCGATCATTTCCAGTGTACCGCCGATAATAATCCCTGTTTTCATATCACCGAGGACAGCCCCGACTAAGGTACAGGCCACCAGCGGACGGTGAAACTGAAACTCATCAAGTATCGATTCCATACCGGCGATACAGGCTACGATGAATATCAGTACAATCTGAAGTGTGGTGATCTCCATTGTACTTCTCCTGTGAGGTTAATCTGATTCAATGGCATCTGCGACAGCCGATCACTGTGCGATCTTGCCAATGAGATCCATCATTTTAAGTTTCTGATCGCTGGAAACCTTCCGCACTTCCAGCTCAATGCCACGGGCATTCAGCTTGTTAAAGGCATCAATATCCTGCTGATCCACCGAGACCGCATTGGTTACCTGGGTCTTACCCTGCCGGAATGCCATCCCCCCGATGTTGACCGAGGTGATTTTTACGCCGGCTTCCGCCAGACGTTCTACATCCGCCGGATTAGTAAACAGCAGCATGACGCGCTGACCGGCATACTTCGGGTTGTTATAAACCCGGATCATTTTGGCGACATCCACCACATGGGCGGTGACTCCCGGAGGGGCTACCTGAGTCAGTAACGTTTTACGGACTTCATCAGCAGCGACTTCGTCACTGACGACAATAATGCGCGAGACATTTGTTTCTTTGGTCCAGCGGGTCGCTACCTGACCATGGATTAAGCGGTCATCAATGCGGGCCAGACCAATCTTCATGTAATCGCTATCGGACATGGGGGTTGCAGGAACAGCAGAGGCAGCGTTAACCACCGGTTTTGTGGCCGGGACCGTCTCTGGAGTGTGTTTTAATGCCTTAACCCCTTCCCTGCCGGTTTCCAGCGCAACAGCCACCAGAGCCTCCAGGGTCGGGTGATCATCACGAGCCATAAAGGTTTCGACCAGCATAGGAACATTGACCCCGGCCACCACCTCGTAATTCTCTTTATCGACCACCAGCCGGCTGGCGGCATTAAACGGGCTTCCTCCCCAGGTATCGACGAGGAAAAGCACTCCCTCTTCAGTATTCAGTGTGTTTAAACGAGCGTTATACTTTTCAATTAATGTGTCAGCATTTTCGCCGGGCACAAAATCGATCCAGCCGACGTTATCCTGCTCACCTAATAGCATTTCTGTGGTTTTCAGCAGCTGTTCGGCAGCCCAACCGTGAGTACCAATGACAATAGCAATAGTCACTTGCTACCTCCCGTATGCACTACATCTCAAAGGTCCTGTATCTGCCATTGTTATCTTCAAATCCGCGCAGATATCAGGAAAGCGGTTTCAAAACGAAGTTATTTTATTACCTGAAAAAAATAAAATATGTGATGACACACGGTAAACTGAGGGAATTAATTTAATCCGCGCACGAAAAAACATTATTAAAAATAAAGTATAAAAATAAAAACCGTTGCTGAATCACATTATTTCCCGGCATAAACGTGTTAGCGCTGGCTGATGATAAGCTTCATTAAATTATTTTTATCTGAGTGATTAATTTATTTCTTAAATTACTCTTATGAGAAAACAGTGCTCATGTTCCCCCTGCGTCACCAGGTTAGCGGCTACCGGGGAAGGCATGAGGTATAGGCCACGGCAACCCTGCCTTGCCCGCTGAGTAAAACCTCCTGCTCTGAGGCCGGAATAAATAATGATTCCCCCGGGGATAAACCCAGGGTTTGTCCCCCGGCGGTACAGCGGGCACTTCCCTGCAGACAAAAGAATATCCTCGGCCCCTGCCAGCGGACCGGCTGTGGCGATGGCGGTAATTCTGCCACCGAGAAACAAAAATCAGGGACCGGGACCGGGAAAGCCTGCTCGCCGGGCAGTAACTCCGGCGGGGTAAGCAGAGAGGACGCGGGACGGCTACTGAAATCCACAGAAGCGACTAATTCATCAATATCTATATGCTTACTGGTAAGGCCGGCCCGTAAGACGTTATCGGAATTAGCCATAATTTCCAGCCCGTTGCCGGAAAGGTAAGCATGCGGAGTTCGGGCATGCAGAAACATAGCCTCCCCCGGTGCCAGCTGCAGCACATTTAACAATAGCGGCATAAAACGCCCCGCGTCATCGGGGTAATGCTGGCGGAGTGTTTGTACCGCGTCCCAGGCGGGCCCCTGTTGTCGCTGACAGCAGTCATCAAGCTGTTGCAGCGCCTGTGTTCTCTCTTCCCCCTGCAAACGCAGCAGACAGGTAAACAGCTGTTGCAGGGCATTCCTGTCCGGGTGCCGGACGAACGCGGCGATCTGTGGGTGGATAGCGGTAAGATGACGAAATAATGCCGTGATTTCACTCAGCTCACGAAAACCGTTCATCGCCAGAAACGGGGTCAGCGCATAAAGCAGCTCCGGCTTATGATTATCGTCTTTATAATTACGTTGCGGGGAGCCTTGCGGAATACCGGCCTGATTTTCCCGGGCAAATCCCAGTCCGGCCGAACGCTTATCCGGATGTACCTGAACTGAGAGTGCGCTCTCAGCACAGAGGACTTTAAACAGATACGGCAGACGCCCAAAACTTGCTGAAATTGCCGGGCCGAGCATCCCGGTGTTGTCGGCCGAGATCAGCGACTGCAGGCTTTGCGGCTGGCCGTCAATCACCACCCCGGAACTGGCTGCCGGATGAGCCCCCATCCAGAGTTCGGCCATCGGCTGGTTATGCGGATTACTGATGCCATATAAGTCAGTTAATGCTGTTTTACTGCCCCAGTCATAATGCTGTACAGGATTGATAAGTTTCCACATGGGTTACTCTCTGTTTCTGAAGTTTTTCAGCAACAGAACGTAACCTAATCATTCCGGAAAGAAGCGCTCTTTCTGGCGAAAGATATTAAAACCGGGATCCAGCGCAAATTAAATTTCCATCAGGACAAAAAAACGCTTTAAATAAAACCCCGGATAATAAAAAACAAAATATTAAAGATATCTGAATCACAAAATGAAAAAATATTGATAATCAGAAACAGATTTAATGGAATTAAACGATAGACCGAAATCACTGCACGGCAGATAACAGACAGAATAGTTAATAACATCAGTCAGCTGCTGATCAATACACCCTCCGCACAGTGAGTATGGATTTTTCAATATCCAAAAATTCTGCTTAACTCATCTCCGTTAGCTCAGAACTCACGCTGCACCGTGATATAGCCGTTAAAACGGATGGAGCACTCTTCTTCGTTAACCAGGGAAGACCCGATAAAAATATTTTTTTTACTGTCCGGTGAAAGATAAGTGTATTTCACAACCAGGTTAACCGCGTGATAATCATAAAAAGTGCTGAAATAATCGTCCAGTGTTAACACAATATCTCCCAATCGCAACTGATCCCTCGTGCGGGAAGCTGCTGCGTATTGCAATGCCAGTGGCTGGCTGACAGGCGTTTCTGCCAGTTGCTCCATGATCGGCAAGCCCGATACAGCCGCAGTGAGCCCCGTATCCTCCAGCATTTTCCGGGTCATCTCAAGTTCCACCGCCGACCCTGGCACCACACAAGGGTTGGCGGCAATCGCTGAGCCGGGAAGCAGAAAAAGTAAAAATATACCGCGGATAATTTTCATTTGATGACCCGCCGATGATCGCCACTATTCCATATCGTCCGGCGATAGCCGAAATCTGCAACAATACAACCCTTTGAGGCCGTGCCGGGAAACTTTTGGCTATCACCATGGATCACAAACCCCGTTCTGCCGCACATCGCATTATCTCTATGTGGAATGAGCGGAAGACTGTAAGGTCCGGTGAGTGGAGAGTATCGCGGAGGATTAATGGTATAAGTCCCTGCAGGTAACGGCCCTTTATTTTTTATACACTGGAATGCAGGAATATTTTTAAACCCGGGGGCACCCGCATACATTGCATCAAACTGATAAACGTCATTCAGGTAGAATTTTCTCTCCGAAACAATGTACGTCCATGTCATAATTCACCTCACAATAATATTTTAACGTTAAGAACTGATTTAACGCGGCAAGGCAGGCATCCTGTTAAAAATTCAGGCAGGTATGTCCAGACTGAATACATCAAAATTCACGCTGCACCGTAATATAGCCATTAAAACGGATGGAGCACTCGTCACTATTCACAATTGACGTCCCGATATATATGTTCCTCTTACCTGCCATTGAGGTATAGGTATATTTCACCGTCAGGTTGACTGCCTGCTGACCGAAATAAATATCATGATAACGGTCGATACTAAGAGTGGTGACGCCAGGTCTTTTTGTGTCACGGGTATGGTCAGCGACAGCATACTGCATCGCCAGAAAATGGCCGACCGGCACAGAACTTAATTGTTCCATTTCTGCTGCGCCTAAAACTGCATGACTGAGGCCTGTGTCCTCAGATAACTGAGAAGTCATGCCCAGTTCAACCGAAGCCCCTAAGACCACACAGGGATTGCTGGCATAAGAAACCCCGGGGATCAGTATTAATAATCCGGCTAACGCGTTCATTTTACAACCAGCCAGCGGTCCCCGCTTTGCCAAATCCGCTCTCTGTAAGAACGTGCCATCACGATACATCCTTTCGAGGCAGAGCCTGGTAAGGTCAGACTGTCTCCATGGATCATAAACGCTTCCCGCCCGCACATATTATTATCGGGGTCCGGCAGTAACGGCAGAGTGAAAGGCCCTGTGGCAGAAGAAATATAAGGCGAACCAATGCGGTATGTACCCGAAGGTAATGGTCCCTTATTTTTAAGACATTGATAACGGTCCTGATCTTTATAACCGGGAGCACCGGCATAACGGGCACTGAACTGATAACCCCCTCACGAAGAAATTGTCTGTCAGATATAATGTACGTCCATTTCATAAACACTCTCCTGAATAAAAGTAATCAGTGTCAGAATTACTTTTAAATCGATATGTGAAAAGTGTATTCGCTTGAAATGACGACCAGGATCACAATAATAATGCAAACAATGTAGGATTTTAATTGAGCTATTGCTAAAAGGGTTACTAAGAAAAGTAAGGAGGGTTAAAACAGCGGGTAGAAGGCAGAAAGTAAAAAGGCCATTAAGAGAAAAAATACCGGAGATAAGAATAAAATAGAAAATTCAATATAAAATGAAATCCCCTTTACCCTGCCGGCAGATAAAAAAGGCGAAGAAATTTCAGCCCTGGGAAGTTAAGGGCTGATACCCACACCAGGAGACATTAAAACACCAGGACATCAGAAATCCCGTCGCTGAGTAATATACCCTGCGAATGCCACCGAACATTCATTATCATTGATAATCGAAGCCGCAATATAAATATTCGTCTTGTTATTCGGGAAATGATAGATATAACGAACCGTCTCCAGCACGGGATGCGCCTCTGTAAAGATGCGGAAATAATCATCCCGGGTAAGAATGCTTCCTCCCGGGAGCTTGCTGGCTGCCGCATAGGACGCATCCGCTAACTGGCCCGCCAGTAAATCCCCGGCCGCGACTGTAGATAACACCTTCATCACTGGAACAGGAAATTTTCGGGTGACCAATCCGGTGTCTTTTTCGATTTGGTCTTTCAGCATGATTTCCGGTGCAGCCCCCGGAACAGCACAAGGTGTGCTGTCTGCGCAGGCGTTACCGGTAAACAGCGCAAGAATTAAAGGATAGATTTTCATAGAACGATTAACTCATGGTCATTACTCAGCCAGATAGCTCTGCGGTGTTGTGGATCCATAACAATACATCCCTGCGATGCTGTGCCGGGGTCCCTGCGGCTATCGCCATGGATCATAAAAGCACTTCGTCCACACATCTGGTTAGCAGCATCCGGTATCAGTGGCAGGGAATAATAACCTGTAGTTGAAGAGTTAACCGGTGCGGCAATCCGGTATTTGCCCGCAGGGAGAGGCCGTTTGTTAATAAGGTATTGATACTGTGAATCATCCTTATAACCCTGAGCTCCGGCATACAAAGCAGAAAACCGATAAATACCGTTATGGAAAAACATCCGGGTACTCACCCGATACGTCCATGTCATAACCACTCCTGATAGCAGTTAATGAAGATACACCCCTGTCTGAATTCACCGAGAGCACAGTACAGGAAGAAGGAAAGCTCACGGTTAGGTCTAAACCGGAAGTAGTATGCTGGCTGGGGGGAGAAGGGACAAAGTGCTGAAGCCGGATTTAAGAGCAGGATCACAGCTTATATCAGTAAATCAGAGGATTACATCAGAGGGACAGTGTAGCACGAAAGGCTCTTACAAAGGCTGAAGCCGTTGCGCAGATGGAAGGAATATCGGAAGCTACCCTGTATAACTGGCGCAATCAGAGGGTAAACCGGTGCCCGTCGCCGAAAAAAAGTGAACAATAATCTGAAGAAGCTCGCTTTGTCGCAATAGTCGAAACCGCTACGCGTTCTGAAGTTGTGTAAGCATTCCTGTAAAAAGAACCATTCATTTTTAGAGATCTTCAGACATACTGAATATGTTTACTGAAGGAGGTCGCTAAACGTAAAGGCCGATTTACTGAACACCAGATTATCGCCGTTCTGAAGTCCGTTGAAGCAGGCAGAACGGTGAAGGATGTCTACCGCGAGGCCGCAATTTCAGAAGCAAGCTATTACAACCGGAAAGCTGAATATGGCCGAATGGAAGCTTCTGATATCCAGGAAATGAAGGACCAGGAAGAAGAAAACCGGCGTATCAAACAGATGTTCGCTGATCTAAATCTTTAAAACCACGCACTGAAAGACGTTATCGAAAAAAATCTTTAAAACCAGTGATAAAGCGTGAGCTCGTCCATTATCTGATTTCGCAGTTTACAATGAGCACACGCCAGGAATGCAGGACATTATCACTGAGCAGGACGGTATTCTTCTACAAACCGGATACACGGCGTAATGACGGTGTTATTGAAGCCCTTACGGAACCCGCCGGGCGCTATCCGTGATACGGTTTAAGAAGCTTTTCAGGTCATTTGCCGGCAAGGCCATGTATGAAATCCTAAGCGGGTTTACTGCCTGCTGAAACTGAATTTCAGATGTAAAGGAAAGCAACGTTTGCCAGCACGTAATCCGGCCTGGCTGGTGACACCAGAGGCAATAATCCAGACTGGTCGATTGATTTTATGCACGATGCTCTGGTCAGTGGCAGACGTTACCGGACCTTCAATGTGATGGATGATTTTAACCGTGAAGCTCTGACGATATAATTTGATTTGAATATCCCGGCTCAGCGAATCGTCAGGGTGCTGGACAGGATCTTGATAAACCGCAGCTATCCTCTGAAGATGCGGATGTACAAAGGACCGGAACTGGTCTCACTGGCGCTGGCTCAATGGGCTGAAGAACATGGCGCGCAGCTCGAATTTATCAAGCCGTGTACGCCAACACAAAACGCTTTTAACGAACGGTTCAACCGGACATAAGTCCTTGATTTTTACCTGTTAAGAACACTGAATGAAGCACGGAATTTACATAGCGCTGACTGATAGAAAATAACAACGAACGGCCTCATGAATCCCTGAACAACCTGCGCCGGAAGAGTACCAACTGATGGCAGAAAAACCGTAACTCTCAGAAAGTGTATGGAGATAAAATGGGCATGCTTACTCAAACATATTAGTATAAATTATAGCACACTAAGGAGATATCTCTTCCCCTAAGCGGGTAAGTTAAGGGTGCCTTAGTAATACTCTATCCAATGTCGGAAATCTACTATTAGCAATACATCCTTACCCCCCCTGCCGCTCAATAATATAAAATACAATATAAATTCTCAAATTTTCAGCCGCTAGGTGTTTAACATAAATCGCACGGCGACACTGTACAATTCAGAGAGGTACGTGAACTGCAATGCCTTTGTATAATTTTCTCTTATGATAGCTGTTCATTTTATAAACTAACATATCAGTGTGTCATCTAATGCCATTTACAAAGTTCACTAACTATCAGAAACATCCATTAATTGTATTAACATATTCAAGCTATACTCCTTATTAATAATAAGGGGGTTTTATGAATAGACGTATATTTTTTAAGGGGCTAGCTGCTCTAACTGCGGGTTTCACAGGTGTTTCATGTAAATCAGAAGATAAGCCTGAAATGCCAGAAAGACCTGCCAAAGGATTAGTCTCCAATCCGGTGACGCCTTTTACTATGTCTCATTCTTTTGAGCCCTGCTCAAATGGTAAGATTTTCATCGGTAAACCAGATACAGATCCTACTCTTCGAAGGAACCAAATTCCAGTTTATGTAGAAAATCAATTTGGAAAGACCGTACAGGTCCCGCAACCTATTGTTATTAATACTGCAGGTTATCCGACATATCATAATCAAATAGTAAAATTTTCAACCATACAAAATTACTCGATGGCTGTATTCGATAGCAATATGATAGAGCAGTTTTATTGGGCTAATTTGTCCTCAATAGAATCCAGTGTATTCCAGTCATCCTCTGGATTTGGCTCGATAGGTCAGGTAGTTTCATTCGCTGATCTTCGCCAATTAGTGCCCGCTTATGAGGGACAGCGTGTGCTTTTGGCATCCTGGAATCAATGTGTAACATCTTTGGGTCCGTCTTCATCTTCATTCGGAGGAGATGAGTTTATCGCTGTGTCAGGGAGTTACGCGGACGATGGAGGTTTTACTGCAAAGGTTTCTAATTCCTGGGCATGGCAACGTTGCCGTAATAAAAACGAAGCTACGGTTCTACATTTTGGTGGTGTGCCCGGAGGTACTTTCGACAATCATGATGCAATCATGAGAATGCATCTGTGGTCCCAGAGATTAGACGGATCTGCTGCACCGGGCATAATATTTCCCGCGGGTGTTTTCTATACTTCTCCTATTGATTTCACATCAGCATCAGTGCCTGATAATAATCATACATTCAATCTTCATGGCCCGGAAGTTACACATGGTAAGCATTGTCAGTTAACAATTCTCAGTGATAAATCATCTTCGCCGGTTTTCAAGATTGAAGCGTACGACGGAGATATCGCCTTTTTTAATTTCGACGGACAGGCAATTATTTCCGGGACAACGCCAAGTAATGCTCAACCTTTTTTAGAGAACATACAATCAGGCCCTCAAAACATTCATATTCGCTTTTGGTATTTGAAGAATGTAGGCGGACTTGGATTTAAGCTGTCAGACACACTCGATACTCGCTTCGACGAAACATATTGTGATGGTGTTTACGGCGGACTATATGACATTGGCTTTGATAATCAGGCATCAGGAAACTGGGACCATCCGACGGCCGTCGAATGGTCGAATTTTAACTATCAAAATGTTTATCCGTTACCAGTATTTAAATCTCCACGGCTTCGTCAGGCGATTATTAAAAATGGATGGATTGAGAAGTCGAATCCAGGAAAACTGACAGATTCACAAATAACTATGATTACGTTCTGTATCGAGGACTGTTACAGGGATGCATCAGGTACTGCTTCTTATCTGGATTTACGGAATTCAAATTTTACATTGATTACTTCAGATATACAGCCACAATACTTAAAAACAGGTTATAACGTAGACACGGCCTGGAATACGTCGTACTTACCCGGACAGTCCCTGCTTGAACCACATGGGCTGTTCACTTCCCATGGTACCGTTGCATCGCGTATGGCTGCCGGTCCTTTACTCATTAATACTTATTCCAACTCTGTTGAAACATGGTATTACGTCGGTAAATTTTGGTTCCAGGACATAGGAAGTTCTTTACAAATAAAAGTCACCGGCGATGCCGGTGCTGCTTGGGATAAGACTGCTATCTATCCATGGTCCGCGCAACATGGCGGACATTCACAAATAAATATACAAAGGAAATCGAATGGTACTGCTCAACACATTAACTGGTCAAATCATGGAGGGCCAGTAACAGATGTTAAGTTCACAGGAGGGGGCGGTGAAAATATAAAGCTTTGGATAAAAGTCGGTATGAATGCAATGTGCTCACTACGTGCAGATGTTAGCACGCCGGGAGATGTCGTAGCACAATACCACAATACTAACCTATGTGCGACGCTTTGGTTTGGTGACATCATCAAAGAAGAACCACCATCTGATGCAAAAATACCGATGACTTCATGGATCAATCAGGCCGGATGGCAGCGGGATAATGCAGGTAATGTTATACGCGGTGGGCTTGGCATAGCAAGTGATGGGCGTTTAATTACCGGAGCAGCGACGCTGGATCTCAAGTCAGGAGAGTCGCCGTCAGGTGCAAACCGAAATCTAGTTATCTACATTGATGGTGTACCTTATGCAATTAATGTAACTGAAATAAAATCGGCATAGGTATTTAAAATGAATCTATACATTCATAAATTCACTTTGACAGAAAAATATAAAATTGGATCACTTATTCTTAAACGAAAAATAAAATAATTTGAGTTATGTCTAAAAATTCACAGTAAACAAATGGAAGTAAATGATAAAAGTAAGGGTTTTATGGGGATACTAGCTAATGTAATCTTACAGCCAGAGCCCCGTAAAACTCCTTGATCAGTTCAGGTTGTCGAACTAGTAACGAGCTAAGTCATAAATTTTTTATTCTTAGTCAGCTTCGACCAACATAATAAAATGACTTAAAAAATAAGCTTACCATTAAAATTCAACCTGTAGGTAAACACTATGAATATCCAACAATTACAATCTCATCATTAAGATAAAAATAACTGGACATTAAATATTACCATGTAAAACCAACAGGATAGATAACCATATAATTTAAAATCTTTTTTAGGATGAATAATTAACTGAACATTAATCAAGCAAAAAATAAAGCACTAAAGCTAACGAAATCAATTCGACTTTCTCTTTGAGAGATAGTGAAGTATTTCATCCGCTTCAAATTTACGGCTGGAAATTATAGATGTGTGTAAATTTTTTGGAAGATCATTATAAGTAATCACTAATGGGCTTCTACCATTTTTATATTTCTTATCGAATATAATATACCTAAGATTTCCTTGAGGTGATACTTTAGCTTGGAGATTAGCTTTTTTAATTATATATTGAAAGAAATGTTCATCCGGACATAACTTTCGTCTGAAAAAATTAATATCATCTATAGTTATTGAAGAAAGAACTGTAATTGCATCTTCTTTCGAAATTGAAAACCACTGACTACCAAAGAGAGAGTTTATTTTATGGTGCCATGGAGTTAACCTATCTAATGCTTTCAACAAAAAAGTATACACTTTACCGAAGAAACTGGTTTGCCATTTTTTATCTGCATGGAATGTATTAAAACGCAATCTATATCTATGCTTTATGGATTCTTTATATTCTATATATATTTTCTTATGGTCAATTTTTTCACGACAATTTTCAATGAAAAGCATATCATCGGCACTGACGAAATGAAAGTAGTCACTTCTGGATAATTCAGTAGCAAACCTGAGGAGGTTAATCATAGCCAGTACCATAGAGAAACCAGCCCATCTCACATCAACTCTCATATCATCAGGAAGTATAAAAGTATTTTTACGAAGGCTTTTTTTATCGAATAAATCATTGACTTCAACTTTCATATCAAAATGAATATAAAAATCCACATCCGGATATAAATCAGCATATTTTAATATGTGAGGAATTGGCTTATGCGTTAATATAAGGAAAGCTTGCCTGCTCATACTCACTCCTAAAAATTATAAAAATATCGTTAAGACTTTTATTGAATCTTTAAGTTTATAACTTAACGCTGTCTTAATAGATAAAAATCTAATATTTTTTAAAAAAAACACCAAACAACCACGCCTTTGCGTAATAAAGATATCGTTATACTTTTTTGATTTTTTCATATCATAAAGCAATAAAAACATCCTCATAAAAAGAAATGTATTAAATTTCTTTTGCGACTTCGAATCCACTAATTTAAAATCCTTGGATAAGATAAAACCCTTAATTAAATGAATGCGCTGCAATAAGCCATCATAATATTTCTTGCTCATTAATGAATTATCGTGACTATTATATAAATAAGTAACAACATTCTTAAATACTGCACTTCTCGTGGATTTCAAAAAGTCTAGATTAAAGAAAAAATCCTCACTCATACTTATATCTTCATTAAACTTGATACTATCTCTAACCAATAACTCTCTGCGAAAACACTTACCATGCAAATAACCTAAGGCATCTCCTTTTTCGAGCTTTGAAGCATAATCGAAAATATCTTTTCTGAGGTATAATTTTTGGCTGATTTTCCGAGTATCTATTAAATCACTATCAACAGCAGAGGATATAACATCTAGCTCGACATCTCTATAGGATGATATTATATCGTAAAATGACTGTAGGGCATTGGAGGGTAAGGAATCATCCGAATCGAGAAATATAACAAAGTCACCTATCGCGTGAGTTATGCCGTTATTTCTCGCCACGCTGACGCCTTGGTTACTTTGTGTGAAACACCTTAAGATGGGGTTATTACTTTCAATTTTAGATACGATATCAAAACTACCATCGGTACTTCCATCATTCACTATTATAAGATCAATATTTTTATAAGTCTGATTTAATACACTTTGTACAGTATCACCAATAGTATTTGATGCATTATATAATGGGATGATTACACTGAACTTTATATCCATAACTAGTAACTTCTCTGTTTAATTTTTTTTGCCAAATCATACAATCTTAGTGGATTAAAAGCTTGCTTTTGCAATCTGAAGACAGAAGCGTTCCTAAAAAAATAATTTACAAAAGTAAAGGCGCTAAATTCTGTAATAAGTACACTATAAGCTGCACCTTTAACACCGAACATATTAATTAATATCACTGAGCTGATTATGCATATAAGAAGAAGAGTAAAGGATTTTTTTATTAGAAACCTGAACCCATTCATTTTCATAATAAATCTATCCATTAAACCACTTAATACTGCAAACATTGCTGAAAAAGAGAGAGGCATTATCAATATGTTTGCTTCAGAAAACCCCTCACCATAAAGTTTATTAATAAAATATCCAGAAAAAAGCCAGAAAAATAAAATTATAAATAAGGAGACAATAACAACCATTACAGTCAAGTTAGATACTTTCTCATTGACTGAGGTGTTGTTCCGATCACCAAATACGGAGGGGTAAAATGAAGACAAAATTGCATTTGGCAGAAATATCCATGCTGTAGCAAGTGTCATAGCGACACTAAATATCCCTGAAGCTTTTATATCTATAAAATAACTGACGCTGAATTGATTAATTCTTGTATACAGTGCTACAGCGATGAAAGATAAAAGAACCGACCCTCCGGAAATCACTAAGTACGAAGAGTAAGTTTTTACCTCTTTATACGTAATAATTTTTTTTAAACTAACCTCGCACCTAAACAAGTAAAACTTTATAATAAAAGGAATTAAAGTAACGAGAACTATTGGAATCGATAGTAACCTGAAATCCATCTTAAAATATGATATAAAATAACGGAAAACAAGAGCTACAACAAGACCTATAACATTAGCAATAACATTTATTTTAGCTCTTAATAGTGCTTCATTATAAGAGTTAACTAAATCCAAACTTGAAAAAAGACATGCAATAAGAGAAGCCAATGCAAATACTAAAAAAAGGTTGGTTTTGTGTTGAAAAGTGAGAAACAATAAAGCGAATATTGACAGCGTCATATACAGAACAAAAACAAACCCCAGGGTTATTATTAATAACCTGACACCTGATTTTTTATTTTCTGATACTCTCTTAAGTATCAAAACATCACTTCCCATTTGGGATATTGACTGTACAAATTGAAATGTTAAGAGCGAAAGAGCCATAACCCCAAAAATCTCAGGGCCAACATACTTTGCAACATAAGAGTTAACAAAAATAAGTCCGAACACAGAGATTATTTTTTCTAACACCATCCAGATGGAATTTTTTAACTTATCAATCATCACCCCGCCCCTTAATAATATTAAAAACCCGTGGTGATAATAAAAAAATAAAAAACTGTGTATTTTTTTTGAACCCTGGCAATGGTTTCTTTAAATATTTGAAAAAATTTTCCTTATAAAAACCGTTGAGAGATTTATAACATCCTTTCAAAGCTTTTTTATCTTCAGCCGTCGAATCACAATTCATTACTCTTAACATGTAATCCATACTAATAATCATATTATTATAATAAAAATAGGGTAAATTTTTATCTGCTAATGTTCTCTCCATTCTGCTCAAAAAAGGCATGAAAGCAAGTTGATTCATATTCAAAGTAGATCTCGTCAAAGAAAACTTTGACTCAACATAGTTGTATACTACTTCATTAGTAAAAACAACCTCATTGCCAAAACTCTTTTTTAAATATTCTGTTAAAAAACAAAAATCCTCAAAATTACTAAGGCCTTTCTCGAAGTGAATGTCGTTATTTTTTATAATTTCTACTCTGAAAACTTTATCACAAACACCAAATTTTCTATCTTTATAAATCAATCTATTCAATGCAAGGCTAGATTCCAAAAATTCATCATTTTTTTTATAGCCTTTTTTTTCTGTTATTTTTTTTAGGTCATAAGTATAATGTTGGCTTGCTCCCACAACCATACAAACATTAGATTTCATAAAACCCTGATAGATCTCAAGACTATTATCTGAGAGAAAATCATCTGAATCCAGAAAACAAATAAACTCTCCCCTAGCCGTTTTAATTCCTAAATTCCTGGAATATGAAACCCCATGATTATCATTATTGATTACTTCGACAAGACCATCATATTTTTTTAAAAGTTCTTTGGTATTATCTGTTGACCCATCGTTAATAACAATTACTTCTTTCGAGACATTTTGCCTTAAAGCACTTGATATGCACTTATCGAGTGAGGATTCAGCATTATACATGGGGATTATTATTGAAAATAAAGGTGTATGCATCTTTTATCTCTTATAATTTTAACATTTCACAAATTCTATGCACGTATGAATCAGGGTAAAATTCTGACATTGTTTTAGAAATTGAATAACGATCATAATCACCTGATTGATAACATGAATCAATTATTTTTGATAAAGCTGAAATATCAGATACTGGGTATATATATCCGTTTTCTGGTGTTACAAAGTCTCTAGGCCCTGTTTTACAATCAGAGGTGATAACCTTAATACCTCTTGATAGAGCTTCACCTAAAACAGTTGGTAATCCTTCATATGCAGACGTGAGTATCAAAAAGTCTACATTTTCAACTTTCTCCCATGGATTATCATGCCATCCTTTCATAATTTTTACATTATTTTCTAATTTTTTTCCCTTTATATAATCGACTATTTTATTGTAGTCTTGTCCATCACCTATTATAGTTAACTTAACAGGATTTATAGTTTTAGATATGGCTTCTAATAAATCCTTTACCCTTTTTTGCCCTTCGAATAATAATCTTCCAATATACACCAAATTCACACTATCATTAGTTGTCTTTTTGTAATTCTCGATCTCATTAGAAAAGTCATAAAAAGGATTCGGGAAATATATTATTCTATTTTCGTTAACACCCAAATCGGAAAATTGCGGAATTATATCTTTACTAATTGCTAGAAAATAATCTGCGTGCTTAATTAATTCATTTTTTCCGTGACCTGCATCCAGAGAAAAATGTGGCCATGCATAAATAATATATTTCTTTCTAAATATTTCTTTTATTCTCTTCAATAAATAAACTTGAAAAGGGCCTGTACATAATACATATGAATATCCGCCAAATAATATCTTAAAGAGCAGGGCAACACTATGCATAAATAGCGTCACAATTTTAAATTTAGAAACTAAGGGGACTCTTGTGCTATTTAATCCATTTAACCATTTCTCATTTCCTGTGCCTGATATCCAGCACTTACGAGCTTTTTCAACACAATCACCTCCGCTGAGTGATAAAATTTCACATACTAATTTATCACTTAATTTATCTTTTAAAATTGAATCCATTTTCTGGATTACTCTCTCAATACCTCCATTACCTGATATATAAGATGTAACAATAAGTAACCTTTTATTTCCCATTTTTCCCTCTCGAACGGTCGATCACATATAACCTTTTCAAAATACAACTAGGTAAAACCCTGGTTATTACTCTCATAAAAAGTATATAATAGGAATTCAGTCCAGTTGTGATCCCCAACTCTCTTTTTAAAGAGAATAACTGAAGCTCACTTTTTATATACTGAAGCCCTTTCCTTTTTGCCAATGTACTTTCATCTACGCTCGCATCCACTAAGATGTCAGGCATATTTTCAACTCTAAACCCCTTACTTATAACCCTCAACCATAGATTATAATCTTCCATATACAAGTGGTGCTTATAGCCTCCTGCTCGCTCTATAATATCTTTATTAAACACAACAGTCATATGGTTAAAAGGATTTTTTATTTTAGAAAAAATTTTAATATGATCGGTTTTTAATGGTAATATTTTTTCCCTTCTCTCAAGAGTTTCAGGATTTATCTCGTTTATTTGGGAACCAAGTATAGCTATATCTGAATTATCGCTCAGATATGAAATTTGTTTTTCAAACCTACAAGGCAAACAAACATCATCCGTATCCATTCTTGCAACAATATTGTTTTTACAATACTGAATACCATAATTTAAGGCATTACCTAACCCTACATTTTTTTCAAGAGGATATACTTTTAACGGAAGCAAATCCTTCCATTTATGAAGTATATTTTCTAATTCTTTAGTAATAGGTCCATCGATAACTATTACTATATCATCGCTCATCCTCGTCTGTAGTGATAAACTTCTCAAACATGATTCTAGTCGATGAGGTGATTCTTTTACATACAAGGACATCAATACTGAATATTCCATATTTTAATAACCTC
This sequence comes from Tatumella terrea, assembly GCF_039523755.1. Classification (NCBI taxonomy): domain Bacteria; kingdom Pseudomonadati; phylum Pseudomonadota; class Gammaproteobacteria; order Enterobacterales; family Erwiniaceae; genus Tatumella; species Tatumella terrea. Next base: position 209,435 of record NZ_BAAAFX010000013.1, on the reverse strand, counting down.
CTGATTTACAAAAACACCTTTTCGAAAACATTGATTATGTTATCAGTTGTTAATGACTTCAGATCACCGAAGTAAAAAAACTGCACACCTACATCATTTATATAAAAATAAACCACTATAGATCCTGCTGCCATCAAATATAATGAAGCGAGTCTCAACACAGGTTCTTTAAGGTGAAATGCATAGAATGAAACATATAACATAAAGAAAGCCATAATATTTACTGAATAACGATTGGCTACTTCCTGGAAGGAAATCGTCAACAAGAAAATACATATTGTATAAATGGCACAATTTCTTATCTTATCAAGTACGTCAATCCCTTCCTTTAAGAGCTTGTTTTTGAATAAATTTAACACTTCAATGGCAATACAAAAAATTGAGGTGACAAATATTTTCCTGTGTATATCATTACCAAATACTCCAGCATCATAAGCGTCTACTCTCGAAAGAAAAAATGTATTCAGCCCTCCAAGATAGCTCATAAATACGGGAAAAACAAATCCACCAATCAAATATGATAGAAGATAGATAACAAAACAAGTATGTGTTCTTATTGTTTTTATCTTTTTAAAAAAATAAAGTAATGGAATATAAATAAGATACGAGAAGTGGGAGAGGAACGCCAAAAACCCAAACAGTACTCTTTTATAGAGTGACTTATTAGAAAGAGCAAAAATAAATATTGACAGTGCCAAGCTTTGCCTAAGAAGATTCCCGTACAAACCCTCATAATTATACTGAGGAATAAACATGAACATCGCTAATACAATTGGCTTACCTATTAATCTATATCCTCCTATAAAAATAAAGGCGAAACTCACAAAATAAAAAAATGAAAATGCCAAATTATCATAACCAAATAAATCTGACGATAATTTAAACATAAAGTATGAGAAAATATCATACCCTTTATAATTCACAATCCAATCATACCAACCTGTACCATAAAACCTCTTCATGTAGATCCAATAGTTGACTTTATCATTCATGAATGGATTTAGGGTTTTAGTTGCAATGAAAAGATCACTAACTAAAAACATAACTACAAAGAAAAGAAATATTATTATCTTCTCATTTATATAAACTTTATTAGGCAGTAGAAAAAAAATTACACTAAAGCTTAGAGCTACAATTACTGTTACATACGGTAAGAATAAAAACGAAAATAGTAAAAGAGCTAGAATTCCTGAGAATTGTAAAATTTTTTGTTTTTTAATCATAATATACCGGATATGTCTAGTATGCGCCATCACGCTTAAATACAACACCCACTGTTTTGAATAGTATCACTATATCATTCCACATGGACCAGTTTTTAACATACCAGGCATCAAAGTAAACACGAGTTTCATAATCGACATCGCTACGCCCGCTTACCTGCCAGAGCCCGGTCATACCTGGTTTACTCATCAGATAGTAATCGACCTGGTCATGATAGCGTTCCAGCTCGGCCTGAATAATCGGTCGCGGGCCGACCAGACTCATTTCACCTTTCAGTACGTTAAACAACTGAGGTAACTCATCCATACTGGTACGGCGTAGTAAATTACCGATACGGGTAATACGTGGATCATTTTTCAGTTTAAAGGTCGCGTCCCATTCAGCTTTTGCTTCCGGATCTGAAGCCAGTAATTGTTCAAGCAGCTCTTTTGAGTTAACTGCCATCGATCGGAACTTCAGACACTTAAAGGTTTTACCGTGCTTCCCGATGCGTTCATGGCCATAAATAGCCGGACCGCCATCTTTTTTTACTTTACTGCGGATATAGAGCAGTAATGGTGATAACAGCACAATAATCGCCAGCGATGCAGTGATATCAAAAGCACGCTTCACAAAACGGGAGGACCATTTTGCCAGGTTCTGATGCACACGGAAGATCATCACTTCGTGGCTGAAGATAAAAGACATATCCGTACTGTCCAGTGGCATACCACGTAATGTGGGGATCACAGAAACATAGCGATAGCCTTTAATCATAAGATCACGCAGCCAGGTGTTTCGTAACTTACTCTGATGGTTTTCGACGGCAACAATAAACTGCATTCGTTTATCTACCGCATCGCCCAGCCAGTCACTTTTATGGTGTAGCAGAGGTATCCCATGCAGTTCATTCTTTTCAGTCAGGCCCGGGTCGCTGTTAATAAACGCGGTCACCCGCAGCCCCAGATTAGTCTCACTCGATATAGCCTGCCAGGCATCAATAGCATTTTTGCCGCTACCGATAATCATAGTATCCCGCTGCCAGAGCCCGGCTCTGTTCAGCAGTTTTTTGGTCAGCATCCGTAATGCCGGCACCATAATAAGGATCAGTATCCAGGTCAATACCCACAGATAACGTGAAAAATACCATTTTGCAAAGGCAACAATCGCAATTTCAAAAATTGCAAAAATAATCAGGGTACGCAGGATCTCTTTCAGTTCAAACCAGAAGGTTTTACGATAAAAATAATGACGCAGACGAAAGGCAAACCAGCCAATACAGCATACCGCCAGTCCCCAGTGCAGATTAATCCAGCCCTCGGTAGGGCCTTCCGGAATACGTTGCGGAAAATGGCTCAGGGTAAGTTGCAGTATTCCCTTGGCAATATATATCGCCAGAGTAAATCCTATAAAATCTGACAGGATCAGCATGACACTGACCCAAAAATTACGTGTTACGCGCGTCATGGTTTCCTCACCAGTATCCCGTAACCGGGGGTGATAAAAAGGGGCGGGGTAAAGAACTTAGCTAAAAGAAAAGAATAGGTTCTCTTATATAAGAAACAGCCCGCAGAGCGGGCTGTTACTACTACTTATTATTTTCGTAAGAATAGCCGTAATGGCTGTAGCCGTAGCCATAATAGCTGCTGGCCTTTTTGATCACACCGTTCAGAATACAGCCTTTAATATCAATCCCGCTTTGCTCGAAACGTCTCACACTGACTTCCATCTCTTTCGCGGTATTCTGCTCGAAGCGGGCCACCAGCAGGGTAGTACCGGCATAGCGGCCGATAATGGCGGCATCGGTTACCGCCAGGATTGGCGGGGTATCTACCAGTACCAGGTCATAGTTCTGACTTGCCCATTCCATCAGTTGCTGGAAGCGTGAGTGCATCAGCAGTTCTGCCGGATTCGGCGGGTTAGCACCCCGCGAGATAAAATCAAAGCCGGCAGTAGCTACCGGTTTGATCCCCTGCTCTACCGTTGATTTTCCGGAAAGAATATCCGACAAGCCATGTTCAGTACTATGGTGGAAGATCTGATGTGCATATCCCTTACGCATATCTGCATCGATAAATAATACTTTCTGACCACTCTGGGCGATCACAGCCGCCAGGTTGGTGGTGACGAAAGTTTTACCGGCATTCGGGCTGGCACCGGAAATCATTAGTACATTGTTACCCGCTTCCATCATCGCAAAATGCAGGCTGGTACGCAGGCTACGTATCGCTTCGATTGCGAGATCGGCGGGGTTATCCACTGACAGGAAACTGGTATTTTCCTGCTTCTTACCTTTAACTTTCAGAGAACGTTTAGGATTTTGACGTGCCATCCACTCAGAAACCGGAACACTGGCGTAAACGTTAATACCCATCTCTTCCAGTTGCTCTGGTGATTCGATTCCACGACGCAGGAATACCCTTAATAAAACAAGTCCCACTGAAATAAAACCACCTAGTACCCCTCCGATAAGTACAATCAATACTTTTTGTGGTTTAACTGGTTTAGGCTGAGTCACTGCATCATCAACAATACGCACATTACCGATGGCACTATTTTTGGCAATATCGAGTTCCTGCTGTCGATTAAGTAACTGCATATATACTGCACGATTTGATTCCACATCCCGGCTCAGTTGTAATACCTGCTGCTGGGCACCTGGCATTTTTGAAACCTGCTGGCTTAAACGGGCCTTCTCTTTTTCCAGAGTCGCTCTTTTTTCCAGCAAGGCTTTGTAGGTTGGGTGATCTTTCGTATACAACTGAGAAATTTCCGCTTCGCGGAAGGTCAGTTCGTTCAGCTGATTATCCACATTAACAATCTGGTTTAATGCGGATTGAGTCTGCATATTTAAATCAACTGAGTCGCTTCGCTTACGGTAAGCACTCAGTTTATCTTCAGCACTATCGAGTTGTGCTCGTACTTTAGGCAACTGTTGATTCAAAAACTGCAGACTTTTACTGTCCTGTGCAGCCTGTAAATCGACATTTTGTGCCAGATAATTGTCACCAATACTGTGGAGGGTCTCCTGGATCAAAGTTGGATCGCTTCCTGTTAGAGTAAGGTTCAGCATGCCACTATCCTTACCCTGGTCTACAGCTATAAATGACTTTCTTAAATCACTAATAGCATCAAGCCAAGTAATATATTTGATGGTAAATTGGGTACCAGGCTTGGCTTGGATATCATTAATAAGAAGTGATAATCCCTTGGCACTCAATAACTCACCTACTTTACCATCAAGGTTATAACCCTGACCCGATAAATGATATGTTCCTCTGTCATTAACAGTTAAGTTTAGTAAAGGTTCTTTACCATTTTGCTGCCCTAAATAAATCCTTCCTACAGATATGCTTCCGGGCTTATCTCCAATTAATCTTGACCATCCTCTTCCAAAAATTGGAAAGTATTTTTGCGTGACCTGAGCCTGTAAGTTCAGGTCATCGACAGTTTTACCAAGTATCATGCGCGACTGTAATAATGCTATTTCAGGAGCAGACTGAGGCTGAGTGTCAGGTAGCATCTGGCTCAGGCTGCTTAGTAAAGCATTACCTTGTTTCTGTTCTACCTGGACCAGTGCATCAGCCTCGTAGATCGGGGTAGCAAATAAAGCATAAAGAATTGCCAACACAGTAAACAGTGCGGTAATACCGATAATCAGTTTACGGTGATCAATCAGCTCGCCTACCAGGCGACCCAGATCGATTTCATCGCTATCCGGCGAAGCCGGCTTATTTGTTAAAGAAGGAGACATGCATTTACTTCCTAAAGTTAACCGCCCAGCTTCCGGGTCCATTCCGTGGCGGACTGGTCCAGCAGCTGATACACAAATTCAAACGCTTCCATACTTTGACGGTACGGGTCCGGGATTTCTTTATTTCCGAGCCAGTGGCCGAACAGCAGTGTCTTACCCCGGGCTTCCGGGGCAATTTTCGTCACCTGCTCAATATGGTGTTTTTCCATTACCAGGATCAGGTCATACTGACGGCCCAGCTTACCGGTAAACTGCTGGCCTTTATGGTCATCCAGGGAAAGCCCATGGTTCTCCGAGACCGCAATGGCCGAGGCATCGGCTGCATGATCCACCAGCGCCCCGACCCCTGCCGAGTCTATTTTTTTCCCCGGCAGAGCACGGCGAAGCAAGCGTTCGCCAATAGGCGAACGGCAGATATTGCCGGTACATACCACTAAAATTGAATTAAACATTAATTTGGCCACGTTTTGATGTAATGAGCAGCTTCTGTCAGGTCATGTACTCCGGTAATGGTCGGTACCAGCTGGGAAATCACACGGTTCCAGCGAACCACCGGGGCAGTAGTAACATAAACGATATCGTAAGGCTGCAACTGAAACTCAGCAGACAGCACCATCGTCGAAGCATCTTTCGCATTCAGCTGATAGATATTGGCAATACGCCCGCCTTTATCTTTCGGGATCTGGCGGATAACAAAAATCCCGGAGGCATCGGCATACTGCTGATTAATCCCCTGGGCATTACCCAATGCTTCAGCCAGGGTCATACCACTGCGATCCATTTTCAGGGTGCTCTGCTGACCGACTTCGCCCATCACAAACACTTTCTGGTCATCATTACGCGGTACAAATAGGATATCGCCAGGATACAGCAGGTGGTTCTCCATCAAATCACCTTTCTGCATCAGAGCCTGCAGAGAAATAATCTGATCTTTACCGTTATGGGTCAGTACCACATGACGCCAGTCGGCATCGGCAGAAAGTCCGCCGGCGGCATTAATCGCATCCATCACCGTTAACGGCACGTTGGTAATAGGCTGCTGACCGGATTTATTAACTTCACCGGTCACATAGGCTTTCTGGGATCTGAAGGCGGCGACCGCAACATCCACCTGCGGGCTCTCGATATAGGTGGACAGACGGCGGGCTATCTCAGCACGAACCTCATCCAGTGTTCTTCCCGCAACCTGCACTTTGCCAATATAAGGATAAAATATATTGCCGTCGGCTCCGACCCAGTTACCGGTATCGCTGGCACTGCGGTAGGTACCTGCCGGGTTGGTCAGCTCCGGATGGTCATAGACGGTGATCATCAGTACATCACCCGGCCCGATACGGTACTGATAGCTGCTAAGCAGGCTATCCAGTTGCGGATTAGGCTGCGCCAGTACCGGTGCCGGACGCTGCTGATCAATCAGATCCGGAGTCATCGGGTAAACATTCACCAGTTTATCCCAGTCGTAATCGCTGTCCGGCAGTTCCACCACATTTTTGCGCAGGCTATTCAGGCCCTGGCCGGGGATCATGGTACAGCCGCTCAGCAACCCCACCAGGGTTGCAGCGACCGTCAGTTTAATTGCGGTATTTTTCATCAATTTATTTCATCAGTTAATAGTAGACACTTCTGACGGCAAACGGTCCGTTATAATTTTTTACAGCTCAATGGCGGCTGTCCCTGCCGCTTAGCCTGAGCTGTCATTGTCCGGCGTCAGTGTTAGTTACAGATTAAACGGAATTTCCAGGGCGGCACTGGCCCCCAGGTCGTTATTATCATTATGGTTTGCATCGGTATACCAGGTGCCCAGGTTCAGGCGGACAGATTTATACACATCCCCGCTCCACCCCGCCTGTATCCCTTTCAGAGTATCAGCATGCGGGAACGCACGGTTCATACTCTGGTTATCCGGGTTCACCTTGGCGTAAAACATTCTCAGGCTCCAGCGCTGGTTATCTTCGGTCACCAGTTCGGTTTTTGCCGCCAGTAAACGACCGTCGCCGCCCATGCTGTCACCCAGTGCATAGCCCTGCTGATAATAGCCATCGGTATAAATATGATGGTTATAGCTGTAGTTTGTACGTTTGCCGAGATCGGTACGGGTATCATGCCCTTCCACATACCAGTTCAGCGCATTTTTCCCCAGGCTGTAATGACCTTCAATCCCCGCCAGATACATATTGGCGGATGGCAGCATCCCGGCCTCATCTTCACCAATCATCTGGCCATAAAGACTGATCGGGATCCCCAGGGTCGGCTCCAGTTTAAGACGGGCATCAAACCCGGCCAGCTGGTTACCTGGTTCATTAGGGTCATAAGGAGCTGTATTATCATCACCGGCAAAACCATCCCAGAAGTTACGTAGTGATTCCGGACGGTTTTCACCGCCCCACTGCATAATGCGGCTGGCACCCAGTTCCAGAGACTGCCACGGAGAAACAGATAAACGCATACCAATAATTTTAGTGTGCGGTACAGCCGTATACTGCGCTTCCTGAGCCGCAGAAAGCTGATACTGCCAGGGGCCAACCCAATTCAGCCACCAGGTTTCCGGAGCCGTCTGCTGGTCACGCTGCAGCATAAAGCCGGTCAGCGGGCGGGCGGCATCGGAACGGATCAGGCTGCCTTCATAACCCGGCCCCCACCACTGTGGCGTCTGACCAAACGACAGCCATTGTCCCCAGATTTTAACTGCACCATAACTGTTGTTCAGATTGGCCCGGGAAGGGGACTCGATCTGCTCACCACCTTCCAGGTTACCCTGCAGGTTAACATCCCACCAGTCGCCGCTGTTACTGGCGGTCACCGACAAACGGTTATCGGCCGGCGTAGACTGCGCAAAAGGCTTAGGCTGTCCGGAGTTGCCGGTGGAGGTATAAGCGTTGACGCGAACATCTGATTTCAGTGTGCGCAAACGCTGCTGAACCCGCTCGATAGCCAGTTGTTCAGAAGCATAAGAAGGATGGGCTTTGTTCAGAGCTGCTTCAATAGCATCCTGGCTGAGCGGCCAGGTACTCAGGCTAAGGTTAATGACCCCGCGGTCGGCCAGCCAGCTCAGATCTGAGCGCAAATCACTGTCCGGTAAAACCAGGCCGGCGGCGAAACTATGGGTAGCAGGTAATACTGCCAGGCCGATAGCCAGAGCCAGCAGGCATTTTTTAATGCCGCGCTGCTTTGTGGCCGGCGGCAAATCCGCCCCGGTAAAGGTTTTCTGCATCTGAGCTCTCTCCTTTCCTTTGCTGTCCCGCCGCGAAAATCTCTGGATGTTCGGCGACGGATTAATATAAATGATAGTGAAATAAGATTCTTTTTTGTACCAGTCATACTGGATACAACAACACCGCTTATTGAAATATCAAGGTCACTGGCTGTCGGCAGGATGACAAACCGCTTTGCCGGAATGGCCAATTTTTCTCTGCTGAATGCCTATGAAAATAGCAGAAACCGACAAAAATCAGGCGTTTTTTTGACGTAAAGTGGCAAAATTATCGATACCTTCAGGCACGCTACCGCCCCTGGCTCGCAGCTACCAGTGCACTCTCTGATAAAACAGGGCAAATTTTTCCTGCGGATTCCGGTCGCAGGCGGGTGATGGTTCAGCCATTACCCGGATAAAAACCTGATAAAATCTGAACAATCACCTGACAATCCAGGAAATTCTGAACAATTATTAAGAATTAATAAAGGCAAAGATATAGATAAATTCCTGGTTTTTTACTGTTGCTGACAATATTGATTAAAACTCCACCACTCTTACATTTTATTGCCCGTAAGTCTCTGATTTTTACACCCCACAGAAACATTATTCTGACAGATATATTTACTCTTTCATGAGAGTGTGGCTCTTATGTGACGCGCCCTGTCCCGGCTGAAGGTGTTCAGACAAAGGGTGGCAGGTATAAGCGAGGAAGTTCAGGGATCAGCACCTGCTATGGGTTATCGAGAAAACAGCGACATATCATCCATCCAGAGCGGCATCCCCCGGGGACCCGATGTCTGTCTGCGGGTCCCCCCGGGAGGGCAAACAAGGTACGAATATCAAAGCGGTGTAATACAGATAAGAAGGTACAGCGACCTGCCTGTCAGGGGGTGGGGTTAAGCAGGCAGCAGAGGATGCAGCCGACAACGGGTGACGGGATAAACTCCAACTCAGTTCGGAGAGTTACAGGGGAAAGTTAAACGCCTGGCGTGTGCCAGGCGTTTAAGGGAATGCAACGATCAGGCCCGCAGGCTTATTTGCTTTCCGGGCGCAGTGCCGGGAACAGGATAACGTCGCGGATGGTATGGCTGTTAGTAAACAGCATCACCATACGGTCGATACCAATGCCCAGACCGGCGGTCGGTGGCAGACCATGTTCCAGCGCGGTGACATAATCTTCGTCGTAGAACATCGCCTCATCATCTCCGGCATCTTTCGCGTTGACCTGCTGACGGAAACGTTCCGCCTGATCTTCAGCATCGTTCAGCTCGGAGAAGCCATTACCGATTTCACGGCCACCAATAAAGAATTCGAAGCGGTCGGTAATTTCCGGGTTTTCATCATTACGGCGGGCCAGCGGAGAAACCTCTGCCGGGTACTCTGTAATAAATGTCGGCTGGATCAGCTGGCTTTCGGCGGTCTCTTCAAAGATTTCGGTGACCACTCGGCCCAGACCCCAGCTTTTCTCTGTTTTAATTCCCAGAGATTGTGCCAGCGCCACCGCTTTATCAAAATCATCCAGATCACTCAGTTCGGTTTCAGGACGGTATTTTTTGATAGCTTCGCGCATGGTCAGGCGGGCAAAAGGTTTACCGAAATCGAAAATCTGATCCCCGTAAGTCACCTGGCTATGGCCCAGTACGGACTCTGCCAGCGTACGGAACAGGCTTTCGGTCAGTTCAATCAGGTCATTGTAATCCGCATAAGCCATATAGAGTTCCATCATGGTGAACTCAGGGTTATGACGCGGAGAAATGCCCTCATTACGGAAGTTACGGTTAATTTCGAATACCCGGTCGAAACCACCCACGACCAGACGCTTCAGATACAGCTCCGGCGCAATACGCAGGTACATATCGATGTCCAGCGCATTATGATGCGTGATAAACGGACGAGCGGAAGCTCCCCCCGGGATCACCTGCATCATCGGCGTTTCGACTTCCATAAACTCACGCTCAACCATGAACTGGCGGATGCCGGCCATGATTTTCGAGCGGATACGGAAAGTATTACGGGATTCTTCGTTGGCAATCAGGTCCAGATAACGCTGGCGATAGCGCGTTTCCTGGTCCGCCAGACCGTGGAATTTATCCGGTAACGGACGCAGAGCCTTGGTCAGCAGACGCAGTTCGCTACAGTGAATGGATAATTCGCCGGTTTTGGTCTTAAACAGCTTGCCGCGTGCACCGAGGATATCGCCGAGGTCCCATTTTTTAAATTGTTCGTTATAGTAACCTTCCGGCAAATCATCACGTGACACATATAACTGAATACGGCCACCGGCGTCCTGCAGGGTCACAAAGGAGGCTTTACCCATAATGCGGCGGGTCATCATACGGCCGGCCACACTCACCTCGATACCGGTCTCTTCCAGCTCTTCGTTTTCCTTCGCGTCAAACTCAGCATGCAGTTTGTCTGACTGAGTATCACGACGGAAATCGTTAGGGAATGCCACGCCATTCTGGCGCAGTGCGGCCAGTTTCTCACTCCGGCTTTTCAGCTCGTTGTTGAGTTCCCGGATGGCATCAGCCTGCTGTGGTTGTTGTTCAGACATGGGTTTTCCTTATAAACCTGCTTTCAGACTTGCTTCAATAAACCGGTCAAGGTCGCCATCCAGCACTGCCTGGGTATTGCGCGTTTCCACGCCGGTACGCAGATCCTTGATCCGCGAATCATCCAGTACATACGAACGGATCTGGCTGCCCCAGCCGATATCGGATTTGTTATCTTCCAGTGCCTGTTTCTCGGCATTTTTCTTCTGCATTTCCAGCTCATACAGCTTCGCTTTCATCTGCTTCATCGCCTGATCTTTGTTCTTATGCTGAGAACGGTCATTCTGGCACTGGGTAACGGTATTGGTCGGAATATGGGTAATACGCACCGCCGACTCGGTCCGGTTGACGTGCTGACCACCCGCACCCGAGGCGCGATAAACGTCGATACGCAGGTCGGCCGGATTAATGTCGATATCAATATTTTCGTCCACTTCCGGGTAAACAAACGCAGAACTGAACGACGTATGACGACGGCCACCGGAATCGAACGGACTTTTACGCACCAGACGGTGAACACCGGTTTCGGTACGTAACCAGCCAAAGGCGTATTCGCCGGAAATACGGATAGTCGCCGACTTAATACCGGCCACATCCCCTTCGGATTCTTCGATAACTTCGGTTTTAAAGCCTTTAGCTTCCGCCCAGCGCAGGTACATACGTAACAGCATGTTGGCCCAGTCCTGTGCTTCTGTTCCCCCGGACCCGGCCTGCAGGTCGATATAGCAGTCCGCGCTGTCATATTCGCCGGAAAACATACGACGGAATTCAAGATCAGCCAGTTTCTTATCCAGCTCGTCCAGTTCGGCTATCGCTTCATTGAAGGTCTCTTCATCGTCCGCTTCAATAGCCAGTTCCAGCAGGCCATTAACATCTTCCAGCCCCTGAGCCATCTGATTCAGGGTACTGACAACGGCTTCCAGAGATGAGCGTTCTTTGCCCAGCGCCTGGGCGCGTTCCGGATCATTCCAGACATCGGATTGTTCCAGCTCGGCGTTTACTTCTTCGAGACGTTCGTTTTTAGCATCATAGTCAAAGATACCCCCGAAGCAGCAGGCTGCGTTCGTTGAGGTCCTGGATGCGATTTTTAACCGGATTAATTTCAAACATGGCTTCAGATATCTTTTAGTTGGTCGGTTAATGGCTTAATTCAGGCCACATAGTCTACCGGAAAGGTGGTGTTTCGGGTATCCCTTAAGCCATCGCATAATGGCTTTTGTTTCCGGGAAAGTCCCGCCGGATGTCTGCGGCTCAGGTGACGGGCCACAGATGCTCAATCAATAACTGCACATTTCGCTGACCGCGGAATTCGTTAATATCGAGCTTATAAGCAATTTCGGCCTGCTGAACGCTGTTATCCGGCCACAGACGCGTATCTATATTAAATGCGATACCATCCAGCAAGGGGCCGCCGCCGACCGGCTCCAGCATCAGTTTCAGATGCCGCTCACCCACCAGTCGCTGCTGCAGAAGCCTGAATTTACCGTCAAATACCGGTTCAGGGAACGCCTGGCCCCAGGGGCCGGCCTCACGCAAGATCTCTGCCGTTTGCAGGGTCAGTTCACTGCCGGCAAGCTCGCCATCAGACCAGATTATCCCCTGCAGTTGCGCAGCATCCAGCCATTCACCGGCAATCAGAGCAAACTGCTGACGGAATGTTTCAAACTGGTCTTCCTGCAGCGATAGTCCGGCCGCCATCGCGTGTCCGCCGAACTTCAGGACAACGCCCGGGTTCAGGGTATCCAGCCTTTCCAGCACATCGCGCAGATGAAGGCCGGGCACCGAACGACCTGAGCCTTTCAGTGTGCCATCCCCCGCCGGAGCGAAAGCAAATACCGGCCGGTGGAAGCGTTCTTTCAGCCGTGAAGCCACAATGCCGACCACGCCCTGATGCCACTGCGGATGATAAAATGCCAGTCCGTGAGGTAATTGCTGATGCTGCTGTACCAGGGAATCGCACAGGCTCAGGGCTTCCGCCTGCATGCCCTGCTCAATCTCTTTACGGGTCTGGTTCAGGGCATCCAGTTCGCTGGCCAGCATCCTTGCCTGCTGGATATCGTCGGTTAACAGCAATGACACCCCGACTGACATATCATCCAGACGCCCGGCGGCATTTAAGCGCGGGCCGAGGGCAAACCCGAGATCACTGGCGACCAGCCGCGATGAAGGACGGTTCGCGACCTCCAGCAAGGCACGGATCCCCGGGCGGCATTTGCCGGCCCGGATCCTTTGTAACCCCTGCCAGACCAGAATACGGTTATTGGCATCCAGAGGCACAACATCGGCGACTGTCCCGAGGGCAACCAGGTCCAGTAATTCCGCCAGATTCGGTTGCGGACGGTCGGCAAAGCCGTTGTGATCACGCAAACGCGCCCGTAAAGCGAGCATCAGATAAAACGCGACCCCGACCCCGGCCAGTGCACGCGAAGGAAAACTGCAGCCGGTCAGATTAGGGTTAACAATGGCTGCCGCCTCCGGCAGAGTATCGCCGGGCAGGTGGTGGTCGGTGATCACCACAGGGATACCGTACTGGTTTGCCAGCGCCACACCGGCGTGTGAGGAGATGCCGTTATCCACGGTCAGTATCAGTTCGGCGCCCAGGGTTTTCGCCTGTTCGACGACCTCCGGACTGAGTCCGTAGCCATCCTCAAACCGGTTCGGCACCAGAAAGGTGACATTCTCTGTCCCCATCGCCCGCAGAGCCAGCAAAGAAAGCGCGGTACTGGTGGCGCCATCGGCATCAAAGTCCCCCACCACGACAATCCGCTGACCGCTGAGGATCGCCTGATGCAGCAACGCGGCGGCAGACTCGATTCCGTTCAGTGCCTGCCAGGGCAATAAGGCCGACGCCCCGCGTTCCAGTTCACTGGCCGCGGTGATCCCGCGCAGATGATACAGACGACGCAATAATGCCGGCATATCTGCCGGTAACTGCACGTCCCCTTCCGGCTGACGACGGCGCAGCTGTGAAACCTGTTGTCCGGTCAAAAGTTACTGCCCTGCTTTCAGACTATCGAGATATTTTTTCAGATCTTCCGGGCTCTGGTAGCCGGGAATAAGTACACCGGTATCCGTCAGGATGGCCGGGGTCCCCTGAATACCATACATCAGGCCCAGCTGATACTGGCGGGACAGGTCGATATTGCAGGTTGCTGCCGGCGGTACATTACCGTTCATGGCCGCATCGAAGGCTTTTTTACGATCCGCAGCACACCAGACGGAAGTCATTGCTTTTGCAACTTCTCCGCCCATTCCCTCACGCGGGAAGGCCAGGTAACGTACGGTGATCCCTAACGCGTTGTAGTCTGCCATCTGCTGATGCAGCTTATGGCAATAGCCACAGGTAATATCGGTAAATACGGTGACCACATGCTGTTGCTTCGCCGCTTTATAGATGATCATCTCCGGTACCATCTGCTCCACTTTCTTATCCAGCTGACGGAAAGTGACATTGACCGGGTGCTGACCACTGACATCATAGAGTGGTCCCTGAATCATCTGTTTGCCGTCGTCGGTCATATAAAACACACCACTGTCGGTCAGCACGGTTTTCATGCCTGGCAGCGGGGAAGGCTGGATATCGGTGACCTTCACCCCCAGTTTCTGCAGGGTGCTCTGAATGGCGGAATCATCTGCCTGCGCCAGTCCGCTCAAGGCGGAGCACAGCAGTGCGACGGCTAAGAGAGTTTTTTTCATGAAACTGATGTCCTTTTCATCCCGGAGCTCAGGCCCGGGGATGGTGCTGTTGATGTAACTGACGCAGCCGTTCATTGGCTACATGGGTATAAATCTGAGTCGTCGAGAGATCACTGTGACCGAGCAGCATCTGTACCACCCGCAGATCTGCACCGTGGTTCAGCAGATGTGTGGCAAAGGCATGGCGCAGTACATGCGGTGACAGGCTTTCACTGTCGATGCCGGCGATCACAGCATAATGTTTAATCCGGTGCCAGAAGGTCTGCCGGGTCATCTGCCGGGCCCGGGTACTGGGAAACAGCACATCCAGTGTCTGCCCCTGAATAAGCCATGGACGGCCGTACTCCATATACTGTTCCAGCCAGTAGATCGCTTCTTCGCCCAACGGGACCAGCCGCTCTTTGTCGCCTTTACCTAACACCCGCACGACCCCCTGGCGCAGGCTGACATCGCTCAGCGATAAGCCTACCAGTTCTGAAACCCGCAGACCGGTGGCATAAAGCAGTTCCAGCATCGCTTTATCACGCAATTCCAGCGGAATTTCGGTCGAGGGTGCCTGCAACAGGCGTTCTATCCGCGACTCACTTAAATCTTTCGGTAAACGTTGTGGCAGTTTAGGAGAGGATAGTATGGCCGTCGGATCATCGCTACGCTGTTTTTCACGGTACAGATACTGAAACAGTCGTCGCATCGCACTCAGTTGTCTGGCCGAACTGCTTGCTTTTGCGCCATGTTCCAGCCGTTCAGCAAGAAAGTTCTGTAAATCCGCTGCGCTAACGGTCAGCAGAGAGAGTTCTTGCGGTTTCATCCAGTCGGTAAGTTGTTGCAGATCCTGACGGTAGGAAGACAGAGTGTTTTCCGCCAGATTACGTTCAATCCAGACAGTATCGAGAAACACCTCTACCCTGCGCAGATTGTCATCGTGTTGCTGATTTTCCTGCACTGTTCCTCCGCTCTTTTTGGTGCTTTTCCACAAGTTTCGCTGCGCTATTATGCCTGAAATCCCCGGCCAATGGCTAAAACAATGTGGGACGGGAGAGCGGTTTTACAAATACATAGGAGGATTCCGGGGAACACCGGAAGCGTTTTTTATTATAAGCACGGTGAGTGTTCCGTTCGCTTTATCTTAAGGCAGGCTGCCTTAGCCCCGCCGGGGGCGACCGGGCAAAGGGCGCAGGGCCGCGCCCTCTGCACTCCGGGCCTTGCGACAAGCCTGCCCGCCGCTGCGCGGTACCTTCACTCACTCATTTGTCCTTTACGGACCGGTCATGATTCGCTCCTGCTCAGCATGACCTCTCGCCGCGTCCATGCGGCTCGTCCTGGACGCATTCACTCGCTCAGCGGTGCGATGTCGCGGTAAGTCAACGGCTGTGGAACCGGTGAAAACCGGAGGTTTTTTTCTCAGGCCTGTGGCTAGTGAGTTCGGCTGTGGGTTTTTATGGTCAGACCGTGAATATTCCGTTCGCTTTATCTTAAGGCAGGCTGCCTTAGCCCCGCCGGGGCGACCGGGCAAAGGGCGCAGGGCCGCGCCCTCTGCACTCCGGGCCTGGCGACAAGCCTGCCCGCCGCTACGCGGTACCTTCTCTCACTCATATGTCCTTTACGGACCGGTCACGATTCGCTCCTGCTCAGCGTGACCTCTCGCCGCGTCCATGCTGCTCGTCCTGGACATATTCGCTCGCTCAGCGGTGCGATGTCGCGGTTAGTCAACGGCTGTGGGACCGGGGAAAACCAGCGGATTTTTTTCTCAGGCCTGTGGCTAGTGAGTTCGGCTGTTGTTTAATGTCAGATCGTGAATATTCCGTTCGGCTGTGGTTTTTTATAATCAGGTCGTGAGTGTTCCGTTCGCTTTATCTTAAGGCAGGCTGCCTTAGCCCCGCCGGGGGCGACCGGGCAAAGGGCGCAGGGCCGCGCCCTTTGCACTCCGGGCCTGGCGACAAGCCTGCCCGCCGCTGCGCGGTACCTTCGCTTACTTATATGTCCTTTACGGACCGGTCACGATTCGCTCCTGCTCAGCGTGACCTCTCGCCGCGTCCCTGCGGCTCGTCCTGGACGCACTCATTCGCTCAGCGGTGCGATGTCGCGGTAATTCACCGGGTGTAAGACCGGTGAAAAAACGGAAACGCTTTTTATTATCAGCACGGTGAGTGTTCCGTTCGCTTTATCTTAAGGCAGGCTGCCTTAGCCCCGCCGGGGGCGACCGGGCAAAGGGCGCAGGACCGCGCCCTCTGCACTCCGGACCTGGCGACAAGCCTGCCCGCCGGTACGAATTCCGGGTAAACCGGATGTGTTTTTTATTATAAGCACGGTGAGTGTTCCGTTCGCTTTATCTTAAGGCAGGCTGCCTATGCCCCACCCTGATAGCGCTATTTTTGTTGGCAGGGCTGAAGCTTATGCTCTCTCAAGGATGATTTCCTTTATCCGGCTTATTGACCCGAATATAAACGTCGATACACCTGCACAAACACCCCTGTCTGAGAATGAAGATAGCCCACCGTGACTTCATCATGGGTCGCCCGGCTTTTCCAGCATTGGGCTTCAACATCACAAGATGCCTGGGGTTCATACCCCTCTGATTTCAGGTAGTCCCTGATACTCCGTGTGTCTGAAACACCATAAAACTTCACGGTGAAGACGTTAGCTTCTGTGCCGGTGATCCTCCCGAACCAGAATTTATAATCCTCTGATACCTCTGGCATTTTTTTTAATAACTCAGGCGTGTAATATTCATACTCCCGATGATTTTGCCTGGTATAATATGCGCTATCGGCCAATTCCATCCTGATATATGGCCAGCCAATAACCAGGCCACTACCAGCTATACCAATCACACCCATCAGAGTGACGATCACCTTCCTCATAATCCCATCCTGCCATTGCTGGCACCAGAGACCACACACGTTCTGCCTGCCTCTGGATTGTCATACTCTCCGGGCGACGCACTAAGCACGTAGGTCTTCATAAGATACGATGACATGCTCCTGAAAAGCAGGACGAGAAGCCAGGCGCTGGTAATAAGAATGCAAATGCCGGAGCGGTTGCCGGACCACATCAATATCGTAATAACGGAATAAAACATGACCAAACTGAATATCGGCCAGTGAAAACTCATCGCCTGCCAGAAAGTTATACTTACTGAGTTGTTCCCCGGCGATCGAAAGGTTTTTCTCCAGGGTTAACATCGCTTGCCTTATGGCCGTTTCATCGCGTTCACTCTCCGGAGTCCGGACAACTCGCCAGAACACAGGTGCAGTAAATGCCATTGCAACGTTAATTTTCGCCCACTCCGCCCATCGGTCCACGTTGGCCTTTTCCTGCGGATCGCGGGGCCAGAAAGTATCCGAAGCATAGCGATTAGCCAGGTAGCGTAAAATAGCCCCCGTCTCCCATAAAGGAGGGGCTGAGCCATCCTGTAATACCGGCACGGTGCGATTGGGATTCAGCGAATAAAAAAAGTCCGTGTCAGTCCCTTGATACTTATGCCCCACATCATGCCTGATATAAGGCAACTGTAGTTCTCCAATGCACCACATTAACGCCTGGACATTGGACGATGTTTTCCGGCCCCACACAGTTAACATTTAGATTCCTTTTGTTTATGTCATTCTGGTCAATGTCCCCTGACAGATGATACGTACACCGTCCGGAGACCACTTAGCACTTTTAAGTCCTAAGAGTAACAATACCGCCACCCGGAATCCCGCCAGAATCGAACGCAGAAAATTTCACAGGCATGAGTGATTATTTACCGGACCTCCGGGGGAAGAGATAGCCTGCAAAAGAAGAGCAGTATCAGGCGCGGTGACGTAGTCGTTATAAGAACTTTAAGATAGTACTAGCGCTTTAATCTGACAATTTCATAGATCGATACAACAACCATCACAAATACAAAGAATAACGGAACAAGCCAGATTGGGCTCTCCGGGAAAAACACCCCCTGAACCATAGCAAATATTATTGTCAGTGCTGCAGGCCCATAATACGAAATTAATGACCTGAATATCCGGCTTAAAACTCTCTTAATAACATTCATCATTATCGAATCATCCTGGTAATGATGCCTGCGATTTCACTATCCATGTCCGGATAAATTGCCCCCGACACCCTCTGCGTGTACTTCCTAAGGCTCACTCAGAGCCAGTTACGTTCTGAGACCTAACACTCCCGAAAGCCCGCCAGAATCGAACGCAGAGAATTTTACAGACATGAGTGACTCTGTACCGGGCCGGCTAACGGAAGATTTCAGCCTGAGGCCTGGCCTGAAGACGCGAAAGTAACATTACGTCAGCCAGAAAACAGTGAACGGTTGCGCAATTTATTACGTGCCCCTTAGGCGGTTGGGCAACACGGAGAAAAACAGGGAGATTTTTGTCTCAGATCTGTGGGTAAGGAGTTCAGCTGTTGTTTTTTTATAATCAGGTCGTGAGTGTTCCGTTCGCTTTATTATCAGGCAGGCTGCCTTACCCGCGCCACAGGCGACCGGGCAACGGGCGCAGGGCCCTCTTCATCCCGGTACTAAAACCGGGGAAAACGCGAATTAGGGCTTTGCCTTACAAGACTGTACACGAGGAGCAGGGATCCGGGAACTCTCCCAAACGGACAGGAACGGGCGGAACCTGTTCAGAGTAAAAAAGGAAAACTGTTCCGGCCAGTCAGGGCTCAGAGCGCTATCCGTTGCGCAAAAGCCATTAATTGACGGCAGAATGTATTTTTTCTTAGGCTTTATCAGGCATTATTAGATAATTCACTCACGGCACTAAAATTGACTGTCTGAATTAGCAAGGTAATTATGAAAATCGGATTATTCTACGGTTCCAGCACCTGTTATACCGAAATCGTCGCGGAAAAAATCCGTGATTTTATCGGTGACGACCTGGTGACATTGCACAATGTGAAAGAGGGACCGGTAGAAGCGATGCAGCAGTACGACCTGCTGATTATGGGGATCCCGACCTGGGATTTCGGTGAACTTCAGGAAGACTGGGAAGCCATCTGGCCCCTGCTGCCTGACCTGCAGCTGCGCGGTAAACCCGTGGCACTCTATGGCATGGGTGATCAGATTGGTTACAGTGAATGGTTTCTCGATGCGCTCGGCATGCTGCATGATCTGCTGAAACCCATGGGCGTTCAGTTTATCGGGCACTGGCCGACCGAAGGCTTCGAATTTATCAGCCTTAAAGCTGTGCTGCCGGCAGGGGATAAGTTTGTCGGGCTGGCACTGGATGATGTTAACCAGTTCGAAATGACCGATGACCGCGTCGAACGCTGGTGTGAACAGATCCTGACCGAAGTGGAAAAACTGCTGTAAATCCGTTTAGCGCGGATCACTCCGGCAATAAAACCAGTGCATTCGTAAGGCCCGCCAGTCCTGCGCGGGCATCGCATCCTGCATCAGCCAGAAACGCAGACGTTGCCCGTGTTCATTTTCCAGAGAAAGCAACACAGCAAAGGGTAACCAGCCAGGTTCCCGCCGGGTCCGCCAGCGCTGTTGCTGCCAGCGCCACCTCCCCTGTGCATCCACTTCCAGCGGGCCGCGACGCTCACGAAAACGTCTTCGCCCCAGTCGCCCCTCCTGCCATACCAGGCAAAGAGCTATTACTTTTAAGATGCCGCCGCCCCAGGTCCAGGGGGTAAAAGCAACAGCCAGCACGATCAGCGCCTGAACACCGCACTGAATACGGCAGGCCAGCCGGGAAGGGACTAATTCACTCTGCCACCGGGCCGCGTTGCTGGTTACGTTCACGGATCAATTGCACCATGTTACGGAGGTCCGCATCCGCCGGCTCTCCGTTGCCCATCATCCAGTTAAATAAATCCGGATCGTCTGCCCGTAACAAAGCGATGAACGTCTGCTTCTCAGGGTCGGTGAGCGTGTCATATTCATATCTGAAGAACGGCATAATAGCGATATCCAGCTCCAGCATGCCCCGACGGCAGGCCCACTGAATACGGGCTTTATCATTGATACCCGGGGAAGTTTGTTCCGGCATGATTTGTCCTGTGTAGGGTTCCTGAGGATGCTCAGTTTACCCCGTAATGCACAGACAGGCGACAATAGCCGCTGCCGGTCATTAAAAAACACGTGCGGGTACGCAGTTATTCAGGAATACTGGATTTTCATGCCCGATCCTGTCGCTGAGTGCGGCCTGACATTGTCCCGGACTTAAGAAACGCCTGTGACATCAGATTTTGCCACACTTACGCTTATCGGCTTTACCACCCTGCCCGATCCTGTCACAGGGTGCGGCCTGACATTGTCCCGGACTTAAGAAACGCCTGTGACATCAGATTTTGCCACACTTACGCTTATCGGCTTTACCACCCTGCCCGATCCTGTCGCTGGGTGCGGGCTAACATTGTCCCGGACTTAAGGAACGCCTGTGACGTCAGATTTTGCCACACTTACGCTTATCGGCTTTGCCATCCTGTCCGGCGCAATGAGCCCCGGGGCCAGTTTTTTGCTGGCGGCGAGGACTGCAATCTCTTGTTCGTTTTCTGCGGCCGCGGCGGTCGCGGTCGGGCTGGCCAGCGGGGCGGCTATTTTCGCTGGCGTTGCGCTGTCAGGCTTACATGCCGTGCTGCTCTGTATCCCGGGCCTCTGTCTGACGCTGAAAATCGCCGGCGGGCTTTATCTGTTATGGGGCGCGATAAAAATAGTACGCCGCTCTGTCGGGGCTACCGTCAGCGGCGGGCAGAATATCCATCACAGTCCCGGACGGGCTTTTCTCTCCGGATTGCTGACACAGTTAAACAACCCGGCGACCGCACTGGTGTTTGTCAGCCTGTTTTCTTCGGTATTAAGCTCAGCTTCCGCGCCCCGGATGTCGGTGACTCTACCCGCGATGGCATTTATCATCGATGTCTCGTGGTATTTACTGGTAGCCGCTCTGCTTTCTGCCCGCAGCCCGCGTCATGCTTATCTCCGTTACCGGCCCCTGATTGACCGCTGCAGTGCCGGTCTGCTGGCCTTCACCGGCCTGAAATTACTGTTCAGGTAATCTTTTGCGGACAGGCACCCGCCATATAACGCATTTCCCGTGTGGTTTCGCCCTTTTCAGCGGTCGGCCTTTGGTGAATAATGCCCTTAATACGACTGCGAACCCGGCTCAGCCATGCGCTGATGCTCACTTAAGCCACAGGATGTCCTATGCCAGAAAATACTCTCTCTCAACCGGCAGCCGCAGAGACTCTGCCTCTGACTATCGTCGACCTTGATGACTGGGCGCTGGTCACTGCCCGCGGCCCGGACAGTACCAGCTATCTGCAGGGGCAACTGACGCTGGATGTTGCCGCCCTGCCGGAAAATGACCACCGGCTGGCCGCCCATTGTGATGCCAAAGGTAAAATGTGGAGCAGTCTGCGTCTTTTTCATGATACGGAAGATTACGGCTATATTCTGCGCCGCCAGGTGCGTGATGAACAGCTGGCCGCGCTGAAAAAATATGCGGTCTTTGCCAAAGTGACGCTGAGTGACGACGACAGCCGTCAGCTGACCGGCATTGCCGGACAAGGTGCCCGCGAGGCTCTGGCGGTTCATTTCGGTGTGTTACCGGATCACGACCAGCCCCGCGTACTGGCAGAGGATCAGCTGTTGCTATGGCAGGGCCACCCGACCGAACGCTTTATCCTGATCGCCGGCAAGGAACAGACCGCCGCCCTGCGCCAGGCTCTGAACCCTGCACAGACCGGAGACAGTCAGCAGTGGCTGGCGCTGGACATTGCCGCCGGTCAGCCGGTGATCGACCAGGCCACCAGCGCTGAGTTTATCCCGCAGGCCACTAACCTGCAGGCATTACAGGCGATCAGCTTTAAAAAGGGCTGCTATACCGGCCAGGAAATGGTTGCCCGGGCGAAGTATCGCGGAGCCAACAAACGGGCATTGTACTGGCTGCTGGGCACAGCAGAACACCTGCCGACGGCCGGTGCTGCGCTGGAATTACAGATGGGTGAGCGGTGGCGTAAAACCGGTACCGTGCTGGCCGCCGTGAAGCTCAATGACGGCCGGGTGTCCGTACAGGCGGTGCTGAATAATGACCTGGAAGCAGAGAGTGTATTGCGTCCTGAAGGCGATGAAGGCGCAGTATTAACGGTACAACCCCTGCCTTATTCTCTCACCGACGAAGAGTAATCGGCCACGGGTCCGTTCAGCATCCTGACCGGGCCCCGGGATTCACGATGCCGGGCAGTTGCCCGGCCTTAAAACGGTAACAGCGGAGCCTTTATGGCGCCGCTGTGCAGTTTAGTGAACGTAGAAGTAGATAGCGCAGAAGTGACAGATTGCTCCTCCGAGCACAAAACCATGCCAGATCGCATGATTATAAGGGATGCGCCGCGATACATAGAATATCACCCCCAGCGAATAGACAATGCCGCCCATCGCCAGCAGCCAGACACTGGCGGATGAAAGCCGGGTCGCCATCTGATACACCACGATCAGTGACAGCCAGCCCATCAGCAGATAAGTGACCAGCGACAGGATCTTAAAACGATGGGCTATCGTCAGTTTAAAAATAATGCCCGCCAGGGCTAATGCCCAGATCACGACCATTAACGTATGTGCCAGCGGCGATTTCAGCCCGACCAGTAAGAAAGGGGTGTAAGTCCCGGCGATCAGCAGATAGATCGCACAATGGTCGAATTTTTTCAGCCAGGGCCTGGCTTTCGGCGAAGGAATAGCGTGATACAGGGTTGAGGCCAGAAACAGCAGGATCATACTGCTGCCGTACAGGGTATAACTGATAATGGTGATCGCCCCGGCATTGTGTTCAATGGCCCGGGTCAGTAACAGTACAAGTCCGACAACTCCGAACAGGCATCCCAGTCCGTGGCTGATGCTGTTAGCCACCTCTTCGGCCAGAGAATATCCCTTCGGAAATAAACGATATTGTGTCATGCAGGCTTCCTGATTTCAGTACGTTGTTTCCGGTAATGCACAGGTAGCGTAGCGAAGAATATTTTCAGTGTACAGGTGTAAGCTGAATTTTTTTTGTGAATGCCTGTGTCTGCCGCCTGCGAAAAATCCCGGCACTAATGGAAGCACTCTTACCCCGGTATCTCCGGTTTCGGGTCGCTAGCGTAACGAACAAAATGCAGGTCATCATGCCATTGTCCTGCCAGATAAAAGCTCCGTGACTGCCGTTCTGTCAGACGAAAACCACAGCGCTGCATCAGCCGCTGACAGGCCTCATTACCTTCGGTGACCTGACAGCATAAACGGTCGCCGTAACCCTCGCTGAAAAAACGCGCAGCCAGGGTATTCAGCGATTCGGCAGCATACCCTTTTCCCTGCCCCTGCGGGGAGAAGATAAAACCGGCCTCAGCGCCGGTTTCCTGCAGACAAAAGCCGGTCAGGCCGACCGGCTCTCCGCTGTCGCGTTCACTCAGCAACAGACACAGCCAGTGATCGCTGCTTCTCTGCCATAGCGGCAGACGGCTGTTAAATTTCTCACGGATACTTTCTTCACTCAGCGGGTCGCTGATAAATCGCATGACCTGCCGGTCGCGGTACAGTTGCAGGAAAAATGGCCAGTCATCTGCCTTCAGCTGACGGCCGGATAAGCGGGGGGTAATAAACGGAGTCATTGCTATTCCCGGGTAACAAACAGATCAGATTCATCGTAAAACAACGGCTGTCCCGGAAGACAGCCGCGCAGAGCAGGTTACTGATAATCGCTGACGGGGACGCAGGAACAGAACAGATGACGGTCCCCGTAAACATCATCCAGACGTTTCACTGTCGGCCAGTATTTATTATCACTGCCCGCCGGGAACACCGCCAGTTCACGGGAATAACAATGCGACCATTCAGCGGCCAGTTCCTGTTGGGTATGTGGCGCATTGACCAGCGGGTTATCCTCCGCAGGCCATTCACCCGCGATGACCTTCTCTATCTCGCCACGGATAGCCAGCATCGCCTCAATAAAGCGGTCCAGCTCATGCAGGCTTTCCGATTCGGTTGGCTCCACCATCAGTGTCCCTGCTACCGGGAAAGACATGGTCGGTGCATGGAACCCGTAGTCAATCAGTCGCTTAGCGATATCCATTTCGCTGATACCGCTCTTTTCTTTCAGCGGACGAATATCAAGAATACATTCATGCGCCACGTGCCCCTGCTCTCCGGTATAGAGAATGGTATAAGCCTCACCCAGACGGCGGGCAATATAGTTAGCATTCAGGATAGCCACAGAGCTGGCCTGCCGCAGGCCTTCGCTTCCCATCATTCGGATATACATCCAGCTGATAGGCAGAATAGATGCACTGCCAAAAGGTGCCGCAGACACGGCCCCTTCACGGGTCAGGACGTCTGCCACCCGGACGATACTGTGCCCGGGCACGAACGGTGCCAGATGCTCCTTAACACCGATTGGCCCCATCCCCGGCCCGCCGCCGCCGTGCGGAATACAGAAGGTTTTGTGCAGATTCAGATGCGAGACATCGGCACCGATAAAGCCGGGTGAGGTCAGCCCCACCTGAGCATTCATATTTGCGCCATCCAGATACACCTGCCCTCCGTACTGATGGACGATGCTGCAGACTTCACGGATCGTCGACTCATACACCCCGTGGGTGGAAGGGTAAGTCACCATAATGCAGGAAAGCTGCTCACCTGCCTGCTCTGCCTTCACACGCAAATCATTCAGGTCAATATTCCCCTGTTTATCGCAGGCGACCACCACCACCGACATGCCTGCCATCTGTGCAGACGCAGGGTTGGTCCCGTGGGCCGAGGCCGGGATCAGGCAGATATTACGCTCCGGCTGGTGACGGCTTTCATGATAACGACGGATTGCCAGTAAACCGGCATATTCTCCCTGTGCGCCCGAGTTAGGCTGCATACACAGTGCATCGTAACCTGTCAGTCGGACCAGCCAGCGGGACAGCGTGGCTATCATTTCCAGGTATCCTTCTGCCTGGGATGTCGGGCAAAACGGGTGCAGTTCTGAAAATTCCGGCCAGGTCACCGGTAACATCTCAGCGACCGCATTCAGCTTCATGGTGCAGGAGCCCAGCGGGATCATGGCCTGATTCAGGGCCAGATCCTTGCTTTCCAGCCGGTGCATATAACGCATCATTTCCGTTTCGCTATGATAACGGTTAAACACCGGATGGGTGAGAATGGCTTTCGTGCGATATAACGCCACCGGCACGGAGGCACTTTCAGCGGCTGCCTGAGCATCCAGCACGTCAAAATCGATCGGCACATCATTGCCGGTAAGAATGGTCAGTAATACCTGTAAATCTTCCCGACGGGTCGTTTCATCCAGCGTCACGCCGATGGCCTGAGGTAAATCGGTCCGCAGATTTACCTGATGATCGGCCGCCCGCTTCAGTACAGCGGCTTTATCTTTGACTTCCACCATCAGCGTATCAAACCAGTGACTGTTATGGAGTCTGAACCCCTGCTGCTGCAGGGCGGCAGCCAGAATATCGGTCAGACGGTGGATGCGTTCGGCAATTTTTTTAAGTCCCAGCGGACCATGATAGACCGCATACATACCGGCAATATTGGCCAGTAACACCTGTGAGGTACAGATATTGGAATTGGCCTTTTCACGGCGGATATGCTGCTCTCGTGTCTGCATCGCCATACGCAGTGCCTGATTACCGCTGACATCCCGGGATACCCCGATAATGCGGCCAGGCATCGCGCGTTTATGCTCATCCCGGCTGGCAAAGAACGCTGCGTGCGGTCCGCCGTAGCCCATCGGTACCCCGAAGCGCTGGGAGGAGCCAAAGACAATGTCAGCTCCCTGTTCACCCGGTGAGGCTAACAGCACCAGCGCCATAAAATCGGCCGCCATGCTGACAATGACTTTGCGTTCCCTGAGGGTCGCGATAAGATCCCGATAGTCATGCAGATGGCCCCGGGTGCCGCAATACTGCAGCAGTACACCAAACAGATCCTGATGATCCACCGCCTTCTCTGCCGCATCGATAATCAGTTCAAACCCGAAGGTTTCGGCGCGGGTGCGCACCACATCGAGGGCCTGCGGATGCACATCTTCCGCCACAAAAAACTTATTGGCATTTTTAAGCTTACTGACCCGTTTCGCCATCGCCATGGCTTCAGCCGCAGCCGTGGCTTCATCCAGTAAGGAGGCCGAGGCAATATCCATCCCGGTCAGGTCAAGAGTGACCTGCTGAAAATTAAGTAGCGCTTCCAGACGCCCCTGCGACACTTCCGGCTGATAAGGGGTGTAAGCGGTATACCAGCCCGGATTTTCCAGCAGATTACGCAGGATCACCGGCGGGGTGATCACCGCGCTGTACCCCATACCAATCCAGGATTTAAAGCGCTTATTACGCCCGGCGATCGCCTTCAGTTCAGCCAGCGCCTGTTGTTCCGTGACGGCCTCACCGACCGCCGGCAGTTCAGGCAAACGGATATCCTGTGGCACGATGGCATCGATCAGTTCCGGCAGAGAGCCGGCACCGATAGATTGCAGCATTTTTTCCTGCTGCTGTGGTGAGGGTCCGATATGGCGGGTAATAAAGTCATTCTGATTTTCGAGCTGGCTGAGTGTCCGGGTCATTCGCTTTGCATCCTGAATCAGGCGGGAAGATAAATAGCAGGACGCAGAGTTCCTGCTCTGGCAGAGGGCACCGGCAGTATTCTGCCGGTCACCGGAGGGCGTTTATTCGCCGATAGACGCGGTATAGGCTTCCGCATCCAGCAGTCCCTGCTGACTGTCGCTGGCTGGTTTCAGTTTAAACAGCCAGCCGTTCTCATAAGGCGCGCTGTTCACCAGTTCCGGGTGCTCACCCAGCGCCTCATTAATCGCAATCACTTCACCGCTGAGCGGTGCATAAATATCAGAAGCGGCCTTCACGGACTCAGCTACCGCACAATCTTCTCCCTGGGTGACCTGAGCGCCGACATCCGGCAGGTCAACAAACACCATATCGCCCAGTAATTCCTGCGCATGTTCGGTGATCCCGACGGTAACGCTGCCGTCAGCTTCCTGACGCACCCATTCATGACTCTCGCGGTATTTTAATTCAGCCGGAACATTGCTCATTCGGGTTATCTCCTGAAATTATTGTTATACCAAAGGTTTACCAGCACGAACGAACACCGGTTTGCAGACGGTAACCGGCATTTCGCGCTGTCTTATCTGTACCACGGCACTGTCGCCGATGGAAGCGGGCACGCGGGCAAGGGCAATGCTGACGCCCAGGGTCGGTGAAAACGATCCACTGGTGATAATGCCCTGCTGACGGACGCCATCGGTATCGGTAAACAGCACCGGTTGCGCGTGACGCAGGACGCCTTTTTCTTTCAGCACCAGACCGACCAGTTTTTCGGTCCCCCGCTCACGCTGCGCTTCCAGGGCCTCACGGCCAATAAACTGTCTGTCTTCCGGCTGCCAGACAATGGTCCAGCCCATATTGGCGGCCAGCGGCGAGACGCCCTCATCCATATCCTGCCCGTAGAGATTCATCCCGGCTTCCAGCCTCAGTGTGTCACGGGCACCCAGCCCGGCAGGCCTGACACCGGCCTCCTGCAGACGCCGCCACAGATCAGGTGCCTGTTCTGCCGGTAGCGCTATTTCATAACCCGACTCACCGGTATAACCGGTGGTAGCAATAAACCACTCTCCGCTCTGTACACCGAAGAACGGTGCCAGCCCTTCAGTGTCCTGCCGCTGGCTCTCTGTCAGCAGGCCCTGTACTTTTTGCTGAGCATGAGGCCCCTGAACGGCAATTAACGCCAGTTCGCTGCGTTCCTGTAAGGTGACACCAAAAGGCACCGCATGAGAGCTGATCCAGGCTAGATCTTTTTCGCGGGTCGCAGAGTTGACCACCAGCCGGAAGTGATCCTCTGTCAGAAAGTAAACGATCAAATCATCAATCACGCCGCCGGAGGCATTCAGCATGGCGGTATAGAGCGCTTTGCCGGGGTGTGTCAGCCGTGCGACATCATTGGCCAGCAGATAACGAAGAAACTCACGGGTCCGGGCACCGTGCAGATCCACGATCGTCATGTGGGAGACGTCAAACATTCCGGCATCCTGCCGCACCGCCAGATGCTCATCGATCTGCGAGCCATAATGCAGCGGCATCATCCAGCCATGGAAATCGACCATCCTGGCACCACAGGCCTGATGCTGTTCAAATAAGGGGGTGTGCTGAGTCATAACCGTCGTCCTGTCGAAAAGTGAGAGGTTTACCGGTGGTGATTTACGTGTTCCGGGGTTAAAACCCCGGGCGCAAACGATACCCTGTGAAAAACTTACCACCGAATTCGGTACTTCACCATAAGCAAAATAATGGCAAAAAACCGTGATGCCCCCTGATGGTGCAGAACCTTCTGCAGCAAAAAACACCAGATAACCGACGGTTCCCTGAACAAATCACCGTCAGACACTCCTTAGAGCAGAATTTAAAGACAACTGACCGGCGAATGCCGGTGACAAATTAATGACCGTGTTTTTGCTAAGGATTAGAAAAAGTATGGCAAAGGAGGACGTCGAATTAGAATAAATCAAATGAGGTTCAAAAGTGGTGCAACACGACCTGTTGTCCCGCGACTGAATGACAGGAAGCTGTTCTCGCGGGAAATGCCCCATGGTTATGCCGGAACGCTATCATAAAGAGGTATTCCGCTTATCGCCGGACGATCACTAGTCTGTTCTTCCCCGGCCCGGCCCGGGACAACGGCATCGGGGTCATAACAGACCGGTCACTCAGTGGTCAGACGCTCTTCTGTCCGGCAGATGCCCGGTCTGTGTATGTTTACAGGGTGCAGTTTACAGACTGATACTGTAACGAACAAAATCGCCCAGTTCAGCCAGCCTGTCGTAGAGCTTTCTTGCCGGATTGGACTCACGGGTTATCCAGTAAACTTTCGCCCAGGATTTTTCTTTAGCTTCGTCACGGATGGCTTCGATCAGCGCTTTACCCGCACCCAGCCCCCGCATGGTCTCGTCCACAAAGAGATCTTCCAGATAACACAAAGGCTGCGTATACCAGGCTCCTTCATGTAAAACAAAGATAGCAAACCCGATAATCTGCTTATCTGTCTCCGCCACCCTGCACATCAGTGAAGAGTCTGGCGACAGTGCTCTTTCCCAGGTCGATAAGGTCACCGACTGATCAAGCTCACTGCCGGCAAAGGCCAGATATTGCTGCCACAGTGTCATCCAGGCGTCGTAATCCCCGGCCTGAACCTCGCGTATACGAACCGTCATTCTGCCCTCTCTTTCTTTTTGTGATAAGTCAGAATAACCACCGGAATACCGCTTGTATATCTGCTTTCGGGGAATGACAGACGGGTTAGCCGGAAAAGCGTACGGGTTCCGTTCAGCCCCTGTCTCTGACATAACTGAAAGACGGCACTGTACAAAATCAGTCCACATTAGCTATGTTATTTCTGACGACACCATTGTTCGCGGGGGAAACCATGCCGGAGTTCTGTTTTTTCAAAAAGGGTAACCACATCGCCGCCACAGACAGGCAGGATGTGGAAAAATCCGCGCAACTGGCCGCGGAAGGCTGGCAGAAATGCTTTGAAGAAGTGAATGCCATGGATGCGGAGAGCGCACTCCGCAGACTGGCAGACCTGAGCCAGCAGACAGTCACCACGGAGCACGCGTTTATCACCGGGTCCGTATTCAGTAGTCTTCTGACCGCCATTCTGAAATAACTGCAGCCAGGCGGCCTTCCCCGGTAAACCGCCGGATTGCACCCGCCAGGTTTACAGAGAAATGTCGTCATGCTGCCCGGTCATTCACGCGGCGGCCTGAACTCAGGTAAAGGTCATCCCGTAAACACCGCTCCGGCCCGGTGTCACGGTGCATGGGTGAATAAAGGCTGCCGTTTATAGGTCGGCGGGCAGCAGTTCAGTCGAATTCGTCAGTATGACGCCATGGCTCAGCATATCGGCCCTCGCCGCGGCCAGAGAACCCTGAAAATCGATCCCCTTGCAGGCATCTTCGATTACCGTGGTAGTGAACCCTGCCAGTCGTGCATCAATAGCGGTCATTGCCACACAGAAATCCGTCGCCAGACCAACAATATAAACGCTACTGATCTCAAGGGCCTGCAGCCAGGCGGCCAGTCCGGTCGTTGTCTGCCGGTCGGCTTCGGTAAAGGCGGAGTAACTGTCGATATCCTGATGGCAACCTTTGCGGATAATCAGCCGGGCGTGCGGAATGTCCAGCTGGCTATGAAGCTTTGCTCCTTCACTTTCCCACACCGCATGCACCGGCCAGAGGTGCTGAGGGCCATAACGGGTTTCGATGATATCGCCGGGCTGTTTACCGGGATGATTTTCGGCGAACGACAAATGGTTATGCGGATGCCAGTCCTGAGTCAGAACAACGTTACTGAAACCACGGGCCAGCTGGTTGACCCGTGGAATGATCGTTTCGCCGCCGGGAACCGCCAGACTCCCGCCGGTCACAAAGCAATTCTGCACATCCACGACAATTAACGCCCTGTGCCGGTCCGGCGCGAAGGGTTCAGGTAAAGACATAACGTTATCTCCGTCAGTTCACTGTAAGGCTCCGGGCCCCCGGGAGCGGTGTCAGAAAGCCAGTATAAACAGAGTTCCCGCCTGAAAGCGACAGGCATACCCGGTGTAACTCTGCTCCGGTTCACGGCCGTCAGTTAATTGCGGCAGCATATTTCCTGCTTAACGGATTGTCGTGGCGAGTGAACATTAAAAAGGGGTGATCACGGAGGTTCCCGCAGCACTCAGCAGTCAGCAGTCAGCAGTCAGTAGTCAGTAGTCAGTAGTCAGTAGTCAGTAGTCAGTAGTCAGTAGTCAGTATAAACAGAGCATTTGTCCCGAAAGCGACAGGCATACCCGGCGTAACTCTGCTCCGGTTCACGGCCGTCAGTTAATTGCGGCGGAGTATTCCCTGCTTAACGGATTGTCGTGGAGAGTGAACATTAAAAATCGGTGATCACGGAGGTTCCCGCAACGCTGCCAGAAAGCCCGTATAAACAGAGAATTCTCACTGGCTGTGGCTGTGGCTGTGGCTGTGGCTGTGGCTGTGGCTGTACAGATGATCATTGACTAACGCCAGGAACACTCAACGATTCCCGGGTGTTTACAGAAAATAACGATGTCCCTCAGCAACCATCAGTTGGAAGAGTACGTAAAAAGGCCCGCCTGGTGACGGGCCGTTTCAGCCGGACTAGCTGTTTTTCAGCCACTCAGGCAAGTCATGCAGGCCCATTGCCTGCTGCAGCAATTTCGGCTTAACCCCGGGCAGGGTATCGGCCATCTTCAGCCCGAAATCACGCAGTAATTTCAGGGCCGGGTTGCTGCCGGCAAACAGTTCACGGAAGCCCTGCATCGACGCCAGCATCATCGCCGCGCTGTGCTTGCGACTGCGTTCATAACGACGCAGGTAGAGATGCTGACCAATGTCTTTGCCCTGCTGCTGCAGGCGACGGATCTCACCGATAAGCTCTGCGGCATCCATAAAGCCGAGGTTTACCCCCTGCCCGGCCAGCGGATGGATAGTATGGGCCGCATCGCCCACCAGTGCCAGCCGGTGCGCAGCAAACTGCCGGGCATAACGTGCCATCAGCGGAAAGGTTTGGCGCTCACTTTCCACGCTGCATAACCCCAGCTTCATATCAAACGCGACCGACAGTTGCTGATTAAACTGATCTTCAGACATCCCCTTCAGTCGTTCAGCCTGTTGCGGTTCGCAGGACCAGACAATCGAACTCAGATGCGGATCAGAGAGCGGCAGAAAAGCCAGAATGCCTTCACCGTAAAAGATCTGCCGGGCGACGGAATGATGGGGCTGCTCCGTACGGATATTGGCCACCAGCGCATGATGCTGGTAGTCCCTGAACATCAGCGGAATATCCGCTTTTTTTCGCAGCCAGGAATCTGCGCCGTCCGCCGCAACCAGTAACCGTGCCGTCAGCATAGTGCCGTCTTCCAGCGTAACGAAAGCTTCGTTATCACCGAATGCGACCTGCTGAAGCTGTGCCGGAGCGATCAGTGTCACGTCACTGCAGCGGCTGGCCCGTTGCCATAACGCTTCGCGCAGCACCTGATTTTCAACAATATAGCCCAGGCTGGTCATTCCCTGATGCTGATCGTCAAAACGGATATGACCAAAGCTGTCTTTTTCCCAGACTTCCATGCCGTGATAAGCGCTGGCGCGCATCGCCAGAATATCCTGCCAGACACCGAGGTGACTGAGCAGACGTTCGCTGGCACGATTAATCGCCGACACACGGACCGACGGGGCTGCCTGCAGATCCGGCGGGGTATGCGGTGACTTCTCCAGTACCGCAACGTTCAGGCCACTGCCCTGCAAACCGCAGGCAACCGCCAGACCCACCATTCCGCCACCGGCGATGACAACATCAAAGCTCTGCATCAGTACTCTCTCATTAACGTTTCACCCAGCCCAGGGTACGCCCGGCCAGCTGATGTTTAAGCCACGGCATTTTATCCATCACCGTTAAGCCAATATTACGACCCGCGACTAACGGCAGATTCCGGTTAGAAAAAAGCCGTACCAGGCCATCGGTAACAGCGATGGTTTTCTGCCGGTCAGGTTCACGCCGTTCCTGATAGCGCTGCAGCACGGCGTACTCACCAATATCTTCCCCGGCATCATTTGCCCGGGCGACCGTTTCTGCCAGCGTCATAACGTCACGCAGGCCAAGATTAAACCCCTGTCCCGCAATCGGATGCAGCGTCTGGGCTGCATTCCCGGCCACCACCAACCGATGGCGGGTGATTTCCTGTGCCTGCTGTAATACCAGCGGATAGTAGTCACGTTTACCGCAACGGATAAAACGTCCCTGCCGCCAGCCAAATGCTTTCTGCAGTTCATCCAGGAATTGCTGTTCACTCCAGGCCTCCACCTGTGAACGTCTCTCCGTCGGATGGCACCAGACCAGAGAGTAACGATCACCGGACATGGGTAACAGTGCCAGCGGGCCGTGCGGCGTAAACCGTTCATAGGCTCTGCCGGCGGGTAATTCGCGGGTTCTGACATTGGCGATCACCGCAATCTGCTGATAATCCTCCTGCTGCCAGCGCACGCCACAGTCCGCTGCCAGAGAAGACCCGGAACCATTGGCCACCACCAGCAACTTCGCCTGCAGTTGTTCGCCATTATCCAGCGTAACCGTAACCTGCTCAGCTGTCCGCGAGACACTTTCCGCCCGTGCAGGACAGATCACCGTCACGCCAGGGGCATGCTTAAGGCGTGAAAACAGTTGTTGTCCGGCATCATGCAGTTCGACCACATTGCCCAGCGCCGGCAGCCCGTACTCATCATGACGGATGCCGACATGGCCCGGAAAACCGCGATCACTGACGTGAATGTCGGTGATCGGCGTCGCACAGCCGGCAAGATGTGACCAGATACCAATCTGTTCCAGCTGCTGACAGGTTCCCGCTGCCAGGGCTATCGCCCGGCCATCAAAACCGGGATGCCCGCGCTCGCCGGGCGTGGTTGCTTCAATCAGTGTGACAGGAAGTTTTCCCTGTGTGAGGTGAGAGACCGCCAGCGCCAGTGTTGCACCGGCCATCCCTCCCCCTGCGATAATCATGCTCATGCTGCGCTATTTCACCTGTTAGCGGTGTGACTGTCTGGCTTCTGCCATCAGTGCTTCAATATCATCTGCATTTTTTACTACAGTATCGGTCAGGTTTTCATGACCCTGCTCAGTAATCAGGATATCGTCTTCAATACGGATACCAATGCCGCGGTATTGGGGCGGAACCTCCGCATCCGGCGCAATATAAAGCCCCGGTTCCACGGTCAATACCATTCCCGGCTCCAGCAGGCGTTCACGTGCCGGTGATCCGTAATCACCCACATCATGCACATCCAGCCCCATCCAGTGGCCCAGCCCATGCATATAGAACTGACGGTGAGCATTTTCCGCGATCAGCGTCTCAATGTCTCCCTGCAGTATGCCAAGCCGTACCAGCCCGGTCACCATGATACGCACCACCTCGTCATTCACCTCACGGATACTGACGCCGGGACGGTAGAGGGATAATGCTGTTTCCAGTGATTCCAGTACGATGTCATAGATTTCACGCTGTGCCGGACTAAAACGTCCGTTCACAGGAAACGTGCGCGTAATGTCACCGGCATAGCCGTAGAGCTCACACCCGGCATCAATCAGCACCAGATCACCGTCGCGTAATTCACTCTCATTTTCGGTGTAATGCAGAATACAGCCGTTTTCACCGCCACCTACGATAGTGCCGTACGAAGGAAACCGTGAGCCATGACGGCTGAACTCGTGATGGATTTCACCTTCGAGCTGGTATTCGTACATTCCCGGCCGACAGACTTCCATCGCCCGCTGATGGGCCAGTGCACTGATTTTCCCGGTCTGACGGAGGATCGCTATCTCTTCATTATCTTTAAACAGACGCATTTCATGGACCAGCGGCCGCCAGTCGGTCAGTGTACCGGGCGCGCGCAGGTTCTGACGGCTGCCCTGACGTAATTTATTAAGCGCGTTAAAGACTTTGCTGTCGGCTGACTCATCCTCGCCCTGCGCAAAGTACACCACATCCAGACCATTGAGCAGTTGATAGAGCTGATCGTCCAGATCTTCCCAGGGCAGCGCTTTATCGACACCGAGTTTTTGCGGGGCAGCATCCTGGCCCAGACGACGACCCGACCAGATCTCTGCGGTGACATCCCGGACCCGGTTGAACAGCACGCTGTGATTATGATTTTCATCACTTTTTATCAGTAACAGGAGCGCCTGAGGCTCATTAAAGCCGGTGAAATACCAGAAATCGCTGTTCTGGCGAAAAGGGTATTCGGTGTCGCGGCTGCGGGTGACTTCCGGGGCGGCAAAGAATAATGCAGCACTGCCCGGGACCATTTTTGCCAGGAGTGCCTGGCGGCGCCGTTGGTAATTTTCCTGCGTGATCATCATCAGTGCTCCCTGTTGACCCGGCCGGTGACGACCGGGAGATAAAAATTAATTAATGCAGCGTCGGTTTCTTAACTTCAACCGCCGTCGGCTGAGGACGATTAAACGTTTCATAGCACAGGACCGCCGCGACGCGGACATATTCGAGCACTTCTTCCAGGGACTGCTCCAGTTCTTCCTGGTCTTCGTCTTCATCGTAGCCTAACTGCGCGATAGTTCGCAGGTCATCGATGGCTTCGCCGGCTTCACCGGTCACTTTATCCAGTTTAGGCTGGGTGACGCCCAGGCCCAGCAGGAAGTGATTAACCCAGCCAGCCAGCGCATCGGCACGCTCAAAGACAGTTGTCTGACCGTCTTCAGGCATCAGTAAGCGGAACATAAAGCCATCGTCTTCCAGTGTCTGTAACACCGCATCGCGCATTTCCTGCAGCGGCTGAGAGAGCGTCTGTGAGAAGGCCAGGCCATCATTGGCCAGGTCATGGACTAAGGTTTTCCAGCTGTGATCCTGATTGCCACCACAGATGATACCACTGATCAAACCGTGCATTTCTGCCGCTGTCATTCCTACCCCCTGCGAAGAGAGTGTGGCAGACAATGCATCATAGGAAGGTAGTGCGTTCTGTAAGGACATAGTTATTCATCAATGTTGGAAAGTTAAGTTCATGGTATGCTACCACTAGCAGCCTGAAGGATTCCAGAAAAGGGGTTGTAAGTTATTATTCAGGTCTATATAGTGGCCCCCGTTCCCCGATAAAGCGTCTCGGATGCGGGCAATGTAATCAGTCAGGAAGGTGGCATGTCTGCGCAACCAGTAGATATACAAATTTTTGGTCGTTCATTAAGAGTTAACTGTCCGCCGGAACAGCAGGAAGCGCTGAATGCGGCCGCAGCTGACCTCGACCAGCGGTTGCAGGACTTAAAAGTCCGCACCCGGGTGAACAATACCGAGCAGCTAGTGTTCATAGCAGCATTAAACATCTGCCATGAACTGGCGCAGGAAAAAAGCAAAACCCGTGATTATGCATCGAATATGGAACAACGTATTCGCATGCTGCAACAGACTATTGAACAGGCATTAGTTGAGCAGGGTCGGATCACCGACCATCAGGGACCTAAATTCGAATAACACTTTATGGATCCTGTGCTACAATTTCCATGAAGTAAATTTTCTCTGGGATGTTTGCGAGCGGGCCAGTCCCCTGAGCCGATATTTCATACCAACAGAATGTGGCGCTTCATTTTTTGTGTGCATGCCCGGTTCGTCCGGGAAGCCTGATAATAATGACGGCATGTTCACCTTGAACCAAGGGTTCAAGGGTTACAGCCTGCAGCGGCATCCCGGAGATCTCCCCTTACGACGTTCCTGTCCTTCCGGACACTTCTTCCCTGAGTCATCCCGTTTCTGCCTTCCGGTATCCTCATCTTCTGTGTCAGAATATCCGTTATCCTTACTTTTTACGGAAATGCCGTGACTTACTCTCAGTCTGAACGACAACAGATCCGTGCACAGATACGCCGCCAGCGCCAGGCTCTCAGCCCGCAGCAACAGCAACTGGCCGCACAACAGGTGGCGGAACGCGCCCTTTCCTTTCCTTTATTAGCGCAGGCGAGGAACGTTGCTCTGTTTCTTTCTTTCGACGGCGAACTGGATACCCGGCCCCTGATCGCCCGGTTATGGCAACGCGGACAGCAGGTTTATCTGCCGGTATTGCATCCTTTTTCGCAGGGGCAGTTGCTGTTTATCCGTTATCTTCCCGATACACCACTGAAGCCTAATCGCTTCGGCATCCCTGAACCGTCATTAAACCTGACGGAGCTGGCACCGCTGGATACGCTGGATATGATTCTGGTGCCACTGGTCGCCTTTGATGCTCAGGGACAACGGCTGGGGATGGGCGGCGGCTTCTACGACCGGACGTTACAGCATTGGCAGCAGCATGGTGTACTGCCCGCAGGCCTGGCCCATTGCTGCCAGCAGGTCCCTGCCCTGCCTACGGAACAGTGGGATATACCGCTGCCGGTGATCATCACCCCGGAAAAGATCTGGCAGTGGTAAGCCACAGTCGTCCGGGCCTACGGCCCGGTCAGCATGCCTGATAATAAAAAACTTTAAACCGCACGGAAAACTCACCCGCCTGACCATAAAAACCTCAAACCGAACAGACAAAAAACCACAGATAAACAGATACTCCCAACACACTCCCGCCAATCCGCGTTTGGCATTTTACCATTTATTGTTTACCCTTGTGCTGAGCTGTCGGAGTGGCAGGCTCTGTTCGTTTCACTCAGGAATTTTATTACAGGATTATTAAATGCAAGACTTAAATGTTGTGGGAAGCCTCCACAATGCCGGCAGTTGGCTGGCACGCAATCAGGACCTATTGCTGAGTTATGCGGTAAACATTGCAGCAGCAATTGCCATTCTCTTTGTGGGTTTCATTGTCGCCCGTGTGGTGTCCAACGGGTTAAATAAAGTACTGCGCGCCCGTAGCATCGATCAGACCGTTGCCGACTTCCTGGCGGTACTTCTGCGTTATGTCATCATCGCATTTACCGTCATTGCCGCACTGAGCCGCGTCGGCGTTCAGACTGCCTCGGTGATCGCTGTATTAGGTGCTGTAGGTCTGGCCGTAGGTCTGGCGCTGCAGGGATCGCTGTCCAACTTTGCCGCCGGTGTACTGCTGGTAACATTACGTCCTTTCCGGGTCGGTGAGTTTGTGGATATCGGTGGCGCTTCCGGTACCGTACTGAGTGTTCAGATTTTCTCTACCACACTGAAAACCAGCGATGGCAATATGGTGGTGGTGCCTAACGGCAGCATTATCTCTGCTAAAATCACTAACTACAGTCGTGAGCCATTAAGCCGCAGCCAGTTTATTATCGGTGTCTCTTATGATTCTGATATTGATGAAGTGTTCTCTGTTCTGCGCAAGGTCGTTGAAGCGGAAAGTCGTGTGCTTCAGGATAAGCCTATTGTTGTCGCGCTGAACGAAATGGGGGCTTCCAGCCTGAATATCGTTGTGCGTTGCTGGACGACATACAATGACCAGACTCAGACCTACTGGGATCTGATGGCAGCCTTTAAACGTGCTCTGGATACCAACAAAATTGGTCTGCCGTATCCGCAGATGGATGTGCATCTGTACAATCAGGCGTCAGTAAAAGCCGAAACTGCAGAGTAATCCCTCCGCCTGTCTGTGCTCACCACAGACAGGCGTCTTCCGCCGCCCCCTCCGCATAAGTTTTACTAATTACCGATAAGTTCTTTCCATTTCCTTTTATCGTGGAAAATCGCCAGACTCTGCACATAAATTTGCGGAGATATAGTTATGTTATTCTATTTACAAGGAATTACCCTCGGGGCGGCACTTATCCTGCCGTTAGGCCCCCAGAATACGTTGATACTGAATCAGGGGATCTTACGTCAGTATGCGTTGATGGCGGCCAGCTTTTGTATGCTCAGTGATGTGGTATTAATCGGCGCCGGTATTTTTGGTGGCAGTGCGCTGTTACAGCATTCTGTGCTGGCATTACAGTGCATTACCTGGGCTGGTTGTGCATTTCTGCTCTGGTATGGCTGGGGGACGTTGCGGCAGGTGTTCAGACCGGCACCGGCAGAGAATGACCGGCAACCCTCCGGCCGTCAGCGTCTGAAATTACTGATGACATTATTCGCAGTCACCTGGCTGAACCCGCATGTCTACCTGGATACGTTTGTTGTACTGGGGAGCCTGGGGAGTCAGGTGCCGGCAACGGAACGCGGCTGGTTTGCCGCCGGAGCCATTACCGCCTCTGTCGTCTGGTTTTATGCGCTGGCACTGCTTGCCGGAACATTATCCCCCTGGTTACGGCGTCCGCGCACACGCCAGATCATCAATTTACTGGTGGCGCTAATGATGTTCTTTCTGGCATTCCGGCTATTTGAAGACGGGATCCGTATGCTCAGGGACGCTATGTAAAGCTTTGTCTGTCTGGCGAACTTTCCCCTGCCGTCTGAATCCAATGGGCTATAGTTCGATTACATACAGCCTGATGCTAACTTTCCGGGAGAGAATCTGTGAAACTTCACCCACTGGTGATATCTGTTGTACTGGCCGGCAGTCTGTCGGGGCTGCCTGTCATGGCGGCTGACGTACCGGACCAGCCACATATCAGTACCTCCGGCCACGCCTCGGTGGACGTAAAGCCGGATATGGCGACGCTGACGATTGTCGTAGAGCAAACGGCCAGGCAGGCGACAGAAGCGAAAAAACGTGTGGATGATCGGGTAGCACAATACTTTGATTACCTGCAACAGCAGGGGATCGCGAAAAAGGATATTGATGCCGCCAATATCAGTACACAGCCACAATACGATTACAGTAAGCAGGGTAAAGCCCAGCTGACCGGCTATCAGGCATTGCGTCAGGTCACGGTCACTGTCCGGCAGATAGATAAACTGAATACCTTGCTGGACGATGCATTAAAAGCAGGGCTTAATGAAATCCGTTCGGTCACTCCCGGGGTCAGTCAGCCGCAGCGCTATCAGCAGCAGGCCAGGGACGAAGCCATTAAAGATGCCATTTCGCAGGCAAATGCGCTGGCAAAAGGCTTTAATTCTCAGCTCGGGCCGGTATGGAGCATTCAGTACCACACCGAAGATGTCTCAGCCCGTCCGGCAATGCGGATGTACAGCCTGGCGAAAGCCAGTGCAGATACCACACCACAGCAGACCTATGAGCAGCAGAGCATCAGTTTTGATGATAACGTGAGTGTCGTCTTCGAACTGGCCCGGCCAGCGAAGCCTGCCGCCACACCTGCGACAGCACCGCAAAACCAGCCGTGAACCGGGGATTAGCCGCCGAACGTGCCCGGGTCTGACGGGTATTCTCCCTGTCGTAAAACCCGGTGCCCGTGTTCCAGCAGGGCATCGGTGACACGACGCATTAAACGACTCTCCGGCGCAAACCGGTGCCAGTACAGCATCCGGCGCTGGTAGAGGCCGGGAGTCAGGTCGACCAGTTCCCCTTTCGCCAGTTCGTTGCCAATCTGCAGATGCGGGATCATACAACAGACCGAACTCTGTCTGGCCAGCTGAACAAAGGCCTCGGAAGAGTTAACGATATGGCACGGTACACTGCCCGGAGGCAGATCAAAATACTGCTGCAGAAAGGCCTGATGCATATCATCCAGGTGGTCAAAGGCGACCGCCGGGGCTTTCAGTAATGCATTTCGTGTCACCCCGTTCGGGAAATAACGGCTGGCAAATTCGGGGGAGGCAACAAACAGATAATCCAGGGCACCTAACTGATCCACCAGACAGCTGGGTAATGCCTGCGGCTGGATACTTACCGCACCCACAACCTCACCCCGGCGTAGTCGCTCCTGGGTGCGGCTTTCATCTTCCACCTGCAGGTTTAGCCGAACCGGTGAGTCGGCCAGCACATCTTTCAATGCAGGCAGTAACCAGGTCGCCAGACTGTCGGCGTTAACGGCGATAGACAGCAGTAGCGGAGTACTGTTACCGGACTCATCAGCCAGCCACTGCTCTTCCAGCATCTCTACCTGATGCAATAGCGCCAGTAACTTCTGACCCTGTTCGGTCGGGCGGGGAGGAACAGTGCGGACCAGCAGGGGCTGGCCAAAAAGATTCTCCAGCTGTTTAATGCGCTGTGAAACAGCGGACTGAGTAATACATAACTTTTGTGCAGCGCGTTCAAAACCCCGCTCTCGTATCACTGCATCCAGGGCCTGAAGGGTTCGGTAATCCGGGCGTTTCATGGGTATTTTCTCCCGGTTGCAGGGAAAAGATATCCCCGGTTAAGTTCACTGACGCGCACTAAGATGGTCTCTCCGTATATTTGCTGACGGTTTTATAAAACATAGGAACTTGCCGGCAAGAGTAGGTTTTTTTTCTTTTGCTTGCTTTATACTACGCTGACGAACAGTGCGTACAGGTTTAACATATCATGAGCCGTGATGAATTAAAAAAAGCAGTGGGTCAGGCAGCGCTGAAGTATGTCCGTCCCGGAACGGTAGTAGGCGTGGGTACCGGCAGTACCGTTGCTCACTTTATTGATGCATTAGCCACTATGAAACATGACATCGAAGGAGCCGTCTCCAGCTCTGAAGATTCGACGGCAAAATTACTGGCCTGTGGGATCCCAGTCATCGACCTGAATAATGTCGACCAGCTCTCGGTGTATGTTGACGGTGCAGATGAAATCAATCCGCAAATGCAGATGATCAAGGGCGGTGGTGCGGCGCTCACCCGCGAGAAAATTATCGCCGCCGTCGCAGAGCAATTCATCTGTATTGCCGATGCCAGCAAACAGGTCGATGTGCTCGGGCATTTCCCGTTACCGGTCGAGGTGATCCCGATGGCCAGGGCGTATGTTGCCAGAGAACTGGTGAAAATGGGTGGATTACCCGAATACCGGCAGCATGTGGTGACAGATAACGGCAATATCATTCTCGATGTTTACAACCTCAGCATTGTGAATCCGGCTGAGCTTGAGCGTAAAATCAATGCATTACCCGGTGTAGTGACCGTCGGATTATTTGCGGCCAGGGGCGCAGATGTAGCGCTGATCGGTACGGAAGGCGGTGTGATCACCCTGAAGAAAGGCGTCTGAGAGGCGTCTTTTTTTTTAGTTAATTTTAGTGATTTATATCACATTTAAATAAGTAACTGATAAATTCTTCTTTCCTGCAGACGTAATCGTTTTCTTTTTATCGAAATCTGCTGAAACCGCA
Organism: Tatumella terrea; assembly: GCF_039523755.1. NCBI lineage: Bacteria > Pseudomonadati > Pseudomonadota > Gammaproteobacteria > Enterobacterales > Erwiniaceae > Tatumella > Tatumella terrea. The sequence continues at coordinate 167,410 of NZ_BAAAFX010000013.1, read as the reverse complement.
GTGCGGGCAGACTGAAACCGGGAACGGGTTTCTGTTGCCCGTCGCGGAAATTTTGTTATGTTGACAGAAGAAATGCTTATATTCGTCTCAATATCGTCAACCATAAGGTCGGGCAATGGCAAAGGTATCACTGGAAAAAGACAAAATTAAGTTTCTGCTGGTGGAAGGTGTTCATCAGACAGCGCTGGATAATCTTCGTGCAGCGGGCTATACCAATATTGAATTTCATAAGGGTGCACTGGATAGCGAATCTCTGAAAGAATCGATTCGCGATGCACACTTTGTCGGGATCCGCTCCCGTACCCACCTGACCGAAGACGTATTTGCGGCCGCAGAAAAATTAGTGGCGGTCGGTTGCTTCTGTATCGGGACTAATCAGGTTGATCTGGATGCCGCGGCAAAACGTGGTATCCCGGTCTTCAATGCGCCATTCTCTAACACCCGTTCGGTGGCTGAGCTGGTCATTGGTGAACTGCTGCTGCTGTTACGCGGTATTCCTGAAGCCAATGCCAAGGCTCATCGGGGGATCTGGAACAAGAATGCCAAAGGCTCGTTTGAAGCCCGTGGCAAAAAGCTGGGGATCATCGGTTACGGTCATATCGGTATGCAGCTGGGTGTGCTGGCCGAAAGCCTGGGTATGCATGTGTTCTTCTACGATGTGGAAGATAAGCTGCCATTAGGTAATGCGACGCAGGTAAAACATCTGAATGATCTGCTGGGGATGAGTGATGTGGTTACTCTGCATGTTCCTGAAACCCCGAACACACAAAATATGATCGGCACTGAGCAACTGGCGGCAATGAAAAAAGGCGGCCTGCTGATCAATGCCTCCCGCGGAACGGTCATTGATATTCCGGCGCTGTGTGAAGCGCTGGCAAGCAAGCATCTGAGTGGTGCCGCTATCGACGTTTATCCGCAGGAACCGGCCAGCAACAGTGATCCTTTTGTCTCGCCACTGTGTGAGTTCGATAATGTGATCCTGACGCCGCATATCGGTGGTTCTACCGAAGAAGCGCAGGAGAATATTGGCGTGGAAGTATCCGGTAAGCTGATTAAATACTCTGATAACGGTTCAACGTTGTCAGCAGTAAACTTCCCTGAAGTTTCCCTGCCAGGCCATGCCGCCAGCGCCAGCCGTTTGCTGCATATCCATGAGAACCGGCCGGGCGTACTGACCGCAATCAACCAGATTTTTGCCGAGCAGGGCATCAATATTATGGGGCAGTATCTGCAGACGACGCCGTATATGGGCTATGTGGTTATCGATATTGACGCCCCGCAGGATGTCGCCGACAAAGCGCTGCAACTAATGAAAGGTATTCAGGGTACGCTGCGTGCCCGTCTGCTGTACTAAGATGCCAGATGCAGTATCCAAAAGGCGGGGAAACCCGCCTTTTTTGTCGCTGTAATCCGGTATCGGGCGCGACGTCGACTGGCATTAACAGGACCGGGCAAAGGGCGCATGGCCGCGCCCTCTGCACTCCGGGCCTTGCGACAAGCCTGCCCGCCGCTGCGCGGTACCTTCGCTTACTTATATGTCCTTTACGGACCGGTCATGATTCGCTCCTGCTCAGCATGATCTCTCGCCGCGTCCCTGCGGCTCGTCCTGGACACATTCGCTCGCTCAGCGGTGCGATGTCGCGGTAAGTCTCCGGGTGTGGGTCCGGTGAAAACCGGAGGATTTTTTTCTCAGGCCTGTGGCTAGTGAGTTCGGCTGTGGGTTTTTATGGTCAGACCGTGAATATTCCGTTCGGCTGTGGTCTTTTATAATCAGGTCGTGAGTGTTCCGTTCGCTTTATGTTAAGGCAGGCTGCCTTAGCCCCGCCGGGGGCGACCGGGCAAAGGGCGCATGGCCGCGCCCTCTGCACTCCGGGCCTGGCGACAAGCCTGCCCGCCGCTGCGCGGTACCTTCGCTTACTTATATGTCCTTTACGGACCGGTCATGATTCGCTCCTACTCAGCATGACCTCTCGCCGCATCCATGCGCCTCGTCCTGGACATATTCGCTCGCTCAGCGGTGCGATGCCGCCCTACCTGTGGTGCAGGCATCCGCGGAAAAGTGAGTGTATTTTTTGCAGTAAAAGAGAGGCTGGCAGGTTATAGATATCTGATATTTTTGTCGGGACGGTGAGTCTTCCGTTCGCCTTGCTGCAAGGCAGCTCAACCTGACACCACGGCAATAAAAAAGGCCCGCATCGCGGGCCTTTGTTTCCCTCAATGAGGGTTACAGACGATCGATCGCATTCAGCTCATGGAATGCCTGTTCCAGGCGAACCACCATTGAGCTCTGCGCTGCACGCAGCCAGGCACGTGGATCATAGAATTTCTTGTTCGGTTTATCGTCACCCTCAGGGTTGCCCAGCTGAGACTGCAGATAACCTTCGTTCTTTTTGTAGTACTGCAGAATACCGTCCCAGGTCGCCCATTGGGTATCGGTATCGATATTCATTTTAATCACGCCATAGCCGATAGCTTCTTTGATCTCTTCCGCAGAAGAACCGGAGCCGCCATGGAAAACAAAGTTCAGCGCGTTGTGCGGCAGACCATGTTTTTCGCTGACATAATCCTGTGAGTTACGCAGAATTTTTGGTGTCAGCTGAACGTTACCCGGTTTGTATACACCGTGTACGTTACCAAAAGAGGCAGCGATGGTGAAATTAGGGCTGACTTCATTCAGTTTACGGTAGGCGTAATCAACATCTTCAGGCTGGGTATACAGGGCTGAGTTATCGAGGTGAGAGTTATCAACACCGTCTTCTTCACCGCCGGTACAACCCAGTTCGATTTCCAGGGTCATCCCCATTTTTGCCATGCGAGCCAGATATTTGCTGCTGATTTCGATGTTTTCTTCCAGTGACTCTTCAGACAGGTCGATCATGTGAGAAGAGAACAGAGGCTTACCGGTTTTGGCGAAATGCGCTTCACCGGCATCCAGCAGACCATCAATCCACGGCAGCAGTTTTTTGGCACAGTGGTCGGTGTGCAGGATCACCGGCACGCCGTACGCTTCAGCCATCAGATGCACATGGTGTGCACCTGCGATGGCTCCCATGATGGCCGCCGCCTGTGGCTTGTCAGACTTATATCCTTTACCGGCAATAAAGGCAGCACCGCCGTTAGAAAACTGAACAATCACCGGCGCTTTCACTTTAGCCGCAGTTTCCAGTACCGCATTGATGGAGTCGCTGCCCACGCAGTTTACTGCAGGCAGTGCAAAATGATTCTCTTTAGCGACCTGGAAGATTTTCTGAACATCTTCGCCAGTAACTACACCAGGTTTTACGAAATCAAAAATTTTAGACATAACATTGTCCTGTTTCGTTGGCCGTAAACGGATGCCCGTTAGCCGGGCTAAACTCGATGCGCCCGGCCCCTGCCGGGTACACCGTTGCAGAATTACTGTTTTGCACGCTCTTCAAGCATGGCAACTGCCGGTAGTTTTTTACCTTCAACAAACTCGAGGAAAGCCCCGCCGCCGGTAGAGATATAAGAAATTTTATCTTCGATACCGAACAGGTCGATGGCCGCCAGCGTATCACCGCCACCGGCAACGGAGAATGCATCGCTGTCTGCAATGGCATTAGCAACGATTTCGGTCCCTTTACGGAAGTTAGGGAACTCAAACACCCCTACCGGACCATTCCACAGAATAGTCTTCGCGCCTTTCAGGATGGCGGCCATAGCCTGTGCTGTCTCATCGCCGAAGTCCATGATCTCTTCATCATCACGGATGTCAGTGACTTTTTTCACCGTTGCCGGTGCAGTTTCAGAAAACTCTGTACCTACGCGGGAGTCCGTCGGTACCGGGATCCCATGCTGATCACGCAGTTTTTTCGCAGCTTCCACGAAGTCCGGCTCATACAGTGATTTACCGACATTGTTGTCGATAGCAACGAAGGTATTTGCGATACCCCCGCCGACAATCACGGTATCAGCAATGCCCACCAGTGACTGCAGCACATCAAACTTCGTCGAAACTTTAGACCCCCCCACGACAGCCACCATCGGACGCGCAGGGTTGCTCATCGCTTTACCTAACGCTTCCAGTTCCGCGGATAACAGCGGGCCGGCACAGGCGATAGGCGCGAATTTACCGACGCCGTGGGTAGATGCCTGGGCGCGGTGTGCGGTACCGAAGGCATCCATCACAAAGACATCACAGAGTGCGGCATATTTCTTCGCCAGCACTTCGTCATCCTTTTTCTCACCTTTGTTGAAACGGACGTTTTCCAGTACCACCAGTTGGCCGTTTTCCACGGAGACACCGTCCAGATAGTCTTTTGCCAGCTTGACCGGGGTTCCGTTCAGTTTATCTTTCAGGTAATTCACTACCGGCAATAAAGAGAACTCTTCATTGTATTCGCCTTCCACCGGGCGACCGAGGTGAGAGGTCACCATGACTTTAGCACCCTGCTTCAGTGCAGATTCGATGGTCGGTAATGATGCACGAATACGGGCATCTGACGTAACTTTTCCGTCTTTTACCGGCACGTTCAAGTCAGCACGAATCAGTACACGTTTACCTGCAAGATCCAGATCGGTCATTTTAATTACAGACATGGTGAATCCTCTTATTGATTCTCGTAAGTTTGTCAGGCGTTATCACGCCTTACCTGAAATTACCTGCAGACATTGCTAAGGTGGTGTCCAGCATCCGGTTAGCAAAGCCCCATTCGTTATCGCACCATACCAGGGTTTTCACCAGGTGCTGACCACTGACCCGTGTCTGGGTACCATCGACGATGGCACTGTGCGGATCGTGGTTAAAATCAACAGAAACTAAGGGTAGTTCGGTATAGTCGACTATACCACGAAATATTCCCTGTGCTCCGTTTTGCAAAATCTCGTTAACTTTGGCCGCCGTCACCGGTATTTCCAGGGTAACACTGAGGTCGATGGCCGTCACATTGATCACCGGTACCCTTACGGCGATAGCTTCAAACCGATCCGCAAACTGAGGGAATATCCGCGTGATCCCGGCCGCCAGTTTGGTATCTACCGGAATGATCGACTGACTGGCTGCCCGGGTCCGCCGCAGATCGGTATGATAGGCATCCAGAACCTGCTGATCGTGCATCGATGAATGGATAGTCGTGACCGTACCCGACACAATCCTGAACGCATCATCCAGTAGTTTAATCACCGGGATGATACAATTTGTGGTACAGGACGCATTTGAGACTATCCGGTCACTTGCTTTCAGTTCATGGTGGTTCACACCATACACCACGGTCGCATCCAGAGAGTTTCCGCCCGGGTGTGAAAACAGCACTTTTTTAGCGCCGGCAGCCAGGTGTGCTTCACCATCCGCACGGCTGCCATAGTGCCCGGTACAATCCAGAACGATATCAATATCCAGTTCCCGCCAGGGGAGAGACGCTATCCGGGGCTGATGTAATAAACGAATAGGATCCCGCCCTACCCGAAGCACATCCTCTTCCAGCCGGACCTCATAAGCAAAGCGACCATGAGTGGTGTCATATTTCAGCAGATGGGCAATCCCTTCGTTGTCGGCCAGTTCATTAATGGCCACGACTGAAATATCCGTATGCCGGCCGCTTTCATACAGTGCGCGCAATACGCTACGGCCAATACGTCCAAAACCATTAATCGCAATTCTCAGGGTCATGTCACTACCATTTTCTTTGTGCCGGGTGTTATGGAAGACGATGTTCGCCGTCATCACAACCCGTTAGCGTAACGGCAGACCGGACATTAATGCCGTTACAGAACCCCAACTGAAACGCTTCAGCTGAGAATAAATCATGCTATGCCACACGGGAATGACTGAGATCAACTGCAATTCTAATTATTCGATCAAACTCACATTTTCAACCGCTAACTGTGCATAAAAAACACATCTGCGGTCACCCTTCCCGTCCCGTGACCTGAAAAAAAAGCATGGCAGTTTCCCGCCATGCTGTTCATTTAAAACCTGTCAAAAGACCGGATTACAGCAGAGCGTTAGCTTTCGCCACCACGTTCTCTACGGTAAACCCGAACTCTTTAAACAGCAGATCTGCCGGGGCTGACTCGCCGAAGCTGGTCATACCGACAATCGCACCGTTCAGGCCGGTATATTTGTACCAGAAGTCAGCGATAGCTGCCTCGATAGCCACACGGGCGGTGACCGCCGCCGGCAGTACCGATTCACGGTACGCCGCATCCTGCTTATCGAAGGCATCCGTTGACGGCATAGAAACGACACGGACCTTACGGCCCTGGCCGCTCAGCTGCTCTGCGGCCGCCACGGCCAGAGAGACTTCTGAACCGGTCGCAATCAGGATCAGTTCCGGCTGACCGTCACAATCCTTCAGTACGTATCCGCCGCGGGCGACGTTCGCCAGCTGCTCCGCGCTGCGTGGCTGCTGCGCCAGGTTCTGGCGGGAGAAGATCAGCGCGGTCGGGCCGTCCTGACGTTCGATAGCGTATTTCCATGCCACCGCAGATTCCACCTGGTCACACGGACGCCAGGTACTCATGTTCGGGGTGGTGCGCAGGCTGGCCAGCTGCTCGACCGGCTGGTGAGTCGGGCCGTCTTCACCCAGACCGATAGAGTCATGGGTGTAGACCAGCACCTGACGGATTTTCATCAGGGCTGCCATACGGGTTGCGTTACGCGCATATTCCACAAACATCAGGAAGGTTGCGGTATAAGGCAGGAAGCCGCCATGCAGGGAGATACCGTTCGCCACCGCGGTCATACCGAACTCGCGCACACCGTAATGGATATAGTTACCGGCGGCATCTTCGTTGATCGGTTTAGAGCCGGACCACATGGTCAGGTTGCTCGGTGCCAGGTCGGCTGAACCGCCCAGATATTCCGGCAGCAGTTTACCGAACGCTTCAATGGCATTCTGTGAGGCTTTACGGCTGGCGATGTTCGCCGGGTTTGCCTGCAGCTGTTCGATGTATTTCTGTGACTCTTCCTGCCAGTTTTCCGGCAGTTTATCCGTGGTACGACGGATGAATTCCTCAGCCAGCGCCGGGAAAGCCTGCTGATAAGCAGCAAATTTCTTATCCCACGCCTGCTCTTTCTCAGTACCGGCGTTTTTGGCATCCCAGGCCGCATAAATATCGTCAGGGATTTCAAACGGTGCGTAGTTCCAGCCCAGCTGTTTACGGGTCAGTGCGATTTCCTCGTCACCCAGCGGGGCGCCGTGAGAATCGTGGGTGCCGGCTTTGTTCGGCGAACCGAAACCGATGACCGTTTTGCAAATCAGCAATGACGGTTTGTCGGTCACACTGCGTGCTTCTTCCACCGCGCGGCGGATAGCGTCATGGTCGTGACCGTCGATACCGCGGATCACATGCCAGTTATAGGCTTCGAAACGCATACCGGTATCGTCGGTAAACCAGCCATCGGTATGACCATCGATGGAGATCCCGTTGTCGTCATAGAAAGCGATCAGTTTACCCAGTTTCAGGGTACCGGCCAGTGAACAGGCTTCGTGAGAGATCCCTTCCATCATGCAGCCATCACCCATAAACGCGTAGGTGTAGTGGTCGACGATATCGTGGCCCGGACGGTTAAACTGGGCAGCCAGCGTACGCTCAGCAATGGCAAAACCGACGGCATTGGCAATGCCCTGACCCAGCGGACCGGTGGTGGTTTCCACGCCCGGGGTGTAGCCGTATTCCGGGTGACCCGGGGTACGGGAGTGCAGCTGGCGGAAGTTTTCCAGCTCCTGAATCGGCAGATCATATCCGGTGAGGTGCAGCAGGCTGTAAATCAGCATCGAACCGTGGCCGTTAGACAGCACAAAGCGGTCACGATCGGCCCAGGACGGGTTCTGCGGGTTATGATTCAGGAAATCACGCCATAACACTTCGGCAATATCAGCCATGCCCATCGGGGCGCCCGGGTGACCGGATTTGGCTTTTTGTACGGCATCCATACTGAGGGCACGAATAGCATTCGCGAGTTCTTTATGAGAGGGCATGCTTAAACTCCAGATCGGATAATGGCCTTCCCTTTACCAATGCATTGAAAATCAACAATTAACAGGCAAGGCGGAAAAACAGTCGTCCTTCAATGTACATGAAAAGCGGGGCAAAAGTATATGCTATGGCGGGCGAATTGTGCGACCCGGAAGGCTGGCAGGCAGGGATAAACCCTCAGAGTGTTTACCGGAAGCGGAGATCACAAAAGATTATGCTGCCCCCCGGTGAGGGAAGACAGTTTTACCGGCCCGGGAGCATAGTTTTTCAGAGGGAATCCCGGCGGGTGCTTTTTATACAGAAAGGCTGATTTACCGGCAGAACCTGACGTTCTGCCGGCAGTCCTGAGCGCGTGTCAGAGATCAGCTTTTGAAGATGCTGGCGACCAGAGAGCCCAGATCCGGCGAACTGTTAGTGCCTGTGGCTTCCGGATGAACTTCTCCCTGCGGAGAAATTTTATCCATCAGTTCCGGCAGAATTTTCGACAGAACACCGGAGGCACCGTCAACGTCGGTCCCCAGCTTGCCGGCCAGAGACTCTAAGTCCTGGCTGCTGAGTGCTGACTTAATGTCATCACTGCTGACAGACTGATTCGCGCCATTGCTCAGCCAGCTGGAGAGGATTTCGCCCAATCCGCCCTGCTGAAATTTCTGGATCAGAACTTCCACACCGCCCTGCTCCTGAACCCAGTTCCAGACAGCCTGTAACTGTCCCAGATTATTTTGCTGCCCGCCGGTCAGTGAACCGACCAGATCATCCAGTAAACCCATGATATTCTCCTGTTAAAACCGTATCCGGTAACTTACCCCTGATACGGTCTCCGATACAAGTGATTACGCTTTGTTAGCGGCCTGAACATGTAACATATCTAATGCCAGCGTAGCCGCGGCCAGTGACGTCAGGTCAGCATGATCATACCCGGGCGCAACTTCCACCAGGTCCATACCGACGATATTCATGCCCTGAAGTCCGCGAATTAATTTCGTCGCCTTGTCGGACGTCAGCCCGCCAATCACCGGCGTCCCGGTGCCCGGTGCGTGTGCCGGGTCCAGACAATCGATATCAAAGGTCAGATATACCGGCAGATCACCGACGGTTTTTTTGATTTCGGCCAGAATGGCTTCCACCGACTGATCATTGACCCAGGCCGCATCCAGCACATTGAAGCCCAGGTTTTTGTCATATTCGGTACGGATACCAATCTGTACCGAGTGATCCGGGTCAATCAGTCCTTCATTCGGGGCGTGGTAGAACATGGTCCCGTGATCGAATGTCGGGCCGTTGGAATAGGTATCGGTATGCGCATCAAAATGGACCAGGGCCATCTTACCGAAATGCTTCGCATGGGCGCGCAGCAGTGGCAGAGAGATATAGTGGTCGCCACCGAAGGTCAGCATACGTTTACCGTTAGCCAGTAACTTTTCGGCGTGCTCCTGCAACCGGGTCGACATGTCCCGGGAATCACCAAAGGCATAGACCAGGTCACCGCAATCGACGACGTTCAGACGCTCACGCAGATCGAAATCCCACGGCCAGCGGCACCCTTCCCAGGCCAGGTTGGTCGATATCTGACGAATGGCGCCGGGACCTAAACGGCTGCCGGGACGGCCGGACGTCGCCGCATCGAAAGGAACCCCCGTGATCACCCACTCGGCATCGCTGTCATAGGGCTGAAAATTCAGCGGGAAGCGCATAAAGCCAAAGGCATTGGACACCAGGGAGTTGTCATACTGATTACCCAGGGTATGGTACATATCTTTTCCTCTTTCATTCCGGTGAACGGATCACCGGCATCAGACAGTCAGCTATCCGTTCAGGTATAGACGAAAAAAAACCCTTGTGTGTCGTTAAACCCGACGCACAAGAGTATTTGCGGATTATGATAGTTCGTTGCCCCCTCTGCAATGATTATCCGTGCGTACTGATAATCGTCAGACAGGGCAGACGCTATTACTCGTCTTCCAGGTAGGTGTACCCGTAGAGACCGCTTTCAAATTCCGACAGGAACTGGTCACGCAATTCTTCTTCGATGTCGCTGGCTTTCACCTGTTTCTGGAACAGTTCCAGCAATTCACGCGGATTCAGCTGTACGTATTCCAGCATGTCAGCCACGGTATCGCCCGTATCGGACAATTCCACATCCACCGAGCCATCATCGAAGGCATATACGTTAACCGCTTCAGTATCACCGAACAGGTTATGCATATTGCCCAGAATTTCCTGATATGCACCGACCATAAAGAAGCCCAGCATCGGCGGATTTTCCGGATCATATTCCGGCATAGGCATGGTGGTAGCAATACCGTCACCGTCGACGTAGTGATCGATGGTGCCATCGGAGTCACAGGTAATATCCAGCAGGACGGCACGACGCTCCGGCGACTTGTTCAGCCCTTCCAGCGGCAGTACCGGGAACAACTGGTCGATGCCCCAGGCATCCGGCATGGACTGGAACAATGAGAAGTTGACGTAGATCTTATCTGCCATCCGCTCCTGTAACTCGTCAATGATCGGACGATGTGCACGGTTGCTAGGGTCCAGATGCTGGCGGGTATAATGGCAGATGCTCAGGTACAACTGCTCAGCCCAGGCTCGCTGGGTCAGGCTGTAGGTGCCGGCCGAATATCCGGTGTGGATATCAGACAGGTCCATCTGACTGTCATGCAACCATTCACGCAGGGAGCGGCGAACATTCGGTTCATGCATCTCCTGCCAGGTTTCCCACAGGCTGATAATCGGACGAGGTGAGTCTTCCGCCGGGGCCTGAGGGGTCGTAAATTCATTACGCTCCACACCGATGATATTAGACACCAGAACCGTATGGTGTGCGGTTACCGCACGCCCTGATTCCGTGATCACGGTCGGATGCTCCAGCCCATGTTCGTCGCAGGCATCACCGATCGCCCAGATAACATTATTGGCGTATTCATTCAGGCCATAGTTCACCGAACAATCTGACTGGGAACGGGTGCCTTCGTAATCGACCCCCAGACCTCCGCCGACATCGAAGCACTTGATATTCACGCCCAGTTTCGCCAGTTCAACATAGAAGCGTGCCGACTCACGCACCCCGGTAGAAATATCACGGATGTTTGCCATCTGTGAGCCAAGATGGAAATGCAGCAGTTGCAGGCTGTCCAGCCGGCCGGCATTACGCATGATGTCCACCAGCTGCAGCACCTGAGTCGCCGACAGACCAAACTTCGATTTCTCGCCGCCACTGGACTGCCATTTGCCCGACCCCTGAGAGGCCAGACGCGCACGGATCCCCAGGCGCGGCGTGACGTTCAGGCGCTCGGCCTCTTCCAGCACCAGGCGGACTTCGGTCATTTTTTCAATAACCAGGTACACTTTATGGCCCAGCTTTTCGCCGATTAACGCCAGACGAATGTATTCGCGGTCTTTATAGCCGTTACAGACAATCACCGAGCGTGTCTGACCCGCATGCGCCAGTACCGCCATCAGCTCGGCTTTAGAGCCGGCTTCCAGCCCCAGCGGTTCACCGGAATTGATCAGCGACTCAATAACGCGCTTATGCTGATTGACCTTGATGGGATACACGAGGAAATAATCCCCCCGGTAGCCAAACGATTCACGGGCGCGACGGAAGGCTTCGTTGATGGAGCGCAGGCGGTGTTGCAGGATCTGCGGGAAACAGAACAGCGCCGGCAGACGCTGCCCCTGAGCTTCACGCTCTTTGACCAGCTTCGCCAGATCTACCCTGACTTCCGGTTTTTCCGGATTCGGACACACACTGATATGACCCAGTTCATTGACGTCATAATAGTTATTGCCCCACCAGGCGATGTTATAGGTTTTTAACATCCGGCTGGCTTCAGAATTATTGATTGCGACTTCCTGCATTGAGCGCAATTCCCCATGTTCGCCTGCTGACGAACCCTTAATAGTCTTCATGTCGTCAGACATTGCGAACCTCTATTTTAGATAGAAAAGTGAAACGGCTGATTTCCCGCATGGAGAAACGTCCCCTGATCGGATTGGCAATTTCATCCCTCAGGTATAGCACAGAGTCAGGATGAACGATGGCATTAATAGGATTACCGGCCTGAGTGATGCCGCCAGGGACACCCCCGGCAAGGCAGATAGCAGAATCCCCCTGCAGGCAGCCTTCAGACGGCACAGGGATCCGTATTAACCGGGTAAAAAGAATCACTTCGTCGGGACAGTGTGGAGGTAAGTGTATGACTCGCGGAAAAAACTGAGTGAGAACTCAGCGCATCAGAACAGAGCGAAGAACCATCAAAAAATGTACAGGTCCGGTTCATTAGTCTTGTCACCTCCACATATGCTGTCTGCATACGGAAAACGGTCAGAGGGTGAAGGTCAGAAAGCAGTATTCCTGACACAAATGCCACGTCAGGGACGCGCCACCGCAGTGTGGTATTCCCGGGGGAACAGCAGCCGCTGTTTATACCGCCCGCCGCCCGAAAAAGCAAAGAAATTATCCCAAAATCAGCAGGCTGTCCGCATAAGTTTACACGCCGTAACGCCTTAATAATAAAAAAGGGCTGGAATTTACACGGAGGTGTGACCTAAAATAGACGTCCGGATGGTTTTCCGTCTAATAAATCTCCATCTGCACTCATTAGTTAGTCACCAGGCAGTGTCACACCAGCCTGTGCCGTAAGGCACACCCTGTACCGCTCACGGCTTTGTCTTAAGAAGCGAAACTGAGCACTGCTGATGTTCGCTATGCTGTAGAATTGAAACCATAGAGTAAGGTAAAGAACAAATGGCAAAACACTTATTTACATCCGAGTCCGTATCAGAAGGGCATCCCGATAAAATTGCTGATCAGATCTCTGATGCAGTGCTGGATGCCATCCTTGAACAAGATCCTAAAGCACGCGTAGCCTGCGAAACCTATGTCAAAACAGGCATGGTGCTGGTCGGTGGTGAAGTGACGACCAGTGCATGGGTCGATATCGAAGATATCACCCGTCAGACCGTCCGTGATATCGGTTATGTTCATTCCGATATGGGTTTTGATGCGAACTCCTGTGCAGTACTGAGTGCAATTGGTAAACAATCTCCGGATATCAACCAGGGGGTTGACCGTGCCGATCCTCTGGAACAGGGTGCCGGTGACCAGGGCCTGATGTTCGGTTATGCCACCAACGAAACCGATGTACTGATGCCAGCCCCGGTGACCTACGCACACCGTCTGGTACAGCGTCAGTCCGAAGTCCGTAAAGATGGCACGCTGCCATGGTTACGCCCGGATGCAAAAAGCCAGGTAACCTTCCAGTACGACGACGGTAAAATTGTCGGTATCGATGCCGTGGTGCTGTCCACTCAGCACGCTGAAGACATTGGCCAGAAAGAGCTGCAGGAAGCGGTGATGGAAACCATCATCAAGCCTGTACTGCCGGAAGAGTGGCTGACCAGCGCGACCAAATATTTTATCAACCCGACCGGTCGTTTTGTTATCGGCGGCCCGATGGGTGACTGTGGTTTAACCGGTCGTAAAATTATCGTTGATACTTACGGCGGTATGGCTCGTCACGGTGGCGGTGCGTTTTCAGGTAAAGATCCGTCAAAAGTTGACCGTTCTGCGGCCTATGCTGCACGCTATGTGGCGAAAAATATCGTCGCTGCCGGCCTGGCTGACCGTTGTGAAATTCAGGTGTCTTACGCTATCGGCGTCGCTGAGCCGACCTCCATCATGGTTGAAACCTTTGGTACCGGCAAAGTCCCTACCGAACAACTGACCCTGCTGGTGCGTGAGTTCTTCGATCTGCGTCCATACGGTCTGATTCAGATGCTGGATCTGCTGCACCCGATTTACCGTGAGACGGCAGCTTATGGTCACTTTGGCCGTGAGCACTTCCCATGGGAAAAAACCGACAAAGCTGAAGCCCTGCGAGAGGCTGCCGGTCTGTAATTCATCTGTCAGACAGGGCAGAACTCTGCCCTGTCTGTTCTGACTTCCGTCCACTTTTCCCCCTGACCTCCCCACTGCGTGCGATTTGTTGTCACTCCTCATCCATCGAACCGGGCAAAATATTTGTTAAAAATCCTTTGTGGTAACGGTTACATTTGAAAGCGACTATCAATCTCAGATTTTTCAGGCTATAACAATTGATATTCATCGGGAAAAATAGCTTGCTTTGGGTTCCGCCAGCGGGACTATAATCCGGAAATTTTTTTCTGTCCGGGTTTAATCCATCCCTGGTGCAGAAAGTGGGTTTTCCGAATTAAATATTGCTTTCAGTAGGTTATGCTGTGTAATCGATTACATCATTGTGATCTTGCTCACTGACAAATCCGGAAGTTTTTTTTAACATTACTAAAATGATGATAGTTAACAGCGGAGGCTAAAATGCCTGGCAACACACACAAACGCAGAACGTCAAATAAGATGATGACTTTCTTCGTCTGCTTTCTTGCGGCACTGGCAGGATTATTGTTCGGGCTGGATATCGGTGTTATTGCCGGTGCCCTGCCTTTCATTGCGAAAGATTTCAATGTCACTCCTCATCAGCAGGAGTGGATTGTCAGCTCAATGATGTTCGGCGCAGCTATCGGAGCCATCGGCAGCGGCTGGATGTCTTCGCAACTGGGTCGTAAAAAGAGCCTGATGGCCGGGGCGATTTTATTTGTCGCCGGTTCATTGTGCTCTGCGTTTGCTGCGAACCCGGAAATTCTGATTGCGGCCCGCGTACTGCTGGGTCTGGCGGTCGGGATTGCCTCTTATACCGCACCGCTGTATCTGTCGGAAATCGCTCCTGAAAAAATCAGGGGAAGTATGATTTCACTGTATCAGCTGATGATCACCATCGGTATTCTGGGGGCTTATCTGTCCGATACCGCGCTGAGTTACAGTGGGGCATGGCGCTGGATGCTGGGTGTGATCACTATCCCTGCCTTGTTGCTGCTGGTCGGTGTGATGTTCCTGCCAAACAGCCCGCGCTGGCTGGCGGCCAAAGGTAACTTCCACGATGCCAAACGGGTGCTGGATCGCCTGCGTGATACCAGTGAGCAGGCGAAGCGTGAGCTGGATGAGATCCGTGAAAGTCTGAAAGTTAAACAGACCGGCTGGGCGTTGTTTAAAACTAACAGCAACTTCCGCCGGGCGGTGTATCTGGGCATCCTGTTACAGGTAATGCAGCAGTTCACCGGTATGAACGTTATCATGTACTACGCGCCTAAAATCTTTGAAATTGCCGGGTTTACCAACACCAATCAACAGATGTGGGGCACCGTGATTGTCGGCCTGATTAACGTTCTGTCGACCTTTATTGCCATCGGCCTGGTTGACCGCTGGGGTCGTAAACCGACGCTGATCCTTGGGTTTATCGTGATGGCTGCCGGTATGGGGATCCTTGGAGGTATGCTGCACTTCGGTATTCATTCTGTCGGTGCGCAGTACTTCGCGATTGCTATGCTGCTGATGTTTATCATTGGTTTCGCCATGAGCGCCGGTCCGTTGATTTGGGTACTGTGTTCTGAAATTCAGCCGCTGAAAGGCCGCGATTTCGGGATCACCGTCTCGACCACAACGAACTGGATTGCCAATATGATTGTTGGTGCGACCTTCCTGACCCTGCTTAACTCGCTGGGTAATGCACCGACCTTTGGCCTCTATGCGTTACTGAACCTGTTCTTCATTGTGCTGACACTGTGGCTTATCCCGGAAACCAAAAATGTTTCTCTGGAACACATTGAACGCAACCTGATGCAGGGTAAAAAACTGCGCAGCATCGGTCAGAAAGACTAATCTGTCCAGCTCCCCCCACAGGCAGCGTCTGCATTGCCTGTGGGGATTCCTCTCCCCCTCCCGCCGATTGTAATCTCCCTGAACAGCGATTATGCTGCCGCTATGAAAACTCCCCGTCTGCCTATTGCCCTTCAGCAAGCTGTAATGCGCTCTTTGCGTGAAAATCTGGCGCTCGCCAACCGCACGCTTGAGAAAAACTATACCGAACCTGCGGTCCTCTATCAGCAACGCGGAACGGTCGCCGGAACCGCCTGGCTGCAGCAATGGGAGATCCGTTTAAATCCGGTACTGCTGCTGGAAAACCAGCAGACTTTTATCGATGATGTGGTGCCCCATGAACTGGCCCATCTGCTGGTCTGGAAGGAGTTCGGCCGTGTTCCCCCTCATGGTAAAGAGTGGAAATGGATGATGGAAACTGTGCTGGGTGTCAGCGCACGGCGGACACATCAGTTTAATACCGCAACGCTTCAGAAAACCTTCACCTATTATTGCCCCTGCCGACAGCACCAGCTGACCGTACGCCGCCATAACCGGGTACTGCGCGGAGAAACACGTTACCGGTGTACGCACTGCGGCAGTGATCTGCGCCCGGAGAAATAACGGAAGTGTCACTCTTTTGCCCCGTGACCGTGGAGGCTATGGCATAATCCTGGCTGTCTTTCCTGAACTGTGGTTGCACTAAAAAATAGCCGACAGCAGTTGACGTTATCTTCACAGGCAGAGACACTGACTATTATTTTTTATTACTGGCTGTCCGCCCGGTGACAGCCCTGAACTGGCAGATTTTTCATGCGCGTACCCCGCATCTATCACCCTGAACATGTAGTAAGTCATAGCGAAATAGAATTAAGCGAAGAAGCCGCAAACCATGTCGGCCGTGTACTGCGGATGACCTCCGGTCAGTTACTGGATATTTTTGACGGCAGCAACCAGGTCTTCAGCGCCACCATTACACATGCCGATAAGAAAAGAGTCAGAGTACAACTGGCAGACGGTGTCACCGATGACCGCGAATCTCCGCTTTCTCTGCATCTCGGGCAGGTGATTTCCCGTGGTGAAAAGATGGAGTTCACCATCCAGAAATCGATTGAACTGGGGGTGAACTGCATTACTCCGTTGATCTCCGAACGCTGCGGTGTCCGGCTGGATGCAGAGCGTCTGGAGAAAAAGCGCCAGCAGTGGCAAAAAATTGCCATTGCTGCCTGCGAACAGTCAGGCAGAAACCGGTTACCTGAGATCCGTCCGGTGATGTCACTGAGTGACTGGTGTGCAGAACAGGACGACGGACTGAAACTGAACCTTCATCCGCGAGCCAGCCAGAGTATTAATACCCTGCCGGTGCCGGTCAGCCGGGTTCGTCTGCTGATAGGGCCAGAGGGCGGGCTCAGTGCGGATGAAATCGCGATGGCGGCCGACCAGGGATTTACCGATATACTGCTCGGACCGCGTGTTCTGCGGACCGAGACCGCCGCCTTAAGTGTGATCACGGCGCTGCAGGTCCGGTTTGGCGATCTGGGTTAAGACAACGCTGTCCCGGCACCTGCGGTAAAACCCCCGGCAGCCTGAACCGGTAATATCCGTTAATGATAAGGTAGTCACCGCTGCCTTCCGAGGAGAGAAGAATGATTAAGCTTGGCATAGTGATGGACCCTATTGCGGACATCAATATTAAAAAAGATACCAGCTTCGCAATGCTGCTGGAAGCACAGCGCCGGGGTTACGAAATTCATTATATGGAGATGAATGACCTGCATCTGCGCGGTGGCGTGGCTTCTGCACGGACCCGCCTGTTAACGGTGGAGCAGAACTATGACGGCTGGTATCAGTTTGGCAGTGAGCAGGACGTCCCGCTGGCGGATCTGGATGTGATCCTGATGCGTAAGGATCCACCGTTCGATACCGAATTTATCTATGCCACTTATATCCTGGAAAGAGCGGAAGAACTGGGCACTCTGGTGGTCAATAAACCCGGCAGCCTGCGCGATTGCAACGAAAAACTGTTCACCGCCTGGTTCGCCGAACTGACACCGGATACGCTGGTCACCCGCAGCCAGGAAAAACTGCGTGAATTCTGGCAGGAACATGGCGATATCATCATGAAACCTCTGGATGGTATGGGCGGGACTTCTATTTTCCGGGTAAAACAGGATGATCCTAACTTTTCAGTGATCTGTGAGGCGCTCACGCATAACGCCACCACCTTCTGTATGGCTCAGAACTATTTGCCTGCCATAAAAGACGGGGATAAGCGTGTGCTGGTGGTCGATGGTGAGCCGGTGCCTTACTGCCTGGCCCGTATCCCGAAATCCGGTGAAACGCGTGGCAACCTGGCCGCCGGGGGACGTGGCGAAGCCCGGCCGTTAAGTGAAAGCGACTGGGCGATTGCCCGAAAAGTGGCCCCGGTCCTGAAAGAGAAAGGGCTGATTTTTGTCGGCCTGGATATTATCGGTGATCGTCTTACCGAAATTAATGTAACCAGCCCGACCTGTGTGCGTGAAATTGAGGCCGCGTTCCCGATTTCTGTCACCGGTATGCTGATGGATGCCATTGAAAAACGTCTGGCACGCTGATTTACCGCCACACGCTTACCGGCAGCCAGGGCTGCCGGATACTTGTTAAAAATAAACTGATCAGGCCCGTATGAATTTAGAGCACCATTTCCTTATCGCGATGCCTTCGCTACAGGACACGTTATTTAAACGTTCCGTCGTCTATATCTGTGAGCATAATGATGAAGGCGCTATGGGCTTAATCGTTAATAAGCCAATGGAAAACCTGACGATTGAAGGTATCCTGAAAAAATTAGAGATTACCCCGGCTGCCACCCATGGCAGTAAAGTGCTGGACTTGCCGGTCTACAATGGCGGTCCGGTCGCCGAAGATCGCGGGTTCATCCTGCATACCCCTTCGCACAATTTTTCTTCCAGTATTACGATTTCTGAAGAAACCGTGCTGACCACATCAAAAGATGTTCTCGAGTCTCTGGGCCGCGAACAGCAGCCTGAAAATGTGATTGTCGCACTGGGCTATTGCACATGGGAACAGCAGCAACTGGAAAATGAAATTCTGGAAAACTCGTGGCTGACCGTACCGGCGACCCCGGAGATCCTGTTCCATACCCCGGCCTCTGAACGCTGGCGCAATTCTGCCAGACTGCTCGGTGTGGATATTTGCCAGATAGCCAGTGAAGCGGGGCATGCCTGATGTCGGTTAAAACATTGCTCGGTTTCGATTTCGGGACGAAAAGTATCGGTATCGCTGTCGGTCAGCAACTGACCGGCACAGCCCGTCCTCTGACCGCGATTAAAGCGCAGGACGGTATTCCTGACTGGTCGCAGATCGAAAAACTGCTGAAAGAGTGGCAGCCGGATTTAGTCGTCGTTGGCCTGCCACTGAATATGGACGGGACTGAACAGCCCTTGACCGCCCGTGCCCGTAAATTTGCCAACCGGCTGCATGGCCGCTTCGGTATTGCGGTGGAATTGCAGGACGAACGGTTAAGTACGGTGGAAGCCCGTGCAGATCTGTTTGAACATGGCGGCTATAAAGCGCTGAGTAAGGGGAATGTGGATTCAGGCTCCGCTGTGATCATCCTGGAAAGCTGGTTCGATCACCACCCATCCTGATCATGATCCCGTTCTGATCAAAAACAGCAGCGATTACAGCAGTAAATTTCACTATTTTATGCGGCTACGTGGTCATTTACGCTAGTATTGAACTCCATTTCAGCATAAACGGAGATTCACCGATGAAACAGAGTATCAGAGGCCTGCTGTGCAGTGCGCTGAGTTGTTTTGCATTATCTGCCGTGGCAGCGCCATTTCCGGCCAGCCTGCAGGGTGTTACCGGCACACAGGTTGCCCTGACGCTGGATGTCAGTCCCTCCACCGGCTACCAATGGATGGTCAGCGAATTGCCGCAGGGTTTATTGCTGATCCCGGGGGGCTATCAGCCGTCGGCTAAATGTAAACCGAAAATGGTCGGATGTGGCGGAGAGCAGACTTTTTATCTGCTGGCAGAAAAGCCCGGCATTTCCACGCTGAAACTGATCTACGGCCGCACGTTTGATAAAGCCAGCTGGCAGGAAAAGAGTCTCCGGGTGGAAATCAGCCCCGCTCCGGCGAAAAAGTGATCCTCCTCCTCCGCGATGATCCGTACCCCGGATAAGGTCACTGCCGGCCGGTCAGGATGATGGCTGAGGAGGGTTCTGCCGCAGGGCTTGTGAGAAGCTTTGCATCCCCGACTGAATACCGGTCTCTATCAGGCCCGGCAACTGGTGCGTTTTCCCCTCACGGATCACATTAGCGACCGCCGGTGTATTTACCAGCACCTCAAAAACCGCCCGCAGCTCTGTTCCCGGGCCCCCCGGACTGATCAGCCGCTGACTGATCACGGCCGCAAGGCTCTGTGCCAGCTGGGTTCTGACCAGGGCCTGATCCCCGACGGGGGCACTCTCCAGAAGTCTTTCCACCGATTGTGCCGCATTCGCCGTATGGAGTGTCGCCAGCACCAGATGGCCGGTTTCTGCTGCCGTCAGCGCCAGCCGCAAGGTCCGGCTGTCACGTAATTCCCCCAGCATAATGATATCCGGATCCTGCCGTAACGCTGCCGTCAGCCCTTCACCAAAGGTCGAAAAATGAATACCGGCCTCCCGTTGCTGAATCAGTGAATGATGGCTGTGGTGAAGATATTCGACCGGGTCTTCCAGCGTGATAATATGCCGCGCCGCACAGGTATTGACCTGGCGGATCATGGCCGCCAGCGATGTCGATTTTCCGCAGCCTGTCGCACCGGTTACCAGCAGCAGGCCAGCGTGTCTTTCCAGTAACCGGTAACTGATGGCGGGGAGCCCCAGGGTCTGCATATCCGGCACCTCAGCACGCAGAATACGCAGTGACAGTGATAATCCGCACTGTTGCCGGAACAGTGAGGCCCGCAGCCGCGTCCCGTCTGCTGTTGTTATCGCCAGATCACAGTGACCGTGCCGGGAAAGCTGTTGCTGTTGCAGGCGTCCCAGCCAGCGTTCACAGAACCCGCTGAGCTGTTGCCCGGTCACCGGGGCCACGTGATTGATGGCTTTTAATTGTCCGTGGCATCGCCACCAGGGGAAATGTCCACAGCAGAGATGCAGATCGGAGGCATTATGCTTTACACTAAGGGCTACGATTTCATCCAACTCCATAAAATAGTCCGTTATGACTCTCATCCAGCATAATTTACAGCAAGTCCGGCAGCGTCTCAGTGCTGCTGCCGAAAACTGCGGCCGGGATCCACAGCAAATTACGTTGCTGGCCGTCAGTAAAACCAAACCTGTGAGCGCTATCCGGGAAGCATGGCAGGCAGGCCAGCGGTGTTTCGGCGAGAATTACGTGCAGGAAGGGGTCGATAAGATTGCGCAGACCCGGGATTTGGCGGAAGCCGAATGGCACTTTATCGGTCCGTTGCAATCCAATAAAAGCCGGCTGGTGGCTGAGAATTTTTCCTGGTGTCATACCCTTGACCGGCTGAAACTGGCGCAGCGTCTGAATGACCAGCGTCCGGCTCATCTGCCGCCACTGAATGTACTGATACAGGTCAATATCAGCGACGAGCAGAGTAAATCCGGTATTTCTCCGCAAGAGATCCCGGCACTGGCTGAGCAGATTGCCCGGTTGCCGCAACTGAAGCTCCGGGGCCTGATGGCTATTCCTGCCCCGGAGACCGGGTATCAGGCACAACTCACAGTGTGTCGCCGGATGGCTGAGGCCTTCCGGACACTAAGTGCCGCATACGACACTATTGATACGCTATCGCTGGGAATGAGCGATGATATGGAAGCTGCCATTGAAGCCGGCAGCACGATGGTTCGTGTCGGTTCGGCCATTTTCGGTGCCCGTCACTATCCGCCCTCTTCACAATAACTGAGGACACTCATGTACACGCTGACTTTTCTGGTCAAAACAATTATCGATCTTTACGTCATGGTGCTGTTATTACGCATCTGGATGCAATGGGCCCGTTGTGATTTCTATAACCCGCTGGCCCAGTTTATCGTCAAACTGACTCAGCCGGTTATCCGCCCCCTGCGCCGGATTATTCCTGCCATCGGGCCTATCGACACGGCCTCACTGGTGCTGGCGCTGGTGCTGACGACCATCAAATTCCCGGTACTGATGCTTATACAGTCCGGTGGATTTGCTATCGGCCCTTACAATATTCTGATAGGGGTCCTGTCACTGCTGAAAGCCGCCGGTAACCTGGTCTTCTGGGTGATCCTGGTACGCTCATTGATGAGCTGGGTAAGCCAGGGTCGCGGCCCCATGGATTATGTTTTGTTGCAGCTGACCGAACCGCTGATGTCCCCTATCCGCCGTTTTCTGCCGGCAATGGGCGGCATCGACTTCTCAGCCATGATTGTGGTGCTGATCCTGTATGCACTGAATTTCCTGGGAATGGATCTCTTCCCCGGGCTCTGGTACCTGCTGTAACCCTGAATTGTTGGAAAAATTATGCAAAAAGTAGTTCTGGCGACCGGTAATGCTGGAAAAGTACGTGAGCTGGCCGAACCGCTGGCGGCTTTCGGCCTGGATATCGTCGCCCAGACCGATCTCGGCGTGGATGCGCCGGAAGAAACCGGTCTGACCTTTATTGAAAACGCGCTGTTAAAAGCACGTCATGCGGCACAGGTCACAGGATTACCGGCCATTGCCGATGATTCCGGACTGGCTGTGGAGGCGCTGAACGGCGCCCCCGGTATCTGGTCTGCCCGCTATGCCGGCGAAGAAGCCAGCGATGCACAGAACCTGGATAAATTACTGGTTGCGATGAAAGACGTGCCGGAAGA
Organism: Tatumella terrea; assembly: GCF_039523755.1. Classification (NCBI taxonomy): domain Bacteria; kingdom Pseudomonadati; phylum Pseudomonadota; class Gammaproteobacteria; order Enterobacterales; family Erwiniaceae; genus Tatumella; species Tatumella terrea. The sequence goes on along the minus strand of NZ_BAAAFX010000013.1, from coordinate 144,905 downwards.
TCAACGCCATGCCGCATTTCATTGCGTACTGGTCTATCTTCGTCATGCCAATGACCCTACCCCGCTGGTTTTCCACGGTCGCTGGCCGGGTGTCATTACCCGTGAAGCCCATGGCGAAGGCGGATTTGGTTATGATCCGGTGTTTTTGCTGCCGGAGTCAGGTAAGACAGCGGCAGAGATGACCAAAGCCGAAAAGCTGGCGGTATCTCATCGCGGTCAGGCACTGAAGCAATTACTGGATGCACTGGGTAATGGGTAATCTGCCACCGCTGAGTCTGTATATCCATATTCCATGGTGTGTACAGAAATGTCCCTACTGCGACTTTAACTCACATGCGCTGAAAGGTGATGTTCCGCATATGGAATACGTCGGCCATCTGCTGGCTGACCTGGATAATGACATCGCCCTGACCTCCGGCCGTGAAGTCTCGACCATTTTTATTGGCGGAGGCACCCCCAGCCTGTTGAGCAGTGAGGCGATGCAGGCACTGCTTGATGGCGTACGCCAGCGTGTGCCTGTCGCCGCCGGTGCCGAGATCACCATGGAAGCGAACCCGGGAACGGTTGAAGCCGACCGTTTCAGCGGTTATCAGCGGGCCGGGGTTAACCGGATCTCGATAGGGGTGCAGAGTTTTAGTCAGCAGAAACTGGAACGTCTTGGGCGTATCCACGGGCCGGAAGAAGCCAAACGCGCAGCAAATTTAGCCGCCGGACTGGGTCTCAGAAGCTTTAACCTTGACCTGATGCACGGCTTGCCGGACCAGTCACTGGACGAAGCGCTGGACGATTTACGTCAGGCTATCGCGCTGGCTCCTCCGCACCTGTCGTGGTATCAGCTGACTATCGAGCCTAATACCCTGTTTGCCTCACGGCCCCCGGTGCTGCCGGATGATGATGACCTGTGGGATATCTTCGAACAGGGCCACCAGCTACTGACCGCCGCAGGTTATCAGCAATATGAAACCTCCGCCTACGCTAAGCCGGGTCTGCAATGTCAGCATAACCTGAATTACTGGCGCTTTGGCGACTATCTGGGCATCGGATGTGGTTCCCACGGCAAATTAACCCAGCCGGACGGTGAGATTATCCGTAGCGTGAAAACCCGTCATCCCCGTGGCTTTATGCGGGGCGACTATCTGGATAAGCGCTATACGGTTACCGATAATGAAAAGCCGTTTGAGTATTTCATGAATCGTTTCCGGCTGTGGGAGCCTTGCCCGCGTGAGGAATTTGTCCGGTATACCGGGCTTGGTGAGCAGCACATCCGGCCGGCGCTGGATAAAGCGATTGCTGCGGGCTATCTGAATGAAACAGAGAATACCTGGCAGGTGAGTGAAAAAGGCAGACTGTTTCTGAACAGCCTGCTGGAGATTTTTCTGGAACAGGAATAATGCCGGCGTTACCGCCCGTCACAAAACTGTGGCGGGCGGTGCGTCACCGTTACTGACTTAGCTGGTGATAGAGTGCAGTACGTTGCTTTTCCAGTGATCCGACCTTTTCACAGACCGCGTTACCAAACTGCTGAAAGTCAGCTTCCTGCTTGCTGACTTCGCTGCGCACAGACTGTTGCAGCCCCCCGAGGTTCCCCATCAGGGCCTGCAGCGGATTACTGCCATTCCCCCCGGCACCGGAACTGCTGCCCAGTTCGTTGAGACTGTCCTGCAGAATGCCACCCATGGTGCTCTGTACCAGCTTATCGCCTTCTGCACGCACCTGATCGATGGCCGCATGATGGAACATCAGCCCGTCATTTCGGTGTTCGATGATCCGGTTCATCTGCGCTTTCAGCTGAGTATCCAGCGTTGTCAGCCGGGTGCGGACATGGCTGCCACTGCCCAGCTTTTCGACGATGATTTTATCCAGCGCAACGCGACTGTTTTCCAGACGCTGATGCGCGCCCTGGTCTATCCAGGGCAGATCCCGGCGTACGGCCGCCTGATAAGCAATGGCTTGCTGACGCAGTGTCTGGTCCGGCGTTACCGCTTTACCGTTAAACGTCATCTCCCCCTGTGGGGTGATAGTCAGATTGCCATTACTGCCACTGACCGCAACCTGCTGCGCTGTGACAGTAATATCATCCTGTGGCTTCACAGGACATTGATAATCGGCCCGGGCAACCTGAGCGGTTGCCAGCAATACTCCGGCTGCGATCACTTTACGTAGCATGCACACTCCTTTCTGTCTGAACATCGGATACTGATACCGCATTACTGCACTGACAGCGAAGGACCGCTATCAGAGTTCAGCGGCTTCTTCGTCCCACCAGACATCAAACAGTTCAGTCACTTTAATGTCGGACAACTGACGGGCTTCCAGCCACTCTCGTACCGCTTTACGGTGCTCTTCGGTACATTTACCGGTCTGCTGCAGGCAAACCAGCCCTTCCCATTGCAGATATCCACTGCCATCGTAGGCCAGACCGTTCGGCTCGATAACCTCATCGACAAAAGCATCCAGGGTGGCATCGATATCGGTTTCAGAGGTGCCTGCTGCGAATGTCCAGCTAACAGAAAAGCCCAGTTCCTGGAATTCCGCCAGGTGCATTTTTTTACGTAAACGACGACTGCGTTGTACTGCCATTATTTGATCCTCTCAAACATTAAGTCCCACACACCATGGCCAAGACGCTGACCACGCTGTTCAAATTTGGTTACCGGACGCGTGTCAGGACGCGGCACAAAAGTCCCGTCCGCAGACTGGTTCTGAAAGCCCGGAATGCTTTGCATCACTTCCAGCATATGCTCCGCATAGTTTTCCCAGTCGGTCGCCATATGGAACACGCCACCGAGTTTCAGCTTGCGTAATATCAGTTCAGCAAAAGGGACCTGCACAATACGGCGCTTATTATGACGGGCTTTATGCCACGGGTCAGGGAAAAACAGCTGCACCATACGTAGTGAATTATCCGGGATCATCGTTTCCAGCACTTCCATGGCATCATGACACATGACACGCAGATTGCTGACCCCGGCTTCGTGGGCTGACCCAAGGCAGGCACCGACACCTGGCGCATGCACTTCGATACCCAGGAAGTCCTGGTGCGGGTTCTGCTCCGCCATGGTCACCAGCGATGCTCCCATACCGAAGCCGATTTCCAGCACGACCGGAGATTCACGGCCGAATAGCGCTGCAAAATTAACCGGCTGCGGAGTAAACTCGACACCCATCTGTGGCCAGTAGTGATCCAGCGCGTGTTGCTGTCCTTTCGTCAGCCGTCCCTGACGGCGGACAAAGCTGCGAATACGTCGCAGCGGACGGCCTTCTTCATCAAATTCCGGCGTGATGACATCATTGATCATAGGAATGCCTGTTGGTTTACCTTTTCGGGAAAAACGGGAATTATGCAAAGTTCGGCCACGGAAGCAAGCCTTTGCAATCTTCATGTTTACAGTCAGGCAGGTCTGTGCTGGAATTCCTGCCCTGATCTTAGCTTAGCTTCTGTGGAAATATTTGCTGTTATGATGCAATCGTCGCTCTTTGCGCAACAAACCCTGGACTGGTATCACCAGTACGGGCGTAAAACCCTGCCATGGCAGCAGGAAAAAACTCCCTATAAGGTCTGGCTGTCTGAAGTCATGCTGCAGCAGACCCAGGTAGCGACGGTGATCCCTTACTTTCAGCGGTTTATGTCACGCTTTCCGACCGTGACTGACCTGGCGGCGGCACCTCTGGATGAGGTTCTGCACCTGTGGACAGGACTGGGGTACTACGCCAGGGCCCGTAACCTGCACAAAGCTGCCTGCCAGATAACAGAAAAGCATGGGGGTATTTTCCCACAAAACTTTGACGATGTCGCTGCCCTGCCGGGTGTCGGACGCTCTACGGCTGGCGCGATCCTTTCATTATCTCTCGGGCAGCATTATCCCATCCTCGACGGGAATGTAAAACGGGTGCTGGCCCGTTGCTATGCCGTTGAGGGATGGCCCGGGAAAAGCGAGGTGGAAAAACGGCTCTGGAAGATCAGTGAGGATGTCACCCCGGCCCGGGGCGTCAGTCAGTTTAACCAGGCGATGATGGATTTGGGCGCCATGGTCTGTACCCGTTCCCGGCCCAGGTGCGAAATCTGCCCGCTGCAATCGGGCTGCATTGCCTTTGCTCATCATTCCTGGGAGAAATATCCCGGGAAAAAACCGAAAAAGACGCTGCCGGTGAAAACAGCCTGGTTTTTATTGGTCAGACAGGGTGACAATGTGCTGTTGCAGCAGCGCCCTCCGGTCGGTATCTGGGGCGGATTATACTGTTTCCCGCAATTCGACAGCGAGCAGGCGATGTTCAGCTGGTTAAGCGCGAACAATATCGGCGGTGAGCCCCGGCCAATGACGGCGTTTCGTCATACCTTCAGCCATTTCCATCTGGAAATTGTGCCCTGGTTACTGACCTCACCGGAATTTGGCGCGTTAATGGATGAAAGTGGCAGTCTCTGGTATAACTTAGCCCGAGCTCCCGCGGTCGGACTGGCAGCCCCGGTTGAGCGACTGTTACATGAACTGAAACACCCGCAACAGATGGCATTACATTCGCGTAAGCCTAATGAGGAAGAATTATGAGTCGCACTATTTTTTGTACCTATCTGCAACGCGAAGCCGAAGGCCAGGATTTTCAGCTGTATCCGGGTGAGATCGGTGCCCGTATTTTCCGGGAAATTTCAAAACCGGCATGGCAGGAATGGATGGCAAAACAGACGATGCTGATCAATGAAAAAAAACTCAGCATGATGAATCCTGAAGACAGAAAAGTGCTGGAGCAGGAAATGATCAACTTCCTGTTTGAGGGTAAAGACGTTCATATTGAAGGCTATACGCCACCGGCACAGTAACCGGCCGGTCCTCATCCGAAACCTTACATCCTACAATCAGCCAAACAAAAAAAATGAAAAAACTGTACCCGTTTCTGGTGATTGCCCCCTTACTGGTTTCCTGCTCCAGTCATAAGCCTCCGGCTTTTAATGAAAACTGGGTAAAGGATACGAATGGTTTCGATATTCTGATGGGACAGTTTGCCCATAACATAGAGAATATCTGGGGGATCAATGAGGTCCTGATTGCCGGTCCGAAAGACTATGTGAAGTACAGCGACAACTACTACACCCGCAGTCACATTAACTTCGAAAGCGGTAAAATAACCATCGAGACCATTTCCGGAACGGATCCGATGGCCAGCCTGCGGCAGGCAATCATCACCACTTTGCTGATTGGCGAAAACCCTGGCAACGTCGACCTGTACTCCGATGCGAATGATATCAAACTTAGCCAGCAACCCTTGCTGTACGGTGAGGTGCTGGATAATACCGGCCACTCTATTCGCTGGGAAGGCAGAGCAGCAAGCTTTGCCGATTACTTACTGAAACATCGCCTGCAGCGCCGTATGTCAGGGCTGCACGTGATCTGGTCCGTGACCATCCCGATGGTGCCTAACCATCTGAATAAACGTGCCCATAAATATCTGCCGCTGGTTCGTCAGGCTTCGGAGCAGTATGGTGTCGATGCCTCGCTTATCCTGGCGATTATGCAGATTGAGTCCAGCTTTAACCCCTACGCGGTCAGTAACTCCGATGCGCTGGGACTGATGCAGGTGGTACAGCATACGGCCGGTGTGGATGTCTTCCGCATGAAAGGAAAATGGGGTAAACCCAGCCGGAGTTACCTGCTGGACCCGGAAAATAATATTGATGCCGGAACCGCGTATCTCTCACTGCTGCAGAAAAGTTATCTGGCAGGGATCATTAACCCGGTCTCCCGGCGTTATGCGGTGATCACCGCTTATAACGGCGGCGCAGGCAGTGTACTGCGGGTATTCTCCGGCAACAAAGATAAGGCACTGGATATGATTAATGCCATGTCGCCGGATGAAGTGTACCAGACACTGATCAACAACCATCCGGCCATGGAATCCCGCCGTTATCTGTATAAAGTGAATAACGCTGAACGCAGTTATTACCGCTATTAACCCCGCCCCCGGAGCCATTCAGGCTCCGGGGGCGGTGGTTCAGGCCGGTAAAGCCTCTGGCAGAATAACCCAGCCATACAGCCGCTCATTCTGCTGTTCATCTTCGCGGATATATACGCCCTGCAGTTCCGGTGAAAAGCCTGGCAACTGATTGATCCCTTCTTCCAGTGCCAGGAAGTAATCCCGCACCGCCCCGCCCCAGACTTCACCGGGAACGACACACAGCACGCCCGGCGGGTAAGGCAAAGCCCCTTCCGCCGCTATCCGGCCAGTGGCTTCCGCCAGCGGGACCAGTTCAACTTCACCCCGCAGATAAAGATGATGGGCACGCTGCGCCTCCATAGCGACCGGAGGCAGGCTCTTTTCACGGAACATAGCTTTTTGCAGATCTTTGACCCGGTAGCTGACATAAAGATTATGCATTTCCTGACACAGACGACGCAGAGTGTAGCCCCGGTAACGCTGTTCATACTTACGGTAAACCGTCGGCAGTACCTCTTCCAGCAACGCATCCTGTTGGACATGCTCTTCAAACTGCGCCAGCATCGACACCAGATGTGCCATTTTGTCTGCACTTTCCGCCGGAGTGAGCAGGAAAAGAATCGAGTTCAGGTCACATTTTTCCGGCACGATGCCATTTTCCCGCAGGTAATGCGCGAGGATCGTCGCCGGGATCCCGAAATCACTGTATTCTCCGGTGGCCGCATCGATACCTGGCGTGGTCAGCAGTAATTTGCAAGGGTCAACCAGATATTGTCCGCGGGCATAACCGGCAAAACCGTGCCAGCGGGCGTCCGGCTCAAAGCTGAAATAACGACGATTACTCGCCAGTATGCCGGTCGGAATATCTTCCCAGCGTTGCCCGTCGACCGTTTCCGGCAGGAATGGCCGGATCATCCGGCAGCGGGACAGTATGGCTTTACGCGCCTCAATCCCCAGGATGACACAGTCCTGCCACATTTTCCGTCCGGCCCGGCCCTGATGAATTTTTGCGTTCACATCCAGCGCGGCAAACAGCGGATAAAACGGGCTGGTGGAAGCATGCAGCATAAACGCATTGTTCAGACGCTTATGCGGGCAGAAGCGCCGCTGTCCCCGGATATGGTTATCCTTTTTGTGGATCTGCGATGTCTGGGAAAATCCTGCCAGTTGTTTATGAACCGACTGCGTCACAAAGATCCCGGGGTCCTCGGGGGTAAGCTCGAGTAACAGCGGCGAACAGTCCGCCATCATAGGAATAAACTGTTCATAGCCAAGCCAGGCTGAGTCGAACAGAATATAGTCACAGAGATGACCGATTTTATCCACCACCTGCCGGGCATTATAAACCGTACCGTCATAGGTACCGAGCTGGATGATAGCCAGCCGGAACGGACGTTTATCGGCCGCCCGGTGGGGAGCGACCTTCTGCAATTGCTTCCGCAGATAGTCTTCTTCAAAACAATGGGCATCGATTCCGCCGATAAACCCGAACGGATTCCTGGCCGCTTCCAGATAAACCGGCGTCGCACCGGCCTGAATTAACGCACCATGGTGGTTAGACTTATGGTTGTTACGGTCAAACAGCACCAGATCGCCCGGGGTCAGCAAGGCATTGGTCACGACCTTATTCGCACTCGATGTGCCGTTAAGGACAAAGTAGGTTTTATCCGCATTGAAGACGCGGGCAGCAAATTTCTGCGCATCTTTGGCGGAACCTTCATGGATAAGCAGATCGCCCAGCCGGACATCTGCATTACACATGTCAGAACGGAACACATTCTCACCAAAAAAATCATAAAACTGCCGGCCGGCCGGATGCCTGCGGAAGAACTCGCCTCCCTGATGGCCCGGACAGGCAAACGTGCTGTTCTTCATCGCCACATAGCGGGTTAAGGTATCGAAAAACGGTGGCAGCAGCGTTTCCTGATATTCACAGGCTGCTTCTTCCAGAGCCTGATAACCGGCTTCATCGGGCTGATAGACGCCACAAACGCCCTTCTGCTGAAGCTCCGGCGATAACGGGCCACCGGCAACAAACACCGGTAAATTAAAGCCACTGTGGTTCAGCAGAGACAGCATCCCCATCGATGCATCCGCATGGGTCAGTACGACGGCGGCAATATCGGTAAAATCGGTATTTTCCAGTGATACCAGCGCTCGCGGTGAAGTGATCTGTGGGATCAGTGCGGCACTGGCCGCAATTTTTAATGGTGTCATGACACAAATCCCCAAAGGTCAAGGATGAGTGGGTGCACATAGGCACGGCAATGAGGATAGTTCCCCGGCGAATAATGTCAGATATCTGGCTGTGAACCGGATCAGGGTTCAGGATGATAGACATCAGTAAAATCAGAACAGTCTCTGTTTTTACTCATGCCCAACAACCAGCCAATGGCTGGCTTCACCGCATGGTGACAGAGTGGGTTTTCCGGCAGGTGCCCGTTAACCGCGGGTTAAGGATCCGCAGCAGGGGGAATAGATTACGAGCAGAGCAACGCGTCTTTTGCACCGTAATAACCTCTCAGGGCAGTGAAAAACGTCAGAAAATAAACGGCGCTCATAATGTCACCTTTAACAGGGACAGGCAAGCAATAATTAATCAAACTACCCGGCCGGGAAATTAATTAACCATTTGTTTATTATAGAATAATAATATTTACCCGGAATGAAAAAACGTATTTACTGATTTTATATTCATGACAAAACGTAACACAGCCCGCCCCTGCTCATATTTATAAATGCGCGACCCTGCCCGTTCCTGGTTAATCATCGCGCATTGTGCAACTGCAGCGTTATTCCATGGCCATTTTAACGGCTTCTCCCAGCTTCACCATTACCTGCCGGTGTTTCTCAATCGGCGGCAGAGCACAATTGATCCTCAGGCAATTTCTGTATTTACCGGAAGCAGAAAATAAGGAGCCGGGCGCGACATGAATTTTCAGACGACATAACTGGCGGGAAACACACACCATATCGACCTGCGCGGGCAACTCAACCCACAACATAAATCCCCCTTTCGGCCGCGTCACGCAGATGCCACAGGGAAAATATTCGCGCAGCCAGCCGGTATAAGTCTCCATATTGTGCTGATAAATCTGCCGCATACGGCGCAGATGGCGGTGATAAAATCCTTCACGTATAAAAGCAGAAACCGCCAGCTGAGTTGACGGAACATTGGTGCCGCTGACAGCATATTTTTTCTGCAGCAGACGATCGTAATTACGGCCAGGGATAATCCAGCCAACTCTCAGGCCGGGCGCGATGGTTTTAGTAAATGAGCTGCACAGCATCACCCGCCCGTCGATATCCATAGAATGAATGGTCTGCGGCCGCGGATAATCGGTAGCCAGATCACCATAAATATCATCTTCGAAAATCACAATATCATGGCTCTGGGCCAGCGCCAGCACCGCCCGTTTACGCGGGTCAGGCATGATAAACCCCAGCGGATTATTGCAGTTTGGGACCAGGATCACCCCTTTCACCGGCCACTGCTCCAGTGCCAGTTCCAGAGCTTCAACACTGATCCCGTTAACAGGGTCAGTAGGAATTTCGATGGCTTTAAAACCTAAGCCACGCAATAACTGCATTGTGCCGTAATAAGTCGGTGATTCGACCGCAATAATATCCCCGGGCTCGCATACTGCCAGCAGGGCCAGAGACAATGCATTATGGCAACCACTGGTGATCACCACATCATCGGCAGTCACCACCGATCCGGCATCCAGCATCAGGCGTGCGATTTGTTCCCGCAGCTCCCGCTGCCCGGTCAGTTCATCATATTTCAGGATATCGCCGCTATCATGGCGGATCACCCGGCTCAGTTCACGCCACAGAGGTTTCAGGCCGGGCTGGCTCATATCCGGTGACCCGCCGCCAAACGTAATCACTTCTTTATCATTACGCACATTCAGCACACTCAGTACCTGTTCCCACTGGGTAATCTCCACCGGCCGCTGGATCGGCCGGGACATCGGCGGAACCGGTGCCTGTAACGGGTGCGGTGCCACAAAGTAACCGGAACGGGGCTGCGCGGTGATCAGTCGCTGCTGTTCAAGCAACTGATAGCTCTGCTGGACGGTACTGATGCTAACACCGTGTTCCTGGCTAAGGCTGCGTACCGAAGGCAGTTTTTCTCCTTCCCGGTAGAATCCCTGCTCAATACGCTGCGCCAGCAGATTAGCCAGATGCTGATAACGTGTCATGCTGTATCCTTAATTTTCACCATACAGATTAATAAACCAGTACAGATAAGCCAATAACCTGCGAATCAGTCACCTTTTTAGCCAATCTGTATGCTGAATAAAAGTATTTTTTGCATCTGTATTCTTTATGCAGGGATCGGTGAAGATAAAGCCTCTGATTACACGCGGGGGCAGCAGAATGGAATTTCATGAAAACAGACCTCATCAGCCATTTATAGGCTACGTCTTACTGGCCAGGTCACTGAAAAGAGCCTGGCAGCGCAGAAAGTACCGTCGGGTACTGCAGCAGACAAATGATGAGCCAGCGAACGCCGGCGCAAAGCGACAGAATGATTCGGATTAAGCGCAGCAGATAACCCTGCCACACGGTGTGCTGGCAGGATTCAGGATTCAGGATTCAGGGTTCAGGGTTCAGGGTTCAGGGTTCAGGGTTCAGGGTTCAGGGTTCAGGGTTCAGGGTTACGGGTTCAGGGTTCAGGGTTACGGGTTACGGGTTACGGGTTCAGATTTCGGTCAGCAAATTTAGTTCTTTCAGTTCTTTCAGTTCTTTCAGTAAAGTCAGTAAATAAATTACTTTATTTTATATCCGAATAACCGCAGATGTTTCCGCACATCCTCTGCCTGGAGATCTGTGGTTCCGTTAGTTTATCGCACCGTTTTGTTTTAATTTCCCGTCCTGATATGCTGAATGGCTGCGTATAACCGCACCTCTTTGCCACGCGCATTGTTTACCCGGGAGTGATTTATGTTTCAGGCCATAGTGATTGAAAACGACGAACAAGGTTACAGAAGCACACTAACCCGGCTGGACGATGCGCAATTACCCCCGGCATCCGTGTCACTCGATGTGTTGTTCTCCGGACTGAATTATAAGGATGCGTTAGCCATAGAGAATAAAGCGCCGGTTATCCGTCAGTTCCCGATGGTACCGGGGATCGACTTCGTCGGCCGGGTCACCTCCAGCCGTCATCCCCGATGGCGTCCCGGGGATCTTGCTATTCTCACCGGCTACGGTGTCGGTGAAAGTCGCTGGGGTGGGCTGGCCGGAAAAGCCTCTGCAGACGGAGACTGGCTGGTCGCACTCCCCGAAACACTCACACCCGCTGACGCCATGGCCATCGGGACTGCCGGACTGACTGCCATGCTGTGCCTGATGACCCTGGAAAAACAGGGAGTTACCCCACAGCAGGGAGAGGTACTGGTGACCGGTGCCAGCGGAGGCGTCGGGAGCTTTGCCGTCTGGCTGCTGGCAAAAGCGGGGTACCGCGTGATTGCCAGCACAGGAAGGCCGAATGACAGTGAGTATCTGCTGAATACCCTCGGGGCATCGCGCATTATTCCGCGTGAAACGCTGAATCAGCCGGCTAAACCTCTGGCAAAAGAACAATGGGTCGCGGCCATAGATACCGTCGGCAGCCATACGCTAAGTAACGTACTGGCAGGCACCGCCCGTTATGGTGTAGTGGCTGCCTGTGGTATGGCTCAGGGACTGGACCTGCCTGCCAGTGTGGCCCCCTTTATCTTACGGGCCGTCACTCTGGCCGGGGTCGATAGTGTGATGTGCCCGATGCACAGCCGCCAGCAGGCCTGGGAGAGGCTGGCTTCTCTCTGCGACAGTGAACATCTGAGAAAAATGACCACAATGATACCGCTGGCATCCGCCATCAGTCATGCGGATGACTTACTTCGCGGGCAGGTTCGTGGCAGACTGGTGGTGGATTGTCACTCTTCTGCGGAACCGTCGGTCTGACATCACGCGGAACTCTTGCTCAGGAAAAAAATGAATACTCGCCCGGTGATCACCATACATTATTGCAGCCAGTGCCAGTGGCTGCTTCGTTCTTCCTGGATGGCACAGGAATTATTAAGTACTTTTGCCGATGATCTGGCGGCCGTGACACTGAAACCCGGTCGTGGCGGGATCTTTGAAATCTACGCCGACGACCATTTGTTATGGGAAAGAAAGCGTGACGGAGGTTTCCCGGACGCTGTCCGTCTGAAACAACGGGTCAGGGACTACTGTTTCCCGGAAAAAGCGCTGGGGCACATCGATAATCACGGGAAATCCGGTGACTGAGTCGCCCTTCCCTTAATCAGCCCCGTTCAATCCGCTTTGCAGCGTCGTCCAGTGCATCGATAATCGCATACAGCGTTTCCTGCGAGATTTCCGGTTCAGCAAGACGGGTATTCAGCGCCGACCTCAGGTTATGTACCGCCCTTTCAATCTGCGGGATACGCCGATTTTTACCGGCCACGGCCAGCGTTTTTAGCCGGGCCGTAATTTCCTGTAATTGCTGCTCACCGTCTTTTAGAAATTGTTCGCCGTACCCCGTCAGCTGGTAGCTTTTGCGCCCGGCTTCCGGGTTTTGCGGCACAATGGCATCCATCTCTTCCAGCAGCATCAGCGCAGGATAAATTATTCCGGGACTGGGGCTGTATTCTCCCTGCGCCAGAGTTTCTATCGACTTTATCAGCTCATAACCATGAGCCGGTTGCTGTTGCAGAAAGCTTAAGATCAGTAATCTCATTTCTGCAGCGTCCAGCATCTTTTCGCGCCGGCGACGCTGATGGCCTCCGGGTTGGATGATATTCATAATCTCGTTCCTTTTCCCTGCACCGGGACCGCCCGGCGGACAGAATTATTTTCCTTTGCGATGCCAGTAAGCCACGCTCCGTACCAGCGCCGGATGGCAATCCCGCTGGCCGGTAAAGTAATCACTTAACATTTTGACTGATTCCCCTTCCCCGGTCAGCCAGATGAAATAGTCATCTTCCGGTAATTCCAGTGCCGCCAGTTGTTGCAGACAGCGCCGGACCCCTTCAGCATTCATCGTGCCCGCCCCGGAACATGTCAGCTCAGCATTGTCCGGTAGCGATGGCAGATAGCTTTTTACCAGCGATTCATCGGTAAAGGCCAGCAGGATAAGCTTTTCAGCGCGGGTTTCTGCCAGGCGGCGCTGTAACGCAGGCAGACCGGTTTCGTCAAAGGCGAACAACTGAACCCGGTAATCTGCCGGCACGATCAGTGATCCACGAGGCCCGCCGACCGCCAGCGTATCCCCGGCTTTGGCGTTTTCTGCCCAGTCGCTGGCGATACCTTTTTCATGGCGATAAAAATCCAGTGTCAGCCGCGATTTCCCGTCGAAAAACAGCGGGGTATAGTCCCTGGCTGCCGGGCGTTCACCGCCCGGCCAGACGATCCCCTCTTCGGTGATTTCCGGTAAGCGTAACTGCCCGGTTTCCGGATCAGGGAAGAAAATCTTACTATGGTCATCAAACCCCGGGGAGTGGTAACCCGCCAGTTCTTCGCTGGTAAATTCAATCCGCCAGAATTTTCCGGCAATCAGCCGCTTATCACTGACGGTAATCTGACGAAAACGTAATTCATTTTTTACCCGCTTTGGTAGCGCACGTCCTGAGGATAGTACATCAGACATATAAAGTTCTCCCGATTCAAAGGTCTTCAGCCTCTCCCGCAGACAGGCCTGGAAATGGAATGATTCTTATTTGCAATTTCAGTAATCTATCCATGATATATCTTTACTGCAAGAAAAAAATCGGTTTCCGGCCAATAAGCAGACGTCACACCTGCAGAAAAATAAAAAATTACTCTATTGAATCAATGTGATAAATAATAACTTTCCCGGCATACGCGATCGCATTTTTTGCCTGTCTTACTGAATCTGGTTATCACCCCGGGAAACGCGCCCTGATCAGTCCTGTTCCGGCACGCCATACTCACGGGAAAAATTATCCCGATGCTGCTGTATTACCGAAACATTCTCTTCCAGCCAGTCAGCCAGACCGATGACTTTTCTTTCGGCCTCATATCCCAGCGGGGTCAGCCAGTATTCAACATGCGGGGGGACGACATCATAGGCCTTACGCCGGATATAACCGTCCTGCTCCATATGGCGTAGTGTCTGAGCCAGCATTCGTTCGCTGACGCCGCCTATCTTACGTCTGAGTTCACTAAAGCGCAGTGTGTCCTGTTTAAGGGCCAGCAGCACCAGCACGCTCCAGCGACTGGTTACCCGTTTCAGCATATCGCGGGACGGACAGTTAGCATTCAGTAACTCTCCGCGGACATATTTCTGTTGCAGCGTATTGGCCATTTTTCCACTAACCTTTTTGTAAGTACTTACCAAAAGTAAGTTTAAATTTTATAGTGACCCTCTGTCATCCTTATTATTACTCAGTGAGGTCTTATGATTGCTATCAGCGGAGCAACCGGTCAGTTAGGCCGTAAAGTGATTCATCAGTTACTGAAAGAAAATACAGCCGGAGATATCATTGCTCTGGTTCGCCAGCCCTCCGTGGCTGCAGAGAAACTTCCCCGCGAGGTTACCTTACGGGAAGCCGACTATAACCGTCCGGAAACACTGCTCCCGGCATTACAGGGCGTCGAAAAACTATTGCTGATCTCGTCCAGTGAGGTAGGTCAACGGGAGGCTCAGCATGCCGCAGTGATAGAGGCTGCGGTGAAAGCCGGAGTAAAATTTATCGCTTATACCAGCCTGTTGCATGCGGATACATCTCCGCTGGGTCTTGCGGCTGAACACCGTGCAACGGAAGCCCGACTGGCAGACTCCGGTATCGGTTATGCGCTGCTGCGTAATGGCTGGTATACCGAAAACTATGCTGCCAGTATCGCTCCTGCACTCACCCATCACGCCTTTATCGGTGCTGCCGGAGACGGGAAAATTGCCTCAGCCTCCCGCCAGGATTACGCAGAGGCGGCAGTCAGAGTCATTACCGCCGATGACCAGGCAGGAAAAATATACGAACTGGCCGGGGACAGTGCTTATACACTGGCTCAGTTCAGTGCAGAAATTACCCGCCAGACGGGTGAAAAGGTCGACTACGTTAATCTCTCACCCACGGCCTTTGCTGATGCGCTTAAACAGGCCGGATTACCCGCGCCACTTGCGGAGATGCTGGCAGATTCTGATGCCGGGGCAGCCGCCGGAGGGCTCTATGATTCCGGAAAAACCCTCAGCCACCTGATTGGCCGCCCCACTACGCCTTTTGCTCACACCATTACTGAATCGCTGACCGTCTGATATTCACAGGCGCCGTCCGGGGCGGTGCCTGTCTTTCATCACCTTTATTTACGTAATTTACGTACTTTTTCGTGCTTCGCGCTGTGCCTTTTCAGGATTGTCTATACTTAGTGTTTATGAATTGACCAGTTTTCCCGGGCAAAGGCGAGGAGGCAATTATCACTTTATCAAATAAACAACAGCAAACCCTGCCGGAATTCCCGGAGACCGGGTGCACCGGAATCCATGACGACCCTTACGAACTCTGGCTGGAGGGGATGGATGATTACGAACCCGAACCCGGGATCATCGAAGGGCTGCCTGCCGCCGATGCCCTGACGCCTTCGGATCGTTATCTTGAGCTATTTGAGCATGTGCAAAATGCCCATATCTTTCCGGACAGTAAGACCTTTGCCGACTGCTCACCGAAAGGTGATCCGTTGGATATTCTTATTCTCTACCGCAAGTTGCGCCGGAGCGGGAAAAAGTTCGACCTTGCGGATTTTGTCACAGAGCATTTTACTCCGCCCCCCGACCACGGTGTGTATCACCACCAGCAGACGGATAAGCCCATCAGCCAGCATATCGACGATCTGTGGCCGGTACTGGTTCGGGAACCCCGTCAGCATCAGCCATTTTCATCGTTGCTGCCGTTGCCTAAACCTTACCTTGTTCCGGGGGGGCGTTTTGGTGAAGTTTATTATTGGGATTCCTACTTCACGATGCTGGGCTTACCGGTAAGCGGCAGAACAGATCTGCTCAGGGATATGGCTGATAACTTCGCCTGGCTGATCGAGAATTATGGCCATATCCCCAACGGTAACCGGACATATTATCTGAGCCGTTCCCAGCCGCCAGTATTTGCGCTGATGGTCGAATTATTTGAAGAAGCAGGATTACCCGGCAGTACCCATTACCTGCAGCATTTAATTCGTGAACATGAATACTGGATGGATGGTGCCGGTGCCCTGCTGCCACACCAGGCCTACCGGCATGTGGTACGGATGCCCGATGGTTCGTTACTCAACCGCTACTGGGACGACAGGGACACACCAAGGGATGAGTCCTGGCGGGAAGATATAGCAACGGCAAAATTTTCAGGCCGCCCGCCTGGTGAGGTCTACCGGGATTTACGGGCCGGTGCGGCTTCCGGCTGGGATTATTCATCACGCTGGCTCAGGGATCCCAACCGGCTGGCCAGTATCCGTACCACCCAGTTTATTCCCGTCGATCTGAATGCGTTACTGTATAAACTCGAAACGACCATCGTTCGTCTGGCCGAAGATGAAGGGGAAATACTCACCTCGCGCGCCTGGCAGTTAAAAGCAGATGCCCGGCGTAAGGCGATGGATCGTTATCTCTGGGATGATATTGACGGGGTTTATCGTGACTATGACTGGCGACGCAGTACCTTTGGCTCCTTTTCAGCGGCGGCTGTTGTACCGCTGTTCACGGGTATGGCCAGTCCGGCTCAGGCGAAGCGGGTGTCGGCTGAACTACGCAGATTATTACTGACCAAAGGCGGTCTGGTTTCATCGACCATAGATAGCGGAGAGCAATGGGATAAACCTAATGGCTGGGCCCCGCTGCAGTGGATGGCGATTGAGGGGCTGAATGCTTATGGCGAAAACGCACTCGCCCGTGATATTGCCGTGAACTGGCTGACAACCGTCACTCATTTTTATTCGCAGCATCACAAGCTGGTTGAAAAGTACGATATCAGCAGCGAACACTCCCGGCCTGGTGGCGGGGGGGAATATCCGTTGCAGGATGGTTTTGGCTGGACGAATGGTGTCACGCGTAAACTGATGACAGTCTATGGGCGTTTTCTGCCAAAAGGGTAAGGGATCCGGGGAAAACCGGATCAGGTTTTTTATCTCAGGGTGGTGAGTATTCCGTTTATCTGTGGTTTTTTATTCTTAGCATGGTGAATATTCCGTTCGCTTTCTTGTCGGGCAGGCTGCCCAAGCCCCGCCGGGGGCGACCGGGCAAAGGGCGCATGGCCGCGCCCTCTGCACTCCGGGCCTGGCGACAAGCCTGCCCGCCGCTGCGCGGTACCTTCACTCACTCATTTGTCCTTTACGGACCGGTCATGATTCGCTCCTGCTCAGCATGACCTCTCGCCGCGTCCCTGCGGCTCGTCCTGGACATATTCGCTCGCTCAGCGGTGCGATGTCGCGGTAAGTCACCGGGTGTGGGTCCGGTGAAAAACCGGAATCGCTTTTTATTATCAGCACGGTGAGTGTTCCGTTCGCTTTATCTTAAGGCAGGCTGCCTTAGCCCCGCCGGGGGCGACCGGGCAAAGGGCGCAGGGCCGCGCCCTCTGCACTCCGGGCCTGGCGACAAACCTGCCCGCCGCTGCGCGGTACCTTCGCTCACTCATGTGTCCTTCACGGACCGATCACGATTCGCTCCTGCTCAGCGTGACCTCTCGCCGCGTCCCTGCGGCTCGTCCTGGACGCATTCATTCGCTCAGCGGTGCGATGTCGCGGTAATTCACCGGGTGTGGGTCCGGTGAAAACCGGGGGATTTTTTTCTCAGGTTTGTGGGTAATGAGTTCGGCTGTTGTTTTTTTATTCTCGGCACGATGAATATTCCGTTCGCTTTATGTTAAGGCAGACTGCCTTAGCCCCGCCGGGGGCGACCGTGCAAAGGGCGCAGGGCCGCGCCCTCTGCACTCCGGGCCTGGCGACAAGCCTGCCCGCCGCTGCGCGGTACCTTCGCTCACTCATGTGTCCTTCACGGACCGCTCACGATTCGCTCCTGCTCAGCGTGACCTCTCGCCGCGTCCATGCGGCTCGTCCTGGACGCATTCATTCGCTCAGCGGTGCGATGTCGCGGTAATTCACCGGGTGTGGGTCCGGTGAAAACCGGGGGACTTTTTTCCTCAGGTCTGTGGGTATGGAGTCTGGCTGTTATTTTTTATCTCAGGCAGGGAATATTTAGTTTGTTTATGGGTTTTAAGGGGTAGATCGTGAATATTCCGTTCGCTTTATATTAAGGCATGCTGCCTTAGCCCCGCCGGGGGCGACCGGGCAAAGGGCGCATGGCCGCGCCCTCTGCACTCCGGGCCTGGCGACAAACCTGCCCGCCGCTGCGCGGTACCTTCGCTCGCAGACACTCTCCACCGTCCCGGGATAATATCGCTTTGCCATCTCAGACCAGGTATGACAAGTTGGGTTAGCAGACACACTGAAATGCTATCAGCCATTTTTTCTTCATATGACTTATTTATTGAGGCAGGTATCCACGGATGAAAATAAGTATCAAAACTCCGCTTATAAATTCGCTTCCTCTGAGTGAATGCTTAAAAACGAATGTCTGGTTAAAAATGGAATCGGCTCAACCCACCGGTTCATTTAAACTCCGCAGTGCAGCCAATGCATGCCGGTATTATGCAGAGCAAGGTGCTACCGGTTTTGTCAGCTCATCCGGCGGCAATGCCGGAATATCGGTGGCACACAGTGGAAGAAAGCTGGGGCTGCCGGTAACGGTCGTCGTCCCTGAAACCACCTCGTTAATGGCAAGGCAGCTTATTCTCCGTGAAGGTGCAGAACTGATTGTCCACGGAAAAGTCTGGAGCGAAGCTAACGATTACGCATTATCACTCACCGGCGGTAACACGGTTTATATTCATCCGTTCGATGACCCGCATCTGTGGGAGGGGATCAGCACAATCATTGATGAAGTCATCGGGGAAGGGCTGAAGCCTGATGCGGTCGTTTTATCGGTCGGAGGAGGTAGTTTACTTTCAGGTGTCGTTCAGGGGCTGGTCAGACACCGGTTAGGGGATATCCCTGTCTATGCCGGTGAAACCTATGGTACCGCATCACTTAATGCTTCGGTGAATGCCGGCAAACTCGTCAGATTACCGGTTGTCAGTGGCATAGCCACAACACTCGCCGCAAGCCAGGTGTGCAGAAATGCATTCGATGTGGCCACCCGCCACAACGTTCACAGTATGCTGGTCTCCGATGAAGAAGCGGTGAGTGCCTGCCGGGCGTTTCTTGATGACCATCGGGTACTGACGGAACCTGCCTGCGGTGTTTCACTGTCACTGTTGTATGATCGGAAAATTCAGTTCGCTGCCGAAGATAACGTGCTGGTGATCGTTTGCGGTGGTGCATCGGTTACCGCCAGCGCCATACTGGCTTAACCGGAGCCCCGACTGACAGGCGCTTATACCTGCGGGGATCCCGGCGATGATAACGATGTATTGGGGGTGGCGGCAGGCATTGCAGCCTGCAACCCTCACATTCGCCCTGAAAGGGCTCCCCCGGACAATGGCCAGGTAGCCTGCACGCTGGCTTGCCAGGCCTTTATCCCCTTCCGTTCGATAGCTGCGACGTTCACCTGCGCGGTGACTATCGTGCTGCAATCAAAGTACTCCCAGCCTGGTTGTAAAATTCCGGAGACAAAAAAGCCCCCTGCGACTGCAGGAGGCCTGGTTCTGAGAAGCTAATCGACCTGTGAATATGCCTGACGGCCCGGGTGATCAGTTAACTTTTTCAGAGATAGCACTTTTGGTGTCAGATGCTGCATCTTTGGTTTTATTCCAAAGTTTGGTTGCACCTTCCTGAGTACCATTCACCGCTTTGTGAGTGGTTTCTTTTGTCTTATTCCAGCCTTTTTCAGTACCTTCTTTCGTACGGTTCCAGGCTTTCTGTGATTTTTCTTTCGCAGCATCAGTATTAGAGGTGTGACCACCATTTTTCAGCTTGTTCACTGTCTGCTCGTTTTTTTCCTGCAGACGGTGTTTGGTTTTGTTCACGATTTCCGCACTACGGTCTTTAGCCTGTTCGGTCGTCTCAGACGCGCTGTTTTTCAGCTGCTGAGTCTGTTCCTGAACCTGCTGTGAAGTTGTTTCTGCAAATACATGCGCTGTGAAGAAAGTCATCGAAATAGCAACAGCAGTTAATGTTTTTTTCATCTTCATTTCCCTTGTTTTAGGCTATGTAAAAAACCTAGCAGCCAATCTTTATTCTTACAAGGCGCGCTCTGAGAATACAGAATTCTCTTACAGCGACCGGTGATGCTGCCGATACCCGCATTATCACCTTTTGCCTGTGCGACCGGGTACCCGTCTGTGTATATGTTCCTGTCCGTGTGTCCGTGTGTCCGTGTGTCCGTGTGTCCGTGTGTCCGTGTGTCCGGCAGATTAAAGATGCATTTGACTTGCATCAATAAGTCTGACACGCCTTTATCGTAAGGTGGTATCTCTGTCATTCCCGTGAGGCCACAATGCGTAATACCCGACTCTGCGTGATTGGAAATGGTATGGTGGGACACCGTTTTATTGAAGAGCTGATCGATAAATCGCCCGCAGACCGCTACGAGATCACTGTATTCTGCGAAGAACCCCGCCAGGCGTATGACAGGGTCCATCTCTCATCTTATTTTTCACATCATACCGCTGAAGACCTGTCGCTGGTCCGTGAAGGTTTTTACGCAAAGCATCATATTCAGGTCTTTATTGCAGAGCGCGCACTGGCCATCGATCGTCAGCGCAAAGAGGTGAGCTCCGGAGCCGGCCGCACGGTCTGTTACGATAAGCTGGTGATTGCCACCGGTTCTTACCCCCGGGTCCCCCCGATTGAAGGCAGTAACGGCCCTGACTGCTTTGTCTACCGGACCATTGAAGATTTGAACGCCATCGAAGCCTGTGCACTGCGCAGTAAACGCGGGGTGGTTATTGGTGGCGGATTACTGGGGCTTGAAGCGGCCGGCGCACTGAAAAATCTCGGGATTGAAACCCACGTGGTCGAGTTTGCCAACGTATTGATGGCCGAACAGCTGGATACTACCGGCGGCGAACAATTACGTAAGAAAATAGAGCGTCTCGGGGTTCAGGTTCATACCGGAAAGAATACCCGCCAGATTATTCAGCAAGGCAGTGAATCGCGTAAAACTCTGTTATTTGCCGACGGTTCTTCGCTGGAGACCGATTTTGTGGTCTTCTCTACCGGTATTCGCCCGCAGGACAGTCTGGCCCATCAGTGCGGACTGGTGACCGCCGAACGCGGCGGGATTGCCATTAACCGGCAGTGCCAGACCAGCGATGCGGACATTTATGCTATCGGCGAATGTGCCAGCTACCAAAACCATGTCTACGGGCTGGTCGCTCCGGGATACAAAATGGCACGGGTAGTGGCCGCACACTTGTGTGATCAGTCAGCAGAATTCGATGGCGCCGATATGAGCGCCAAACTCAAATTACTCGGGGTCGATGTCGGTGGACTGGGCGATGCTCATGGCCGTACCCCGGGCTGCCGAAGCTATATTTATCTTAATGAAACTAAAGAAGTTTATAAGCGTCTGATCGTCAGTGCAGATAACAGGTTACTGCTGGGTGCCGTACTGGTCGGAGATACCACCGATTACGCTAATTTATTACAACTCATGCTGAACGGAATTGAACTGCCGGAAAATCCTGAGCAGCTGATCCTGCCTGCCTGCGCGGCAGGAGAGAGCCGGGTCATGGGTGTCGATAAACTGCCGGACAGTGCACAGATCTGTTCATGCTTTGATGTCAGTAAGGGCACCATCATTAAGGCGATTGCCGATGGATGTCATACGGTGGCAGCACTGAAAACCGCGACCCATGCCGGCACCGGTTGTGGCGGATGTATTCCGTTACTGACGCAGGTACTGAACAGTGAACTCTCACGACAGGGAATCGAGGTCACCCACCATCTGTGTGAACATTTCCCCTATTCCCGTCAGGAGCTGTTCCATCTGATCCGTGTCGGACAAATCAAAACCTTCGATGCATTACTCCGGCAATACGGAAAAGGCTATGGCTGCGAAGTCTGTAAACCTGCCATTGCCAGCCTGCTGGCCTCCGCGTGGAACGATTTTATCCTGCAACCGGCACTGGTGCCGTTACAGGATTCCAACGATAACTTTCTGGCCAATATCCAGAAAGATGGTACTTATTCGGTGATCCCCCGTAGTCCCGGAGGGGAGATTACCCCGCAGCAATTGCGTGTTATCGGTGAGATAGCGACCGACTTTTCCCTTTACAGCAAGATCACGGGGTCGCAGCGGATTGCTCTGTTTGGTGTTCAGAAAGATGATTTACCGGTGATATGGCAGAGGTTACTGGATGTCGGGTTTGAAACCGGTCATGCCTATGCCAAAGCGCTTCGCATGGCAAAAACCTGTGTCGGTAGTCGCTGGTGCCGTTATGGTGTCGGGGACAGCACCGGGCTCGGGGTCATGCTGGAAAACCGTTATAAAGGTATCCGTACCCCGCATAAAATGAAGTTCGGTGTCTCCGGATGCACCCGTGAATGTGCTGAAGCACAGAGCAAAGATATCGGCGTCATCGCGACAGAAAAAGGCTGGAATCTTTATGTTTGCGGTAATGGCGGCATGAAACCCCGCCATGCGGATTTGCTGGCTGCGGACCTCGATCAGACCACACTGGTTCGCTATATCGATCGCTTTATGATGTTCTATCTGCGTACCGCCGATAAATTACAACGCACTGCCGTCTGGCTGGAAAATCTGGAAGGTGGCATCGATTATCTGAGAAAAGTGATCATCGACGATAATTTAAATATTGCGGCGCAGGCGGAAGAGGATCTGCGTTTACTGCGGGAAAAATATCACTGTGAATGGCGTGAAACGCTGTCTGAACCGGATACACGCTTACGTTTCAATCATTTCGTTAACAGTCCGCAACGCGACATGCTGGTACAGATGGTCCCCGAAGGCCAGCAACACCGGCCGGCCCGGCCGGAAGAACGCATCCCGGTAGCCCTGCAGGAGGATAAGTGATGACTGAATGGGTCACTGTTTGTAAGGTCACCGATATTCTGCCGGGGACCGGCGTCTGCGCTTTGCTTGAAAATCAGCAAATCGCCCTGTTCCGCCCACGAGATGATGTGCAGGTCTATGCCATCAGTAATATTGACCCTTTTTTTCGGGCAAGCGTACTCAGCCGCGGCATTATCGCTGAACATCAGGGCGACCTTTGGGTTGCCAGCCCGCTAAAGAAACAACACTTCAGACTGCGTGATGGTTTGTGCATGGAGGACAACCGTTATTCTGTGGCCGCGTATCCGGTGAAGGTTTCTGAAGGGGCTGTGCAGGTCAGCACGATGCCGGTGCCGGTGCCGGACAGTCACGACGATACGGTGATCCGTGAATGACCTGCCCGGGGTAACTCCGGACCATATTTTCCGGCAGTGACCGGTCAGGCCATACTGACCGGCGCAGCCCCCGGGGACACGGAATCGCAGAGACTGAACGCCCTGCGATCCCTGCAGTAAGCGGAGGTGGTGGCTTTCCCCCCGCGGGTCTCTGACGGGATGCTGGTGCTGATCCCGCAGAGCGCTAAACGGATCGCTGCCGGGAAGCGATCTGGTCGCCCTGATCATTGCCGGGACGGGATTAACCGCCTCCTGATCCGTGAGGCAGGCTCCGGTCAACGGGTGGTCAGACTGAAAGGGGGTGACCCGCTCATTTTGGGTCGGGGCGGAAAAAGCCGGAAGCGCATCAGGCCGCAGGTATTCACTGCTCCGTGCTTTCCGGAATTACCGCCGCCAGTGGCTGCGCCGCCACATTTATTCCGCGGACACTCCGGGAACACGCCTCCGGCGTACGCTTTATTACCGGGCCCCGGTGTTATATCCGTTACTTATAGAGGTTCTGTACGGACGAAACGCTGGTGATTTACAGGGGGTTACTGCGGGCAGCAGATATCTGTACGCAACTCCAGGATACCGGTGCCGGGAAACCTACTGATGCCGGATGCCGGCTATCACTCTCAGTCCTGCCGGTCGCGGTAATTAAGAGCGGCCCCCGGCCACAACAGCGCGTCAGGGTCGGGAAACGGGATGAGCTGTCAGGGTGCTGTGACGATCTCCGCAACTCCGGTCTGATTCCTGTCGGGTTCGTCGTTCTTCTGTGTCGGGGATATCAGAAAGCCCCTGAAAAGTTTACTAATGAAATAATTTCAGAAACTAAGCATCCTGAATTTATCGTTAATGCTCAGGGCTGCGGAAAAATAAAATAAAATTAATTTATATTATTAATTAATTTTTAATATCAGAAAAGATCGTGTTATTGCGAAATTAATAGTCCCTGAAACCTGTCTGAGATCAATCATGGGAGACCATCTGCCGGGATATAGTAATCGCGCCGTAACAATACAATAAAAATATATCAACAGATAAGAAAGATAATCGTTAATTAGTATTTTTTAGTTCATCTGTTAACCCTGTCGTTACCTGACACCAGGTAATTTCTCTATCAACTATTAACACTGAGCTTAGCCATGTCGTTATCAAAGAGAAAAAACTCCGGACTGCTGCAGCAATGGGAGCCGGAAAATAGTCAGTTCTGGGAGCAAAGCGGGAAAAAAATAGCACGGAGAAACCTGTGGGTTTCGGTATTTGCGTTATTGCTCTCCTTTTGCGTCTGGATGTTGTTCAGCGCAGTTTCAATTAATCTGAACAAAGCCGGTTTTAATTTTACGACTGATCAACTATTTATGTTAACGGCCCTCCCCGCACTCTCAGGGGCTATCCTGCGCGTACCTTATTCCTTTATGGTGCCGTTAATCGGTGGCAGGAAATGGACAGCGATTTCTACGGTGATCCTGATTATCCCGTGTCTGTGGCTGGGTATCGCGGTACAGGATACCAGCACCCCCTACTCCACATTTATTATCATCTCGTTGTTGTGCGGTTTTGCCGGAGCCAACTTTGCGTCAAGCATGGGGAATATCAGCTTTTTCTTCCCGAAAGCCCGCCAGGGTAGCGCACTCGGTATCAACGGAGGTTTGGGGAATCTCGGCGTCAGCGTGATGCAGCTTGTCGCTCCGCTGGTCCTTGTCCTCCCGTTATTCAGCCTGATGGGAGGCAAAGGGGTAGCTCAGGCAAATGGCAGCCTGCTTTGGCTGGCAAACACCGCCTGGGTCTGGGTCCCCCTGCTGTTTATCGCGACGCTCGCCGCCTGGTTTGCCATGAACGATGTTCCGGGCACCCGGTTATCCATCCGCCAGCAGTTGCCGGTGCTGAAACGCGGTCATATGTGGTTACTTAGCCTGTTGTACCTGACCACGTTTGGTTCTTTTATTGGCTTCTCCGCCGGGTTTGCCATGCTGGCGAAAACACAGTTCCCGGGCGTCGATATTCTCAAACTGGCCTTCTTTGGTCCCTTCATCGGTGCGCTGGCCCGTTCATTCGGCGGCATGATCTCCGATAAGTTCGGCGGAGTTCGCGTCACACTGATTAATTATATCTTTATGGTGATCTTCACCGGGTTGCTGTTTTTCACTCTGCCGGTCGAAGGCGTGAGCAACGGTAATTTCAACGCGTTCTACGCGGTATTTATGGGGCTCTTCCTGACTGCCGGACTGGGGAGTGGCTCAACGTTTCAGATGATCGCCGTGATCTTTCGTCAGCTGACGATCAATAAGGCGCTGAAAGACGGAGTCAGCGAAAGCAAAGTTCAGCAACTTGCTGTCACTGAAACCGCCTCCGCGCTGGGCTTTATCTCTGCCATTGGGGCCTTCGGCGGATTCTTTATTCCTAAAGCCTTTGGTAGCTCACTGGATCTCACCGGTTCGCCGGTGGGGGCGATGAAGATCTTCCTGGTATTTTACATTGTCTGCTTACTGGTCACCGGACTGGTCTACGGTCGTAAAAAACCCGCGAAACAATAACAGAGTATGCCCGCTCTGCGGGCATTTTACCGGCCGGATACCTGACAGAGTCAATGGTGAAGCAACCTGCTCTGCACGGAGAACACTATGAGCAAATTACTGGATAAACTGCGCTACTTTAAGCAAAAAGGCAGCACGTTTTCGCAACAGCACGGCCAGACGATGGACAGTAACCGTGACTGGGAAGACAGTTACCGGCAACGCTGGCAACACGATAAAATTGTCCGTTCTACCCACGGCGTTAACTGTACCGGGTCCTGTAGCTGGAAGATCTATGTGAAAAATGGTCTGGTGACCTGGGAGACCCAGCAAACCGATTACCCGCGTACCCGTTCAGACTTACCTAATCACGAACCCCGCGGATGTCCGCGCGGAGCCAGTTACTCCTGGTACATCTACAGTGCAAACCGCCTGAAGTATCCCTTAGTCCGCAAGCAATTAATCCAGCTATGGCGCGAAGCCCGGCAGGAATTCAGCGACCCGGTCGATGCCTGGGACAGTATTGTCCGTGATGAGCAAAAAACTGCCCGCTATAAAAAAGCCCGCGGCAAAGGTGGCTTTGTCCGTTCAGACTGGAATGAACTGAACCAGCTGATTGCTGCCGCCAATATCTGGACCGTCAAACACTACGGTCCGGATCGGGTCGCCGGTTTCTCTCCGATCCCTGCCATGTCGATGGTTTCTTATGCCGCGGGTACACGCTACCTCTCCCTGATGGGAGGCACCTGCCTGAGCTTTTACGACTGGTATTGCGACCTGCCACCGGCATCCCCGATGACATGGGGGGAGCAGACGGATGTGCCTGAATCGGCAGACTGGTATAACTCTGCTTATATCATTGCCTGGGGTTCGAATGTACCGCAAACCCGTACGCCGGATGCGCACTTCTTCACTGAAGTCCGGTACAAAGGAACAAAAACAGTCGCCATCACCCCCGATTATGCTGAAGTCGCGAAGCTCAGTGATCAATGGCTGGCACCTAAACAGGGAACCGATGCGGCTCTGGCGATGGCAATGGGCCATGTCATTCTCCGGGAGTTTCATCTCGATAACCCCAGCGACTATTTTATTAATTACTGCCGGCGCTACACCGATATGCCCATGCTGGTCATGCTGGAAGAGACCGGTGAAGGTTATTACAGTGCGGGCCGTCTGTTAAGAGCCGCCGACCTGGCTGACAACCTGGGTGAAAGTAATAATCCGGACTGGAAAACCGTGGCAATTAACCATGACGGTCAGTTAGTGATCCCAAATGGTTCGGCCGGTTTCCGCTGGGGACAAAAAGGCGGGTGGAACCTGGAGGCCCGTGCAGGCGGGCAGGAAACTGAATTGCGCCTCAGTCTGGCGGAAGAGTATGATCAGCTGGCCGAAGTGGCCTTTCCTTATTTCGGTGGCCAGCAATCCCCCCATTTTCGCCACGTTGAACACTCTCCGGTGCGGGTCCACACCTTACCGGTGAAACTGCTGACTCTCGCTGACGGTACCCAGGCAAAAGTCGTGAGTGTGTATGATCTTACCTTAGGGAATTACGGGATCGATCGTGGCTGGGGCGATGCTCAGGCCGCCAGCGCCTACGATGAAATAAAAGCTTACTCCCCGGCATGGGCAGAACAAATCTGCGGCGTGCCCCGCGACCAGATTATCCGGATTGCACGGGAGTTTGCGGATACCGCACACAGGACCCACGGTCGTTCCATGATCATCGTCGGGGCCGGTATGAACCACTGGTATCACATGGATATGAACTACCGCGGCCTGATGAATATGCTGATCTTTTGCGGCTGTGTAGGACAAAGCGGGGGTGGCTGGGCGCATTATGTGGGGCAGGAAAAACTGCGCCCGCAAACCGGCTGGCAACCGCTGGCATTTGCGCTGGACTGGAGCCGTCCGCCACGCCATATGAACGGGACGTCCTTTTTCTATAATCACTCCAGCCAGTGGCGTTACGAAAAACTTTCACCCCGGGAACTGTTATCTCCGCTGGCAGATAAACAGGCCTTCAGCGGCCAGTTGATTGATTTTAACATCCGTGCTGAGCGCATGGGCTGGCTGCCCTCTTCGCCGCAACTGAATACCAACCCTCTGACCATTGCCGCAATGGCCCAAAAAGCCGGTATCTCTCCGGTGGATTATACCGTGTCGGCGCTGAAGCAAGGTGAGTTACGTTTTGCCTGCGAACAGCCGGACAGCGGTAATAACCATCCGCGAAATTTGTTTGTCTGGCGTTCGAATCTGCTGGGATCTTCGGCGAAAGGCCATGAGTATATGCTGCGTTATCTGTTAGGGATCGACAGCGGTATTCAGGGGGAGGAAACCGTGGCTGACCCGGAAATGTCCCCGCAGGAAGCAGACTGGCAGACACCGGCCCGGGAAGGGAAACTGGACCTGCTGGTCACCCTCGACTTCAGGATGTCCAGTACCTGTCTTTTCTCCGATATCGTTTTACCGACGGCGACCTGGTATGAAAAAGACGACATGAATACGTCAGATATGCATCCCTTTATCCATCCGCTGTCAGCCGCCGTCGACCCGGTATGGGAATCCCGCAGTGACTGGGAAATCTATAAAGAGCTTGCCAAAACCTTCTCTGAACTCTGCCCGGGTCACCTCGGGGTGGAAAACGATGTGGTGCTGTTACCCATCCAGCATGACTCCCCGGCGGAACTGTCCCAGCCTTACGATGTTAAACAGTGGCACAAAGGTGAATGCGAACTGCAGCCAGGCAAAACGGCTCCGCATATCATGGTGGTAGAACGTGATTACCCTGCCCTCAGTGAGCGCTTCACCTCTGTCGGTCCGTTACTGGAAAAGCTGGGCAACGGCGGTAAAGGGATCTCCTGGAACACAGAGAAGGAAGTCGAACTGCTGCGCCAGCTCAATCACACCCGGGCTGAAGGTGCAGGGAAAGGTCAGCCACAGCTTAATACGGCCATCGATGCCGCAGAAATGATCCTGGCGCTGGCCCCGGAAACCAACGGCCAGGTCGCCGTAAAAGCCTGGGAAGCTCTGGGCGAAATTA
Organism: Tatumella terrea; assembly: GCF_039523755.1. NCBI lineage: Bacteria > Pseudomonadati > Pseudomonadota > Gammaproteobacteria > Enterobacterales > Erwiniaceae > Tatumella > Tatumella terrea. The sequence continues at coordinate 116,036 of NZ_BAAAFX010000013.1, read as the reverse complement.
CCGGACGGGACCATACCCATCTTGCCCTGCCAAAACAGGAAGAGAAAATTCGTTTTCGCGATATCCAGGCACAACCAAGAAAGATTATCTCCAGCCCGACCTGGTCAGGACTGGAGGATGAACACGTCTCTTATAACGCCTGTTATACCAATGTTCATGAACTGATCCCCTGGCGCACACTGACCGGCCGCCAGCAGCTTTACCAGGATCACCCCTGGATGCGTGCCTTCGGGGAAAGTCTGGTCAGCTACAGACCGCCGATTAATACGCGCAGTGTTGAGAAAATGCAGCATATTCCTTCCAATGGCTATCCGGAGAAGACACTGAATTTTCTGACCCCTCATCAGAAATGGGGGATCCACTCCACTTACAGCGAAAACCTGCTGATGCTGACGCTGTCGCGCGGCGGGCCGATCGTCTGGATGAGTGAGGAAGATGCCCGGGATTTGGAAATACGCGATAACGACTGGATCGAAGCTTTCAACAGTAACGGCGCACTGACTGCCAGAGCGGTGGTCAGTCAGCGCGTGCCTGCAGGGATGACCATGATGTACCACGCACAGGAACGCATCACGAATATCCCGGGCTCCGAGGTGACGGGAATGCGGGGAGGGATCCATAACTCAGTGACCCGTATCAGCCCTAAACCCACACATATGATCGGCGGTTATGTTCATCAGTGCTACGGGTTTAACTATTACGGCACCGTGGGATCCAACCGCGATGAATTTATTATTGTCCGCAAAATGAAAAATATTCTCTGGCTGGACGATGAAGGACGTGATCAGGTTCAGGAGGCTAAGCAATGAAAATACGTTCCCAGGTAGGCATGGTCCTGAACCTTGATAAATGTATCGGCTGTCATACCTGTTCCGTGACCTGTAAAAATGTCTGGACCAGTCGTGAAGGTATGGAATACGCCTGGTTCAATAACGTGGAGAGCAAACCCGGCACCGGTTATCCGACCGCATGGGAGGATCAGGAAAAATGGCGCGGCGGCTGGATCCGTAAAATCAACGGCAGGCTGGAGCCCCGCCTGGGTAGCAAAGTCGGGGTATTAAGTAAAATTTTCGCCAATCCGCTGGTGCCGGGGATCGATGACTATTACGAACCTTTTACCTTCGATTACCAGCATCTGCACAATGCGCCACAAGGTAAACATCAGCCGACGGCTCGTCCGCGCTCACTGATCACCGGTCAGCGGATGGATAAGATCACCTCAGGCCCGAACTGGGAAGAGATTCTCGGCGGAGAATTTGCAACGCGCTCTGCCGACCAGAACTTTGCGCACATAGAAAAGCAGATCTATGGCGAGTTTGAGCATACGTTCATGATGTACATGCCGCGCTTATGTGAGCACTGTCTGAACCCATCCTGTGTCTCGACCTGCCCGAGTGGCGCGATTTATAAGCGTGAAGAAGACGGTATCGTCCTGATTGACCAGGATCGCTGCCGCGGCTGGCGCTTATGTATCAGTGGCTGCCCTTATAAAAAGATCTACTTCAACTGGAAAAGCGGGAAGTCTGAAAAATGTATTTTCTGCTATCCGCGTATCGAAGCCGGTATGCCTACCGTCTGTTCAGAAACCTGTGTCGGCAGGATCCGTTATCTGGGCGTGCTGCTCTATGACGCCGATAAGATCTCTGAAGCCGCTGCCACGGAAAATGAACAGGATCTTTATCAGCGCCAGTCCGGTATTTTCCTCGATCCGCATGATCCGCAGGTGATCCGTGAAGCACAGAAACAGGGGATCCCGCAGAATGTGCTGGAAGCCGCAAAAAATTCGCCGGTATGGAAACTGGCAATGGACTGGAAACTGGCTCTGCCGTTGCATCCCGAATACCGTACCCTGCCGATGGTCTGGTATGTCCCCCCGCTCTCCCCTGTTCAGTCGGTCGCTGAATCCGGAGCTTTAGCCAGCGATGGCGTATTACCGGCGGTAGAAGAACTACGGATCCCGGTGCAGTACCTGGCCAATATGCTGACCGCCGGGGATACCGCCCCGGTGCTTTCAGCATTAAAGCGCATGATGGCGATGCGCCATTATAAACGCGCTCAGACGGTGGAAGGCAAAACCGATACCCGCGCACTGGAGCAGACGGGGCTGACGGTGGCTCAGGCTGAAGAGATGTACCGCTATCTGGCCATTGCCAACTATGAAGACCGTTTTGTCGTGCCTTCCGGTCACCGTGAAATGGCAGGACACGCATTCCCGGAAAAAAGCGGCTGCGGATTTACCTTTGGTGATGGCTGCCACGGGAGTGATAGCCGTTTTAATTTGTTTAACAGCCGCCGGATCGATGCCATCAACGTGTCGGAAAAAACAGGAGATCAGTGATGCTGCCATTAAAACTGATTGCTGTCATGCTGGAATACCCTTCTCAGGAACTGTGGGAGGCTTCGGAGGAAATATTAGCCGTTATCGCCAGTGAATCGCCGGAGTTACTCGAATTTTCGCAATGTTATCTGCAGGCCCCGTTACTGGATCGCCAGCAGGAATGGTGTGAAACCTTTGACCGGGGACGCGCCACCTCACTGCTGCTGTTTGAACATGTCCATGCTGAATCGCGTGATCGCGGACAGGCGATGGTTGATTTAATGGCGCAGTACCAGGCAGCCGGATTACAGCCGGATTGCCGTGAGCTCCCCGATTATCTGCCGGTATATCTGGAATATCTGTCGCTCTGCCCGGAAGAGGATGGCCGTCAGGGATTACGGGATATCGCTGAAATACTGGCTCTGCTCGGCGGACGTCTGACACAACGTGATAGTGGTTATCATGTGCTGTTTGACCAGCTGTTACACCTGGCTGACAGCCCGCTACGTAGCCACACGGTGCTTGAGAAAATTGCCGGAGAATCCCGCGATGATACTCCGCAGGCAATGGATGCTCTCTGGGAGGAAGAACAGGTGAAATTTATCGACGATACGGCATGTAATAATGCGGCTAACCAGCAGTATCGCCAGCGCTTTCGTGAGCAGGTCACCCCACAATATCTGGACTTATCGGCCGGAGGTGTCAAATGATGAGCTGGCTGAATACCTTTCTGTTCGATCTTTACCCCTACCTGTGTGGAACGGTGTTTCTGGCAGGCAGCTGGCTGCGTTACGATTATGGCCAGTATAGCTGGCGGGCAGCTTCCAGCCAGATGCTGGATAAAAAAGGCATGACTCTGGCCTCCAACCTGTTTCATATCGGTATTCTCGGGATTTTCTTCGGGCATCTGTTTGGGTTACTGACCCCGCACTGGGTCTATGAGCCCTTCCTGTCGATTGCCGCGAAACAAAAGATAGCCATGGCGGCCGGGGGAATTTGCGGCATGATGACGGTGATCGGCGGGGCACTGCTGCTGAAACGCCGGCTGTATAATCCCAGAATCCGGGCAACCTCCACCCACGCCGATATTCTGATCCTCAGTTTACTGGTGATCCAGGCGTGCCTCGGATTAACCACTATTCTGTTTTCCAGCCGCCATATGGACGGTGAGGAGATGATGAAGCTGGTTGGCTGGGCGCAATCTATCGTCTTTTTCCGGGGTAATGCAGCCTCTTTTCTGGACGGGGTGGACATGATCTATCGGGTACACCTGGTGCTGGGAATGACGCTGTTTTTATTATTTCCTTTTACCCGGCTGGTGCATATCTGGAGCGCGCCGGTGGAATATCTGACCCGCCGCTACCAGCTGGTTCGTTCGCGGCACTAGTCAGAAGCATGACACTCAGCAGCGGCAGGCGTTCGCGCCTGTCGCTGTTTTCACAGAGTATCCCCGGTGAACAGGCGGTATCCGAGATCCACGGTTTCAGTACCGGCTTTGCGGCGCTCTTCCAGTTGCGCAATCAGCAGTCCGGTGGCGACCTGGCCCATTTCCAGCCTTGGCGTGATCACACTGGCCAGTTTCTGCTGATTGGCTGAACCGATATCCAGTCCGTGGAAACCGGCAATCGCGATATCTTCCGGGACCCGGATCTGACGGGCCTGACACTCCAGTAACACGCCCATCGCCAGATCATCATTGGTACAAAATATGGCATCGGTTTGCGGATGCTGTGTAATGATTTGCTGAAATAACCGGCGACCTAAGGCCATGGAAGAGATAGCTCCGGGGAGATAATGCTGTCCTGATAATCCGGATCGCTGTAATGCCTGTGTCATCCCCTGATAGCGACTGGCATCCCGCGGGTCGTCCATCGCACCGATGAAGACCATCTGTTGTTTACCCCGCCGGATAAATTCCGTCGTCATATCAAACGCCGCCTGCCGGTTATCAAATCCGACCTGGATATCCAGCGGTTCGGCGGTTATTTCCATCAACTCTGCCACAGGAATGCCGGAGGTTTTCAGGTAATCTCTGGCCATCTGAGTATGCTGTGTCCCGGTCAGCAGCAGACCATCAATATGATAGGAGAGAAGAGTGATTATTTTTTCCTGTCCGACCTGCGGATCATAGTTATCACTGGCGATAATGGTCTGATAACCATGCTTTTCTGCAACCTGCTGAATACCTTCCAGCACATCTGAGAATATCTGATTCCGGAAAGACGGAATGATGACTCCCAGCGTCCGGCTCCCCGCCCCCGACAGTATTTCCGGCAACCGGTTGGGGATGTAGTTATGCTGGCGCATGACTTCATCAATCGCACCTCTGCTACGCTCAGAAACCTTAGACGGATCTCGCATATAGCGACTTACCGTCATTTTTGTCAGGCCTGCCAGGGTCGCGATATCCTGCAGGGACATACGGTTTCGTTTCATCACATTTCCTGTAAGTATTTTTTCGCGGATAGTCTGCCTGTGAAATGCAGAGACTGCCAGGATAACCCTGCCGGATATGACGCTGACCACCGATCAGCATCAGGCGGAGACGCTGCGCGTAGCAACGTCCCCGGTAAGTGATAAAGGCAGATACGGGATACCGGTGACGGGCGGTGATATCATTCCCCGCCCGTGCGGATTAAACTGACGCTAACATGCCGCCATCAACAAACAGAATATGGCCATTCACAAAATCAGATGCCGGCGCTGACAGGAATACAGCAGCCCCTTTCAGTTCTTCAGGTTTACCCCAGCGGGCGGCGGGTGTCCGGTGACACAGCCAGTCGGTAAATTGTTTGTCATTGACCAGAGCCGATGTCATTTCTGAATCAAAATAACCCGGTGCAATACCGTTAACCTGAATATTATACCGCGCAAGTTCCACACACATGCCTTTGGTCAGCATTTTTACGGCCCCTTTGGATGCAGCATAAGGGGTAATATTGTCGCGACCTAATTCGCTTTGCATAGAACAGATATTAATGATTTTTCCGCGCTTACGCTCAATCATCTTCCTGGCAACCTGCTGAGACACCAGAAACACCGATTTCTGGTTAACATTCATAATGTTATCCCATTGCTCCACCGGGAAATCGGTGAAAGGTTTACGGAACTGAATACCGGCATTGTTAATCAGAATATCCAGCGAACCGATATCCGTTTCGATCTGTTCAATCGCTTGCGTAACGGCTTGCGGATCGGTGACATCAAACGCGCAGGCATATGCCGTTATTCCTGCCTGCTGTAATTGCACCACAGCTTGTTCGCAACGCTCCCGGCTGCGCCCGTTGATAATGACTTCGGCACCATGCTCACCCAGTCCGTAAGCCATCAGTAATCCCAGCCCCTGGGTAGATCCGGTGATTAAGGCTCGCTTGCCGCTCAGATTAAATAAGTTACTCATTTTCCGACCCCGTATGACCAACTGTTACGCGTAACTGTACGCGCAACAGTCCGGGGAATAAACGTCTTTCTGACTGTTCCCCCTAAGCTTTGGGAATATATGTGATCCTTGTCAGAGATTTTATCTCAAATGTTCTTAGATACCGATCTCTGTTACGTGCTGAGATGCAGAGTAAAATATCGCGGTAAAGAAAAAGACAGACCTCTGACTTATACTATGGCTGGCAATTATGTTGCCAGAAACGCCCTGTTATAAAGGCCATGACCGGATGCGGGTACCCCAAATAATTTATTCTTCGCCTTTTATCGGCAAACTGACACTATTAAATATCGCTCCCCGCCGAATAGGACTAACTGAAATATTCTTATTTTTAAATAATTTGGGCTAACTCTATAGAACAGAGGACAAATAGCTGACATAATCCGGCGATATTTTAATCATATCAGTGTTTAAAATCTTCAGGCGACGGATGAAAATCAGCCAACACATAATACTCCGGCACGCTTATTACGCTTTGCACTGACTTCGGAAAATCAGGCAGAAGAAAATCACCTTGTAAATCAACCTAATAATATAAATGTGGTGTTATATGAATAACAAGGAAGTCATTCGTTCCATTGCCATTATCGATACCTGTAACTATACCTGCATGGCAATATCTTCTATATGCAGGCACATCTCTGACAATATTATTGTCTACACTTTTTCTTCGGTAGAAGAACTACTAAATCATCGTTCAGTACGTGAATTTGATTTCATTTTTTATGATATCCTGACTACCTGTCCGATAGTGATCGATCCCGAAAATGATATTTTAAAGATAAAGTCGACAAACCCGCATTGTAAGGTTTGTCTGCTCTCGGTGTTACACCAGTTTATGTATATTAAAAATGCCGACTTTGAACTGGACAAACGGCTTCCCCTGGACGACTTCAGCTTTTTCATTCGTATTCTTTGCCGGGACACACAGGGAAAATGCAAAAGAAATTATAGTGTTATATTCCATAGCCGCCTGGACCTGACAAAAGAACAGGTATCGCTGTTACGCGGTTATCTTTATAACCTGAATACTAAAGAAATCGCCGAACTCCTGCAGTGTAATCTGCGGAAAGTGTATTTTTATCGGGAAGGGGCAATAAAAAAAGGGCACAGTAAGAAAAGTTTTTTCCGCGCTATCGGTCGCCTGGTCAATCCCTGATGGCTCACAGCAGAGTGACAGGAAACTCCTCCGTCTCAGGCCTTATTCCCGGAAAGACGTCTGAGGTCAGCAGACGCAGATCGGGCATAAACCGGAAATCATGGTCGACAGATAGTTACTAAGAACCAGACGGGGTCGGTTATCAGTAAAACCCGGCCCTGCTGGCAGGAAAAATAATTAGTGTTGCGGCTGCAGGTGGTACAGATCCCGCGGAAACGATGAGCCACACGCTCAGAGAGCATACGGTTCTGTATTAATGCCCTGCCTTACCGCTTTTCTTACCACCCTGTATGCCCTGATCCCGCTATACCGCTATACCGCTTATCGCGGATTATCTGAGGAAGACGAACTGACGTAGTCAGGACAGGGCAGAGAATGCCAAAGAGGTTAGCGAAAGCTGTCATTCAGAACCGGTAGTGTTGTCTTTGCCGCAGTCAGCCGCGAGAGTGATCGGACGGCCTCAACGCGGTATTCGGCTTTCTGCCCAGCACTACCCACCGCTGGCTTCACTGACTATGATGATGATCTCTCGTCGTCTTCAAACCCGCCAGCGTAAAACGTCTGAAGGGTTCATCCAGTGCTGCTGACTGCATTGCGGTAACCTCCGGCCCGGGAATTGAATTCTGTTGCCAGCGCATCTCAGCATCATGCAAGGTACTTCGACGCTGAGCATACTGGGGCAGCAACGAGGGATCATTTTACGGAATACCGGCAGCGTCGCTGACGATCCGTTTTATTGTCTGAATGTTACCTATCCCTTTATGAGTCACAAAATCTGTAAGATGAACCGACAAAGTCAGTAATTTACTGGCCAGTACCCGCCCCTGCCGGCCATGACCTTCATTCAGTGTTGAGATAGAACTTTGCTGAAAAATACTCAGTTCTTCTTCCGCCGGTCGATCGCTGAAGGCAGGTAGATTGCGTTTTTCACCCTAAGAGGAGTGCCGGTGTGCCAGTGAAAGCAAATCAAGCGGGGATAGTATCGTTACCTGTCTCAATGCTTCGGTTTATATGGAGGTTTAAGTATGCAGGAGACCCCGGATTTACAGACTGACCTGCACGGCGCCGCTACGGCAACGTCGTGGTGAGCCTCTGCCACAATGACCGGCCTTAACGGCCTTACCCGCGTCACCGGCCGGATCAGGGGTAAATGATCCTGAGGGCTACAGCAAAAACTGGTAAGCTCGGCATACTGGAGCAGGCGCCGGCATTATTGCTGTCAGGGGAGACAAGTATCGGAGGCGAGCCTCTATCACGTCGGGATCCTGGCAAATAACAGCATTACAGATTCACGAGGTAAAATGAGTGTAGTCATCGGCACTGCGAGCAAAGAAGAAGGCCGCTTCCCCGGGGGGTCACCGAAATGATTGCCAGTAAGCTGAATTTCAAAGGAGACGACCTGCATTTCGGGCAGATAATCACCGCCTGTTATGTCATTTTTATCGTCTTTATCCCGTTATTCCTCCCGGACGTTTTATTCCTGGCCATTGCCCCGATGCGGTTGGGCTGACCGGAAATCATCGCCCATCTGCAGGCTCTCCGGATGATCAACCAGGTATTAGTCCTCCGGCCTGGTGACGGCGGCTTGTGTCCTGATGCCTGTGTCCCTCACTACGCTGCCCCCCTTGTAACCCACAGAGATCCGGCTTTCACCGACGGGTTACTGTCTTTTCCCGGTGTGGCCGCTGGTCTGCTGATAGCCCGGCGGATGGTTATTTCTGCCAGCGGCATGTCGTGCCGTGAATTCTTAATGAACGTCAAACGCCGTCTGTTGACCAGGGGATAACCGTCTTGCTTACTGAGCCGTGCCGCGATGTGTCGGCAGTCCCGCTTCTGCAGGACTGCTGCTTTCAGCGTAATTAACGGATACCGTTCAGCGTCACCGCTTACGGATATACCAGCGCAGAGAGTTAAAATAGAGCTCTGGTGATTTCAGCACCTTACCCTCTTCCACCAGCTGTAACAGGATGGCGCGCGTCACATAAATACTGGTGTCACAGCGGTCTGAAATTTGCCGTGTTTTAGGCCAGCGCTGAAGCTCCGGCAACGCACCGCTGCCACCGGCAGGCGAGCCGTTTTCCAGGCATAATGCTTCCAGTGCCTTGAGGATTTCGGTCTTTTTATTGCTGCGTGATTTCCTTTCACTATTCATAAAAACTCCGTGGGGATAATAAGTTAGCTTTACATGTTATAACTTCAGAAAATGGAAGATTTTGATTTTCAGCCAGCGGGAAAGCCTGACTTCAATCAGTGCGTAGTACACAGCCGATAACAAAAATGTGATCCCGATGCTTATCAATACCAAATTAAACCGATGGGGAAATGAATCAAAAAAATCATCGCCGTATAACAATTTCAATAATTCAATCATCGAAAAAATAACGACCATATGCAGAAGATAGAGAGAGTAAGATATTTTTCCTGTAAAAAGTAACCAGCCGGGATAACTTATTTTCTTCACCTTACTCAGTTTAAGTCCGGCTAAAAAAACCAGCAGGCAAGGTAACAGCATTATACTGGTATGATTATTCCCGAGTTCTCCGAACGGTTTATATAACCAGCCGACGGCACCCAAAAAATAAATCACAGACGCCAGCATCATTAACCACTGCGGAATACCTGCCCGTGCAGACATTTTCTGATAGAGCATCGCGGCCAGGATCCCTGCAAGAAAGTCTATATTGATCGTATCACTGATCATGCAGAGATACTGCCAGTAAAAGCGGGGATCGTTGTTCTGCTGTGACAGTATGACTTCCCGAGGCAGCAGCGTCATACAAGCGATTAAAATCATCATCAGGGTGCAATACCGGTAGCGGGATAAAAACAGCGTCAGCGCTACCAGAAGATAAAAAAAAACTCGTAATTCAGCGTCCAGCCATTATCAAGTAACGGAAGGCCATAAGACGGTGAACCCCCGCCATTTAACGGAATAAACAGCAATGACTTCAGCGCATGTAATCCCAGCCCCGGCCGCGGGGAATAATAATAAAAAAAGACGACATAGCCTAAGGTAATAAGCGCATAGGCAGGAATAATCCTGAAGCCTCGCCGCAGCAGATATGTCGCACTGCTGCGCCATCCGGAGGGTAAATAGCGTGTCGTTGTCCACGCCAGAAATCCGCTGACCATAAAGAAGATATCCACCCCCAGATACCCTCTGCGTAAAAATGTCTGTCCCAGCGGGAAAGCAAACCAGCTGTAGTGATAAATAATCACTGCCAGCGCGGCTATCGCACGGTATATCTGGATCATTTCTATCTGTGTTTTGTTACTTTCGCAGGACATGACTGACCTCTGTCTGTGATCAGACCCGGGGTGCTGATAATTTCAAACGAGTAACCGGGGCGGACTGTCGTGGTGTTGCCGCTCCGCCTGCCCCGGTAAGGACTCAGAATGAATAATTCAGACCCGTGGCATAGTTGATACTGGTGTTTCCGCCGTTTCCGCTACTGAGGTTGACGACCGCCTGTACCCCAAGATTTTTAGTCAGGGCGGAATTCATCCCAAGCCGGGTCTCCAGCCATTTGGTCGTCGTTTTTCCGGCATCTGCACGGTAAAACGATGTCCCGGTACTCTTCAGAGCAGCAGTGATGCCGGGGGTTGCCGAAATATTTTCATGCCGATAGGCCAGTTCAAGGTAAGGGTTAACCCGCAGTCCCTTCGCCTCGATACGCCATCCGGCAGTATACTGACGACGATTAACATGCTGCCCGCCAAACCGCATTGAAGTACTGCTGTCCGCTTGTTCATGGTAGCCATCGATGCGTGCACGATCATAGCTATACCCCAGTACCGGCCCCGTCGTCAGATAACGGGTAAGCCGGAAATCATAGCCGGTATTCACAGCAACACCGCTGAACCGTCCGCGGCTATTGCCTTTTTCATTTCTCAGCGCACTGCCCAGCCGGATCTGCCGCGTAATGTTGTGGAAATTGACGCTGCCGCTACTCAGGTCCACGTTCCCCCAGAGTCCGTTAGCCAGTTTCAGCTGGCTGAAGGCCCCCATAATGGTGCTGCCATAGTTATATTTGAACAGGGATGCTGACTGATAACGGTTATAGCCGGTGCTGTAGGTTCCCCCCACCAGCAAACCTTTTACCGGCTGTATGGCGAACCCCAGCAATGCATTACTGGCAAGCCCATGGCCGTTAAACGAGGAGATATTGTCGCGAACTTTCGCGTATTTGCCGCTGTATCCACCGAATACCGTGGCTTTCTCTCCGGTTTCCGATGCCCGGAGTGTCTGCAACTGCCCATCCATATACAGGCGCCTGTCTGACTGAACATTCAGTATTCCCTGTTGCAGGCTGCTGACCAGCAGAGGTGCATCAACAATTGACATCATGTACTGAGCCAGAACTTCATGGGCCACCGGACTTGGGTGAAACCAGTCAGAAAAAAGGTACACCTGGTCGTTATGAAAATTAACCGTATCCTCATTACATCTCGGTGCCCCGATACCGATAGGACAGATCGGCACCAGGATATTATCGAAGCCATAGGTTTTCGGAGACTCGATAATCTCATTAAATAAACGATTGATATCCGCGTAAACAATATTACCGTTTAGCTGCGATAGCCCCTGCTCCACATCATAATTAAACTGTTCGGTAAGCATATTTTCTGTATTGAGAAACCAGCGAAAAACACTGGCCGTAATTTCACGGGGCACAGTGATCCCTTTGCTGGCCAGCACATCCGCCAGCGAATCGATAACCGCGGACTGACGCGCCTCTTCCCCCTGAATCGATCCCAGAGAGCGCAGATAAGTATCCTGGATGGCATACAGTTCGAACAAATCAAACAGGTTACCGCCCAGAAACGCCTGAGCAAACCCGAACAGAGCCGTCCCGGTCCAGGGACTCATCCCTGCATTCGGAAGATTAGGAACCACCAGCATCCCGGCCCCGGCATCAAGCAACGTTTTTGCCTGGCTTACGACATTTGCCGGCGCATCGGATAATAAATAATGCTTCCCCTGGTCAAGCAGTGCACCAAAATTAAACTTCAGTAGCGTACTCTCCACATTGAACGAAATATCATTTCCGCCAATCCATAAAAAATATAATCCGTTCTTATCTGCCTGCTGTTGGTGGCTTGCGAGATAATCTTCAATTTGCCAGGCGGTTTTATACAGCGGTAACAGGGTAAACCCGGCCGTGGAACCCGCCTGCGCGTAGTTTGTACCTCCCTGAGTATAAGGAAGCAGTTCCAGCCCGGTATAAGCCCCGGAAATAATCTCTGAATAGAGTTTACTGGTGTAGCCGGAGATAAAACGGGTATCGTTGCCGGCGAATCCGCCGTCGCTGATACTGTCACCAAAGGTATAAATTTTGTCAAAAGCCTCTGCGGGCAGTGCGCCGGATAAACAGACAGAGACAATGACTGCATGGAGTACACGTTTCATTAAACATCCTTATTTAAATAAAAATCATCCTGAATTAACAGCAATATTTAACCCGTAATTAATTAAGTAATGAGTGCTGAACAGACTGTATTTTACCGTAATGAGAAAGCGCAATAACATCCAGGAATTGCGAACAAACATCACCATGATATAAAGAATAAAGCATAATCACTTTATTCCCTTCACTCACGGGGGACTGTAATTCGATTGATATTTTTTCCGCACTTCCTATTAAATGGATAAGATAGTCAGAGACAGCCATACTCCCGGAGTAACTGCGTCCATTATCCTGTAACGTCACTCCGGCATCAAAAACCGCCTCCGGATGACGGATAGTTTTCATCCCGAATATATCCGAATAGCAGAATCCCGCGGGTAACAGAGGCTTATTCTCCCGGAATGATGAAGCAAAGGCTTTGATAGCATGGTTATCATAAAAATTATGATAACTTCCTTCCTCCAGAGGCCAGCCAATAATTTTTTTATTCTCTAAAATCATCTCATTCAGACAACCGGATAAATAATATTGTCCGTTGACCGTCGCCCCTTTCAGAATGCAGCGTTGAGCCGCCTGCATAAAAAAATGCCCTTTCCTGAAGTAATAAAATCCGGCGATGGCCTCACGGCTGATGGTTCTCTTTTCTGCCACTTCCGTGATCCGCCCATCCGCCTGCTTTCTGATAAATGCCCATTTCGGGTGTAACGAGGTAAATGTCAGTACACCGGCATCCGCCGACTGCGATCTGAAGTGATCGATAATTTCCGTCAGATCGGCGCGGATATATTGATCGGCAGAGATAACGATCACTTCATCTTCCGGGTCGATCTTATCGATGGCCAGTAAGCAACTGCAGACTGCACCTCCGGTATCCCCCTGTATATGCAGTATTTCCCCCCTTCCGTGACTGGCAACCGAGATCATGGGTGAGAGCTGATACTCGTCATCTTTTTCTTTTGGCAGCAGAAAAATGCGTCTGACATCGGCAGGCAGGTGGCTGATGATTTCCTGAGAGTATTCAAATAAGGTTTTATTATTTATCTCATTCAGGATCTTCGGATAAGAAAACTCAGAACTCATCTCATACAGTGATTGTCCTCCCAGGGAGGTAATGACGGTGATCATTCTTTTTGCCCCTCAACCCTATCGATAAACTGCCTGATATTGGTGTAATTCACGTCATTCACGCTCTCCACCTTCATGACCCAGGCACCACTCTCTCTGGCTGCCCGCAAACCGTTTTCATTGTCTTCTATTACCAGACACTGCGCGGGGGTTAATTCAAGCCTGGCGATAGCTTTCTGGTAGATTTCCGGAGACGGCTTTCCATGAAGGACATCCTGGTTAGAAAGAAAAAACTCCAGTTTATCCAGCAGGTTGGCCCTGCTCAGCATAATTTCGATACTGTCCCGGATAGAATTGGATGCCACCGCCAGGCGATAGCCCTCATTACGCAAACGGGATAACGCGAATTCATGCTGGAATACGGGCCGGCAGTGGCGGAAAACGATATCCAGGGTATATTTCTGTTTTAGCTGATTAATAAAACCGTGTAATGCTGTCGGGAATCCATTTTCAGCACTCAGGATAGCCAGTTTGTCGCGTGTCGGAAGACCGTCAAATTTTGACAAGTGATCATGCCGGGCGATCGCCATCCCGAACAGGGCCAGCGCCTGATTCAACGCCTCGTAATGCCAGTCTCTGGCATCAATCAGCACACCATCCATGTCAAAAATGACGGCGTTGATTTTACTGTGCATAGAGAACCTCCCGTGCCTGATCCGGCACATCGGTACATAACATCAGAGCGTCGGTGACCAGCCCCCCTCCCTTGACCCTGCGGAGTTGCTGCCAGTAACCTTCAGGATTCTGCTGATGCAGCTCCGGTGATACGCAACAGACCGCTAGTCCTGTGGCGATCAGCCGCTGTACTCTTTCTCCGTCACACTGGCCATCAGAAAAATTATCCAGCCAAATCCCCTGTACCTGACTCAGTAAGGGATTTTCACACTCAAATTCACTGATCCTTGCAAACACATTGACCCCGGCGGCGATATAATTCAGCATGTCCGGGACCGACATATCAAAACAGAAATAGTTACTAATCCTGTATTCCAGCAATAGCGTCTTTAATGTCCCGGCAAGGCCATCACTTTTTATATTTAAGGCCAGGGGGAGTAACGGATCGTAACTGACAAATAACTCAAAAAAATCTCTCAGTAAAAGACATCCCTGGTGTGGAATATCATGAGAAATTACCAGCTCTCCGCAATAATCCCGGATATCCGTTTCGGTGCCGTATCCTGCGGCGAATGATCGGCGAAATGCCTGCAGGCTGTTTCTCTCTGCTGCGGTACGCCACCATCCCCGGTGTGATAAAATATGCATCTTCCTCCCTCATCCCTTCCCTTTGATGAGCAGGCATTCAGGTCCGCCGGCTGAACATCTTTATGGCCAGCCGGCGGATAAATGAAATATGCAGCGGGGAGAACTTAACCCATAAAATAGTACGCAGGATAAATATCCACGCTGAGCCTGCCTTTTGACTCAACCTTAAACCAGCACTCACTGCCATCGACTGTTGATGATGTAACATCACCCAGTCAGATGTTGTATAAATACTCGATAACCCTTTGTTTTTATAAACCTCACTGTATTTATTCCATAAAAAACCCAGAACCTCGCTGGAGTAAGGGACGAAATTATTGATATAAAACTTCTCCGAAGTCACTTTCAGTTTTTCTGAAGAAAACCGGTTCCCCGGAAACTCGCTCACCCCGGTCATCTTCTCTATATACTTCACCCAGAGATATTGTTCAGGCACATAACGCATCAGACTAAAAACAGAAAAACAGAAACACACTTCAAAGATTGATTCATCTGCCAGAGGGATATCAAACAGAGCGAATAAATCCTGTTTATTTCCCGCCAGCAGGATATCGCCCGGATGGAAGAGATAAGGCATATATCCCCTCGCATTTCGAGCAAAAAGATTGCCATTAATGACTCGCTGACGAAAAAGACTGTAAGCCTGATCCCGCGGGTATAACTGTTCTTCCTCATTCCGGTGTCGTAAAAAATACGTAATATTACGATTATAAAGCCTTGAGTCTGTACGTAACTTAATCACCTCGGTATGGGTAGCCCGCCCGATTCCCTCGCGGGAAGAAATAATCATCCGGTTAATGTTGGTTACCCAGTGCGCTTCCCCTTCCCGGTACACCAGCGGACCCGGATCTTCATTTTCAATAATGACTATCTGCAGTGGTTTCAATGACTCCTGCAATCGCTGGCGTAA
Source organism: Tatumella terrea (assembly GCF_039523755.1). Taxonomy (NCBI): domain Bacteria; kingdom Pseudomonadati; phylum Pseudomonadota; class Gammaproteobacteria; order Enterobacterales; family Erwiniaceae; genus Tatumella; species Tatumella terrea. The sequence continues at coordinate 100,415 of NZ_BAAAFX010000013.1, read as the reverse complement.
CGGTACAGACATCTTCCAGGTCGACAGGATAATTTCATCTTCCGGAAAGTGATGGCGTGTAATTGCTATGTTTTCGATAACATCACAACAGAGTCTGTTTTTATGAATGACTGCGCCCTGAAAAATAATACTTAACGGTCTCATTAATTGTTCCTGAGCGTTTTTACCTTTCTGGTTAACCATTTCCCCGACTTAATAAAAAACTCTGTCACACTCACACCCAAAAATGCCATAGAAAAATTAGTTAACAGTACTTGTCTTTCGCCAAAGTGATTAATACGTAAATAACTGGTACTCGTCGTAAAAAATGAGCAAAGCTCATTTTTATAATCTTCATAGCGGGCCGAGACGATAAAGACGGTGACACACTGACACTGTGCAGAGGTATCCATAATCAGTATTTTCACCAGCGTAATCAGATGTTCCCGGTAAATATCATATTCTTTGTCATTACTGACTTTAACAAAAAGGGTATATCTGAGCTTACCGGGACTGATAGCGAAATTTTTTACCCGTTCCAGATCGAACCCCATCTGAATCACCTGGCATTCGCTTTCATCCATGACCGGTATAACAGATTGCGGAAAGCCGTTGAGCCACAGGCCATATTCCTCTTCAGTGATCCCTTCGACATTCAGTTCCATTACTTCCCCGTTCACTCTGGTACGGCGTGCTGTCGTTCAGTAACCTGGCCACTTCCCGCAGCGACATCGGGAAATAGGCTCCGCGATAAAAATATTTCAGGTAACATGCTGATATAAAATTATTTATGCTAATTATCCGACGCTTTCTGATAAACCAGTCATCATTCTTTTTGTAAAATGGCGAAAAAAACCAGGAATGGGATAACTGGTTATTCAGAATAAAACACCCCACCAGCATACTCTTTTTCGTCGCCGGGCTGGCTGAGGAGTTCATGACCCGGGTAACCCTCACCAGTTCATTCGGGGCCATATCCTCACATAATATCCAGCGACTGAAATCACGCAGAAACTCACTGGTTTCGTCAAGCCTGACTTTAATCTCTTTAATCACTCTTTTTATCAGTAAAAAACGACCCAGCCCGCTCATCGCGGAGGAAGAGATACAAAGTAATGTTTCCTTTGAAGCACCGTATTTATTCGCAAAATGATAAATAAAGTTTCTCGCCTGTTCGTCCGACAGCCGGAACAACGGTTTTTTCGGAATAAAAGGCAACATTTCCAGGCAGCAACGACTCATTTTTTTGCTCCCCCGATAATCTTTTACGGCAACATACCCGTAATAGTGGATCACGGAGCGGGCATTCATACTCTGCGTGATCGACCAGGGATTAATAATGGTCGGGATACCTTCGTAACTGCAGCGTATGCCCTGTTCAATATCCTCATAATCGTTCCAGTAAAGCTGCTCATTCTGCGGTGCATGCTGCCAGACGGATTTTTTGCAGAGATACAAACTGCCGGTCAGATAATCGTGACCGAACTGGCTTCTGGCCGGATGCTGATAACAATAAAACAGCTTACTGATGAGAGACGTGTCTTTCTGTGTCACCCCTGTGATTGACAGCTCTTTCGTCAAATCCTGCTCTATTGTATTGAAATCAGAGTATTTTCTTGGGATCAAATTATACTGATCAGTAAAATAAAATGACTGAAACCCGGTCATCGGGTAGTCATCTCCGAAGCGCTGAACCGCCTGATAAAAATTTCGTGCCAGTAAAACACGATCATGCAGGATACAGAGATTCGGATACCTGGCTGCCTGCACCAGTACATTCTTTTTACGGGTGATATGTACCGGCGGAGCAGGTATATCCTGCCCTACGATCCTTACCTGCTTAAAAAAACGGAAGTCCGGATGCGGTGTACCACACAGAATGATCTCTTTTTCTGCAATATCCAGCTGCAGGATACGTTCGACACAGGCATTAATAAATGTCGGTTCTTCCGGACCCACCGGAATACAAAAGCTCCATTGGGTCAGCCCTTTATCCCGCGAGGCCGCCAGAGGTCTCCGTTTCAGATATACCCGAACGTCCGCCCCGGCCCCGGTAATTTCTTCAAAGGCATCACGGTAGTAACTCCGTTCCAGCAGTGTTTCGCACGCGATAGTCTCCCGGATATACAGCTTGCCGCCTGCCGGCATCTGATGGGTGATATCCCACAGCATATGCGCATAAAAGGCCGAATCATTCTGTACGTTCACCAGGGCAACATCCTGAAGATCCGCGATAAAAAACCGTGAACAGCCATTAACGATATGCGTTTCATCTGCCGGCCGGTCATGACAGTCTGAAAAGCTAATGACCGTCAGCTGGTCTGTATCATCAATTTCCAGTGAGGCCCGGGTATAGGGCCGATTCAGCGGGCGCGCCCTGAGTTTACGCTCATGTAAATAATGAATAATTTTCACGGGAATAGTCACCCTGTGGCATTCATGTCAGAAGGTAATCGCCTGTCTGGCTATCGGTAACCGGGAAAAATTTTGCAGGTCTTGCGGAGTACCCAGCCCATACATGCCATGCAGCTCCGTACCAATATTCATGATACCGATACGGCAACCGCTATTATTTTGCAGCAGATAGTTGTAGACAGGCGCGACATAAAACTCTCCGTGGCTAAGATCATTATTACGCACCATCTGCCGGGCGAAATGACAGAAATCGCGGCCACGACGATAGTTATAAATTCCGACAGTCGCTTCGTCAGAAACCACCTGTTTTTCGACAACCCGTTGTACCCATCCCTGCTCATCACACTGCACATAAGACCATTTGTTATCACTGGCCGTCATTGTCATGATCAGACCATCCAGCGACTGTTCATCCATTTTTTTCAGATAGTCATCAATGCAGGTATCGACCCATTGGTCTGAGTTAGCAATCATTAGTGGCTGGTCGTTATCAATATAGGCACTTGCGGCTAATACGGTACACGCGGCCCCTCCGGTAATTCCCTGTATCGGGACGACCACTGAACCCGGCGCGATATTTTCCAGTAACGGAACCAGACCATACCCGGCGATATGTTCTTCCTGACAAACAAAAATAAAACGATGCGGTCTGCAGGGACGAAGATTATTAACGACGACTTCAATCATTCTCTTGTCACCGATACGGATCAATGGCTTAGGATCGTTATACCCGGCCACCGAAAAGCGGCTGCCCCGACCTGCCATCGGGATAATAATATTGATCATATTATTTCCTCTGCAATGTATTTATCATTGTTCGCTCCGGGAATTTTCACCACCGTGATCACGCTATCCTCAACAGCATAAAAATCTGTTATCTGCCCGGGTTCGATAGTAATAATATCGCCACGATAATAATACTGGTCTGACATTCTGACAGCACCGGATACAATCACGGTGATTTCTGTCGCAACCTTATGATAATGCGCGGCTTCATGATCACCGGCCCGATAATATTTCACGGCAACTTCCATATTACTGGTACGGAATACTGACGGTTCAAAAGGACCGACAAACCAGCCCCGGGTCATATTCCCAATATTATTTTTTTCCATAGCTCAGTTACGCAGTTTGATAGTGATTATTACTTATGTAAAAAGAGTAAAAATCACTTATGGAAATAGTTTATTAGTCCTAGATAAATTAACTAAAAATCATACTTACGCTTTGTTATATTACCGACAGGGAAATATTTCCGGGCCGATCATTCCTGCCGGGAGATAGCTCAATGACTCTGCCAGGTATTCCGCCACAGGTGTGTAAGATGAAATAATCCCCCATACCTGTTCTGTCTTCTGGTGGTTACTGTCGCCAGTTCTGAAAATATACATTTTAATCTTTATCTGCTGTCTGCGGAGATGGTACTTGTTTTTTAATGCCATGTAAAACATGAAAAATAGCTTTAACAACCACACAAAATCACCATGTCGCTATAAAATATCAGAATACTATAAAAATGCGAACATTAATCCTATTTATTTTTTTAATTTAAAATAAAAAGATCGTTTATCAATTCCTTCAAAGTGTTTATTTCCACTTTCAACACCGCTTTTAATCTTTAAAATAATTAATCATCAGGACCAATATCAACAGAGTGAAACTTTCAGCTACTGTTAATAATTCACACAAAAGTTACTATTTATGGAATCATTCTTAATAAAAATCATTTATTAAAATTTCATAATTCACAGGAGGGGGTAATTTTCGGGTAACTGCGGGCGGGGAAAGTGAAGAGAGGGAAGCGGTTAACACCGGCCACACATTGTGTGGCCGGTACGTTCAGAAATTATAATTCGCCCCCAGGTAATAACGACGTCCGTCTAATGTCGATGAATAATCGTCATAGCTGACCGTTTTATCCAGCAGGTTATAGATACCGGCAAGCAGAGATAACGATTTAGTGACCGGGTAGTTTACCCCGGCATCAACGAAGCTGTAGGACGGGGTACCCTGCGCCATACTGGTGCGGCTCAGATACTCTGACGTTCTGCTCCGGAAGTTGATCCGGCCCCATACCGACAGATCCCGGGTCGTTTGCCAGTTCAGTGTCAGATTGATCATATGTTTTGGCATCTTATTCAGTGGCTTACCGGAAAACTGTCCGCTCTTCTGCTCGGAATCGGTATAGGTATAGTTACCGGTCAGTTTCCAGTCATCTGCCGGTTTCCATCCCAGCGTCGCCTCTGCACCACGCAGGTTTGCTTTATCAACATTGACCCGGTCACTGACAAAATCGTAATGCGTATTACCGATAGTACAGGCGGGGTCGGCACTGCTATTACACCGGCGAACTTCGGTGATCTTATGTTTAAAGTCGGTGTTAAACAGGGTTAAGCCGGCATTCAGTTGCTTACCGTTATCCCATAGCAACGCGATTTCTTCGCTCAGGCTCTTCTCGGGTTTCAGATCAGGATTCCCGACAATAATTCCGTTTGAGCGGCCTCCCCCGGTCATCTGCCCCCAGCTGGCGGAGGACTGGCGCAGATCCGGCGAGCGATAGCCCGCAGAAACACCACCTTTGACTGTCCATTGATCACTCAGGTGCCAGACACCATATCCCCGCGGGGTCCAGTGTGTTCCATAATTCTGGTCTTTATCCATCCGTATTCCGCCGGTCAGCGAGAAACTTTGGGTCATTGCCCACTCATCTTCTGCAAAAACGGCCCAGCTCCAGCGTGTCAGTTTATTCAGGCCCGCAGCAGCTTCTAACTGGTTTCCGTCATCGTGCAGCGTTTCATAACCATACTGTCCACCCAGCGTTATTGAGTGTTCATCCAGCAGCCATTGGCCTTGTGTATTCAGCGTCGTGTTGTAGGATTTCATCGCGCGGCCGGGGTTATTCGTTTCCTCCCGTTGCAGATAGCTGCTGGTATTCACTGCGTCATAATATCCACGATGTGTCAGCGCATAAGTGGTGTGCTCATAGCGGTTTTCACTACGGCTGTTCGGCGTACAGACGGTTCCCCGGCAGCTCTCTGCCGCCTGAGATTTTCCGGGCGTACTGTTTCTGTCCTGCAATTCTCTGGCTATATCCACATCGATACTGTTTCTGTCATCGGGTGTCAGGGTGAACGTGGCGGCACCGTTACGCATCCGTTGCTCGTTATAGCCATTGACTCTTCTGTCTTCCTGGCGACGGGAGAGTAACCCGCTGAGTTTCATGCCCAGCAGCCCGTCAATCAGCGGGCCGGAAACATAAGTATCGGTCTGATAAAGATCTCCGGAGCGGCGATGCTGCTGAAAAGTTGCTTCCGTATGCAGTGACCCCAGCCATTTCCCACGGTTATACGTTTTTTTGGTGATCACATTAATGACCCCTCCCATCGCATCCGAACCGTACAGCGAAGACATAGGGCCGCGGATCACCTCTATCCGTTCTATCGATTCCAGCGGAGGTAACCAGCCTTGTTCAATACCGGCATTATCACTGTTAGGCCGGGTTGCCCGTGTACTCACCCGCCTCCCGTCGACCAGAAACAGGGTGTACTGTGAGGACATTCCGCGGATACTGATATCGCTGCTGCTGCCCCCGCCGGTAACGACCACGCCGGGCACATCTTTTAATGCATCGGTAATATCTCGGTAGGCTTTGTCTTCGATTTGCTCTCTGCTGATCACAGAGATGGAGGCCGGGGCATTCTGAATTTTCTGTTCAAAACCCGTCGCAGTGACTACCAGTGTTTCTTTATCGGTAGCCTCTGCCATCCCGGGGAAAAATGCCGTTGTCAGTATCACTGCGAACGGTTTTACGCGAAGTTTTGTCATTATCATCGATTCCATTTGTTGATCAAAATGCTTCACCCTCGCCGATGACTGCAAACAGAATGCTCCATGTAACATTTTATTACACCGGCAGATATTGCCTATTGTACGAACAAATTAAGAAATGTAAATAATAATGAGAATTAGTATCATTACCATAAAGGGCAACAGCTTCCCCTTACTCTCCTCCGGTAAGCTCCCCATCAGAAGGCCCTCGTTCCGGATATCGCCGGAGAGCAGGCACACTGAATGCCCCGCCGGAGGCACATTACCGGCGAGGTTAATTAAAGATATCCTGGTAAACAATGTATAAACTTTTGCAGGGCTTATAGGCAGGGACAGAGGTGCGGTCCCCGTGATAACAGGGTGAGAGGAGGTAACCGCCTTACCGGACCACAGGCAGATCGCTGTAGCGGGTGGTATAGCAGGGTGACAACATATCGCGTTTCATTGCCCAGCGCTTTTCTACGCCCTGGCCGGCAAACCATAGCTGTCCTTTTCCGCTTTGATTAACGCCATCAATCACCCGCATCAGTGATTCACTGTCCGCCCGCGGCTTATAGTCATCAAACAGATTGAGCTGCGAAATGCCCTGACTGAAAAAATCCCCCAGCATGACTCCGGCCTTCATATACCGTGGCCCGTCCTGCCAGATGCTATCCAGTGCGGTCATAGCGGCGCGAATAATATCCCGGCTATCATGAGAAGGTGTCAGCAGTTTCACCGAGGCCTGGTTACCGTAGAATACCTCGTCCTGTGCATGCGGGCTGGTACGCAGAAATACCCCCACCTGACGACAATATTGCCGCTCGCCACGCAGCTTTTCTCCAGCCCGCACCGCATAATTACATATAGCCTCACGCATCGACGTATATTCAGTGATCCGTCCGGAGAATGAACGGGAGCAGACGATCTGTTGTTTCACCGGGGCAAATTCTTCCAGTTCAAGACAGGGTTCGCCCCGCAGTTCCCTCACCGTTCGTTCCAGCACCACATTGAAGTGTTTTCTGATAACCCAGGTACTCTGCTCCGATAAATCTCTGGCCGTAAGAATCCCCATCATATTCAGTTTCTTACTGATACGCCGCCCCACTCCCCAGACTTCGGCCACCGGTGTCAGGGCCATCAGTTTACGCTGACGTTCGGCATTCGACAGATCAACCACCCCGCCGGTTTTTCGCCAGGTTTTCGCCGCATGATTGGCGAGTTTGGCCAGAGTCTTTGTCGGGGCTATTCCGACCCCGACCGTCAGATGCGTATCACGCAGCACACGCTCACGGACTTCGCGACCAAAGGCTTCCAGGTTCCGGCAATGACGGACGCCGGTGAGGTCCATAAATGCTTCATCGATGGAATAAATTTCTACTGCCGGTGCCAGTGCTTCCAGCGTGCTCATCACACGCTGACTCATATCTGCGTATAAAGCATAGTTTGAACTGAACACACTGACCCGATGCTCGCGCAGAAGGTTTTTTAGCCGGAAATAAGGTTCCCCCATACTGATGTCCAGTTGCTTCGCTTCGGCTGAACGCGCAATAACACAGCCATCGTTATTACTCAGGACGACCACCGGTTTCCCTTTTAAATCCGGGCGGAACACGGTTTCACACGACGCATAAAATGAATTCACATCCACCAGCGCAAACATTACTGACCCAACGTTTTGACTACGTGTTTTACCACCCCGAAGATCTCAAACTGATCAGCATCAGCAATTGTTATCACGGAATGGGCGATATTCATCGGTCGCAGATGCAGAGAAGGTCTCAGCATCAGCTGCTTAACGGTAAACTCCCCCGCCACCGCGGCCACCACAATATCGCCATGCCCTGCCTTCAGTGAACTGTCGACAATCAGCATATCGCCGTCATCGATCCCGCCTTCAGTCATAGAATCGCCACTGACCCGCACAAAATAGGTGGCACCGGGATGCCGAATCAGTAACTGATTAAGATCGATACGCTGTTCAACATAGTCCTGTGCCGGCGACGGAAAACCGCAAGGGACACGACTGATAAAAAAGGGCAGATCCTGCATGGTATGCAGCTCTGCAGGCAGATAGAACGTCATGATCGGTCTCTCAGATTTTTACTGTATAAATATACAGTAATGCTAATGGAGTGTTCCGATCAAGATGGCTGGTCATTATTTTTTGTAAAGCCATTGTCCGGGAAGGAAATTTATAGTTTTCGGCATACTGCGCAGGTCAGTGGCTGCGAACATCTTACCGAAAATTCCAACTTTAACGCCTGCCGATCACAATCTTCTTAACAGACATTTGAGAAAAGACGATGAAAAATAATATTATTACTGCCACTCTTTCGGCCCCGGACTCCGGGTAATGTTTAGCGTAAGCCGGACTTTGACACGCCATCGGCTAAAAGCCATAAGCAGGAAGTACGTTCCGGTTCATGAACGATCTCGGTATCAGAAATACGTTGCAGATAGCGCAGGCTTCTTCTGCCGCTGAAAAGTCAGTAATACTGCTGCGACACATGAATCTGGCAGTTATCATCGTGTATTTTGCTGTTCCCGCTTTTAAAATAAAGGAGGCGCAGTCATTCTTATCGGTAGGGATATTATATACGCTCAGCGTTTTTTATTGTGGTCTGTTCTCAGATATTTATTTATGCATTCAACCAGACGGATATTTTTATTCAGAGCGTATTCCGGGGGGTTGGTACAAACGACAGTGGCTCGTCCCTGATTGTACTCATCATTATACATCCCCGCACCTGATAGCTCATTTCTCTGCCCCATATTTCTTTTTATTCACATATCGCCGGAGAAGGTTCAGCGAGATAAAAAATGAACAGCCACTCTGTTTTATCCCTTTATAAGGTAATCAGAAGATCGTCACATTCATTTTGAAATTCTGCGAGGGTATCTCAGTAATTTCAGGATTGCATTCTGCACGTTTAACGGAGTTTTCACGGTAATAAGAATGTGTAGGGGCTAATTCCGGCTCACTGTTTCGCGGAAATTTGATAAATCCCATAAGTTTAAGAAGTTTCACGTCGGTAATAATAATTTTTTGCTCAAATCCTCCCAGTGCTCAACAAATGCATCACGGGCAATATCGTACACACGCGTTTCAAGACAACGGATAAGATGCTCATGTTCAGCCACTAATTCTTTTGAATTCTCGTAGAAGGCATTACGCTGAACCATAAGTAACTCAATCTCACCTTCCAAAACGCTATAACTTTTTTGTAACCTGGGACTCAGACTGGCATCTATAATAGCACGATGAAAAGCTCTGTCGGCTGCACTCAGATAAGCAGAAGATGCACCCGCAGGAGCCGCACGCATCACTTCAATGGCATCGAGGGCACCTTTAGGGATCAATCCACTGTAGGTAATCATGCGTACCGCTTCGCCTTCTAACACGCCCCGAAGTCGCGTCACATCAACAATATCGTTAGGGCCGAATTTTGGTACACAGAACCCCCGGTTCACAATTTGTACTAACAGCCCCTGGCTGACCAAAATCTGAGCCGCACTTCTGAATGTCGTTCGGGATACCCCATGCTCTTCTGCCATACGGATGTCACGCAAAAATGAACCAGGTTCGAATTCACCATTCAGGATCCGCTGTCGTATCGTTAAGACAAGTGATTCTAATGTGGTGGATTTTATTTCTTCAGAAGACAAAGATGATGGCAGATGATTTTCCATGATATAGCTACATGTTAATGTTGGTGATTGCTCAAAAAGAAAACACAACGTGCATTCTGTAGTAAGGAAATAGCAAAATATTGCAGTAAAAGTTAACCGCTCGTTTACTACTCCCTTTCCGGTAACTGTCTGATGATTCCTTTTCAGGCAGCCACGATCTACAGCCAGACTCACAGCACATTACCATACATTTCGCTGATTGCAGAATTATCAGGGGGCCGGGCATAGTAATGACCGGTCCCCTGATAAGGCTCTCGCGTATTCAGAGCAGCTTTTTTGCAATATCAGAGAAGGTTTCAAGAAAATGTGTGACATCCGATGAATTGAAGACTAATGGAGGACGAATTTTCAGGACATTTCCCTCCCCCCCCCCCGCAGCTTCGTATAAGGATCCTTCTTTCGCGTAATTCATCAATAAATTGCTCAGTACGTCGTTTGTCCGGTGCTCCGGAATCCCGATCAGCAACGATCTCAACACCGGTATATAATCCGACCCCTCTGATATCAGACACATAAGGAGAATTCTTAACAATCTCATGCAGACCCTTACGCAACGCCTCCCCCTGAACAATGGCATTTTCCAATAAATTCTCGCTGCTGATCACGTCGAGAACGGCCGCACCCGCCGCGATGGGGAGCTGGCTGGCAGCAAAGGTATTGAAATACCTGAAATTCTGACCAAACTCGTACGCAACCTCAGGGCGGAAAACGGTACCCGATAGCGGTAATCCATTACCCATCGGTTTACCCAGTGTGACGATATCCGGAATAATACCATGACGCTGAAACCCCAACATGGTATCCCCGCAACGGCCGAATCCTGACTGCACTTCATCGGCAATATAAAGCCCCCCGGCGGCATGAACCTCTTCAATCATGGGTTTCAGATAGCTCGCCGGGTCAGCAAAAATTCCGTCACTGGTGAACAGGGAGTCTGCCACAAATGCTGCCAGCCCAAAGCCATGCCGGGCAAGTTCAGAGACCCCTCGCTTAATCTCCTTTCTCATATACTCATCAATGGAAAGCCCTTCGGCAGCCGCGACACGAGGGTCGGGGGCTTCAATAAGCACAACATTGGGTCCGATAGGCGATGTCGGCCCCAGACCGGGAGAAAAGGAAGCGACTTCACTGGTAATGCCATCATAGGCATTACGGGTGACAATAATCCCCTGATTACGGGTGTAGAATTTCGCTACGCGAATGGCCAGGTCGTTAGCTTCCGAGCCTGAACAGCCGAACGTTACCCGGGAGAGTTCCTCCGGGAAGGTAGCGACCAGACGTTCTGCATAATCAACCAGACTTTCCTGTACATATCGGTTATTGGTGTTGAGTTTCTTAATCTGTGAAGTGATGGCTTCGACAACCTGCGGATGTGAATGACCCACGCATGCCACATTGTTATACGCATCGAGAAAGTCATTTCCTTCGCGATCAAACAGATGAGCTCCCCGCCCTTCCACAAATTCAACCGGATTACGATAGATGAGGGAATATCCCGGCCCCAGAATACTCATTCGACGTTCCACGATAGAACGTATACGTGGATCAAGATTATCCATCCGGGAGGGATCAAATCGATTGGGATAAACTTCAAGTGCCCGGTTTACTTTTGTGTCGTACTCTGGAGTTGTCATTGGTCATTGCTCCGGTCAGAAAGATGACGTTGCAGATAGGTGATGGATGCGCACCTGCACATCTGAAACGGGCGTCGCCAGCGCCATCGCGAGGTTGTCCCAGTCATGTTTTGCATGAGATTCAATATATTCCCGGCGGTCAGGGAGACGTTGTGCCCTCCATTGAGAAACCACCGCACGTAATGCCAGACGGGCAGTGGCCGCATCAGCGATAAGCACCGCATGTGCTGGCGACATTTTATAGCTCGACAGATATCCCCGCAGATAAGCCAGAGAAGCTCCCCAGGGATCATCAGCCCATTGCCCCAGGAGATTACAGAGACTTACCGCGGGTTCGAATATCACACACGTCCGGACGGCATCACCAAAATCAATTATCCCGCTGACAAAATCTGCTGATTCTGCAGAGACTAAAATATTGTAGGGGCTGAAATCTCCATGTATTACCTGGGTTTCAAGTTCTCCCATCAGGGGGAGTACATTACGTGTAAATCGCTCAAAAGCTTCGGCGGCTAAAGCCCGATGAGTTTCATCGGTTAATTCTTCCTGCAGAATTGCCAGTGTGGGGATGTTTGCAAGATCCCAGACCAAAGGACGTAAATCATGTTGATGAGCAAATCCGCGTAATGCGAGATCAATCTCACCGGCAGCGCGTCCTGTTAAGGTGAGCTTAGCTTCGTCAACCGGAACCGTTGCCAGAATGTCACCTGAGAGATAGGTCAATACACGCATATAGCGAAGAGATGTTGTATGAACCGGAACAAGGCTCTCACCATCCAGAGTCGAAATAACGTTCTGAACTTCCCACGCCACAGTATGGTGATTAAGCCACTTCATAATGGCCGACTGCATTTCCACGACGCCGCGAGATTCGGCAGGTGATGATATTTTTACGAGGTAATGAAGCCCATCACAAATCAGAATAAAACTGTCATCCTTTTCGGTAGATAACCGTCTCAATTCACCTTCAAGTCCGTATCTGATATTTAAGATATTTTCGACCAGAGCGGACGGTACTTCATCAGTTCCATGCACCAGACCACTTTCATCAAGCAGGCAGAATGCAGCTGAGAGCCTGGATTTATTAACTGAATCATTGGTTATCATAGTTTCTCTGCATTTGATGTCTGAGGATGTAAAGATGAAACCTCTGTCTTGCTCACCGGCGACAGCACTCAACATTCTGACTGACACGATCAAAAATTAGCCCCCCTGCCAGGATCCCCGTATAAATTGTCCACCAGTTTTCAGAAGAAAAACCAACATAGCACCTGCTAATGATCGAAAACAAGCGATCGTACCCATTATTTGTTGGACAATTTACAGCAGTAACACAGAGGCAAAAAGATCACTTTTATGGTGAATAACATAGTGCTAATGGGGGAATTAAGATAACTCAGTGCATCTTTGCCACATACTGGTGCAGTGCCTGAGCAGAGGGGTAATAATTATTTTTGTCGGACAATCCTGAGGGTATACCTGACAGACCTTATTGATGAGATGAACACTACTTTTAAACGTCTTTAATGCAGTTTGTTGTCCTGCGGCAATCAACGGTGCACAGCGTTGCCGATAACGACGGGGATCCGGAGAAATCCATTCTCTTTGCCTGTTCAGAGGGGCATGGTCTTTGGCAGATAAAAACGGACAGAGGTCACGACGTGGATACCTCGGTGAATAACCAGACCCGCGTAAGGGGAAAGATTCAGTTTTGGATCAGGAATATTTTAATGTGAGGATGGGGATTATTTTCCAACGGACAGGCAGCAGCCTGTCAGGCTCAATGCTGGCAGAAATTAACGCATGGACGTCTGTGATGATGAATTCGTAAGATAATTTATGCCCGGCTTATTCGTTCAGGGTTGAACGGTATGCCTTTGGCGACCCTATGCCGGAAGTATTACGCAAATATCCTGAATCCTGTCCTCCCTGACCCGGTCTTATGCAGGGATTCATAACAGGGATTCATTGCCTGTGGGCCCTCACCTGTATGTTAACGTTCGTAGCTGTATACCGGCCCTGGCAGAGGCAGAGGCAGAGGCAGAGGCAGAGGCAGAGGCAGAATAAACTTTGCCGGTATCCTGAACAATATTGAATACTCCGTGGAGACACCAGGCAAAGCCCGGAGGAGAACCGGCAAAAGAGAAAGATAAAGCAGGAACAGCGGGATAGCGGGATAGCGGGATAGCGGGATACAACCGTAACAGACCAGAGGTCACACAGAGAAAGAGTCAGAGCTGTCAGCTCAACATCAGGAATCAATAAGATAGCCACCGGACAGCCATATCTGCAGAGAGCATCCGGGTAACAGAGGGTCCCCCGGGCGAGGGCCATAAATGGTCCCCGGAGCAGAAACGAAAAAGCCCCGCTTTTCAGCGGGGCCTTAGAAAGAGTGGTGCCCGAACTCGGAATCGAACCAAGGACACGGGGATTTTCAATCCCCTGCTCTACCGACTGAGCTATTCGGGCAACGGGGCGCATTAAACCGTAATCGCCCTTTTCCGTCAATCACTTTTCTTCTTAAGTGCGCTGACCGCTGACTTTTACAGCAATGCGCTGAAATTTTCCGCAACTCCCGTAAAAACAGACAGAGGCCGCGCCTTATCCTCTGTCTGTCCGGACCTTACTGGTCGGTGGTCACCGAACCCGGCGCGGCATCTCCCATTCCGGGGATATCCGCAGGAACGGCGCCTTTATCTTTATCAGTGACCGGTACATTCGCCTGGTCTGCAGGCAGCATGATATGGTCCAGAATCTTACGCATTAACGGTGCTGCCGTTACCCCATCGACACCGCCGTTCTCAAGGATCAATGCGACAGCAACCTTCGGGTCCTTGAACGGTGCAAATGCCGTATAGAAGATATGGTCACGTAACCGTATCGGGATCATCTTCGCGTTATAAATCTGGTTTTGTTTCAGACTAAATACCTGCGATGTCCCGCTTTTTGCCGCAATACCATAAGGTGCGGTGTGGAAATAGCGATACCCGGTACCGTTAGGTGCATTCGCCATACCAAACATGGCACGACGCACCAGCGCCCAGTAAGGTGAATTCGGGTCACCTATCTGCGGCTCGGCTTCCGCAGGATGATACATCAGGACATCGTTCCCCTGCTGCTCTTTGTATAGCAGATGCGGAGTGATCACCCGTCCGTTGTTCAGTAAGGCCACCAGTGCTTTCACCATCTGAATAGGCGTTGCTATCCAGTATCCCTGCCCGATACCGACAGAGATGGTATCCCCCTGGTACCAGCCTTTCTTATGGACTTTCTCTTTCCACTCACGGCTCGGTAACAGACCTTTATATTCTTCATGCAAGTCGATACCGGTCAGCTTCCCGTAACCAAACTGGCTGAGCATATGATGAATACGATCAATCCCCATCATATAAGCGACCTGATAGAAGAAGGTATCCGCCGACTCTTCGATAGCTTTAGTCACATTCAGCATGCCGTGACCCGTTTTTTTCCAGTCACGATATCGTCTGTCAGTGCCCGGTAAAGTCCAGGTCGGAGCACCGAAGAACGTCGTTTGCGGCGTGATAACCCCGTTCAGCAAGGCAGACATTGCCATATAAGGTTTTACCGTGGAGGCCGGCGGGTATAACCCCTGGGTCACACGGTTAATCAACGGCAGGTCTTTATTCTCCAGTAGCTTCTTATAAGCCTGATAGCTTATCCCTTTCACAAACGGGTTAGGATCGTAGCTGGGGGCCGAGACCATCGCCAGTACAGAACCATCGTGCGGGTCTTCCACCAGCACCGCCGCTCGCTGTCCCGTCAACAGACTTTCGATATATTGCTGCAACGGTAGATCCAGCGTCAGCCAGACATTTTTCCCGGCGACCGGCGGCTGTTCACTCAGCACACGCACGATACGCCCATGGTTATCCACTTCCACTTCCTGATAACCGGTCTGACCGTGAAGCACGGATTCGTAATAGCCTTCAATCCCCTGCTTACCGATATTGTGATCCGCCGCGTAGTTCTCAGCAATCCCTGCGGCATTCAGACGTTTGAAGTCATTGTCGTTAATCTTAGAAACATAACCGACGACATGCGCTAAATCCGCGCCATACGGGTACTGACGATCCTGATAAGAATCGATGCTGACCCCGGGGAAGCGATATTCATCCACCGCAAACCGCGCTATCTGTTCTTCACTTAGCTCATCTTTAATGATGATCGGTTTGTATCGGCTGGTCTGTTTAAGACGATGCCAGAAATCGTTCACGTCATCCGGCGTCAGGCCGATGATGGGCGTTAGCGCCTGGATAGTCGCTTTAAGATCGGTTTCTTTGTACGGGATCACCGTCAGGTCATACTGAGTGATATTCCGTACCAGCGGCGTGCCATTACGATCGTAGATCATCCCGCGCGTAGGCGCGATCGGGATCATCTTGATGTCATTATCGTTTGATCGGGTCTGGTAATAACTATGCTCACAAATCTGCAGCCGATAGAGGTTATATACCAGGATGCCAAAGCATACTGCTACCAGAACAAACGCCGTGATGGCACGACGAATAAATAGTTTTTCTTCAATTTCGAAATTACGCAGATTCATTACATAACATAGTTTGCAGGGAGAGCTATCACCAGCAGCCTATCATAGAGAGATAGTCAGCCAGTGCCAGTGACAAGTTGATCCGGGAAAGATTAAAGTGTGTCATTTGTTGAAGAATGTAACAAGAAATGAACAACGCGAAAAGCAATAACTCTTCGCGTTGCCGGGGCTAAATAAGAGATATCTTAAGCCTGATCAGCGGCCAGCACAGATTCCAGCGCGATGTTGATCATATCATTGAAGGTCAGCTGACGTTCTTCGGCCGTCGTCTGCTCGCCGGTACGGATATGATCTGAAACGGTACAGATAGCCAGGGCCTTAGCACCGAACTCCGCCGCAACACCGTAGATACCGGCCGCTTCCATTTCCACACCCAGGATGCCGTATTTTTCCATGACGTCGAACATTTGCGGGTCCGGGGTATAGAACAGATCGGCAGAGAACAGGTTACCGACGCGGGCATGAACACCCAGCGCTTTCGCGGCATCCACCGCATGACGAACCAGATCGAAATCGGCAATCGCAGCAAAGTCATGATCTTTGAAGCGCATACGGTTCACTTTAGAATCCGTACAGGCACCCATACCGATTACCACATCACGCAGGTTAACGTCAGAACGGACCGCTCCGCAGGAACCCACACGGATAATGGTTTTAACGCCGAATTCGGTGATCAGCTCTTTCGCGTAGATAGAGCAGGAAGGGATCCCCATACCGTGACCCATCACAGAAATCCGACGACCTTTGTAAGTCCCGGTGTAACCCAGCATACCGCGAACATTGTTCACTTCACGGGCATCCTGCAGGAAGGTTTCAGCAATATATTTCGCACGCAGAGGATCGCCCGGCATCAGCACAACGTCTGCAAAATCACCAGCTTCAGCATTAATATGAGGTGTTGCCATGTTATTTTTCCTTTTAATCGTGTCATTTGCCGGCATGACAGCCAGCAAATGAGAAACAAGAGGCTTTTTTACAGCATGTTACGCCCGTAATCCATAGCTGAAAGACCAAAATAGGTCGCAATTGTCTGCCCGATATCGGCAAACGTCTCGCGCTGTCCCAACGGGCCGGGCTTCACCTGCGGTCCGTAGATCAATACAGGGATATGCTCGCGGGTATGATCTGTGCCGGACCAGGTCGGGTCACAGCCATGGTCTGCTGTCAGGATCAAAATATCCCCTTCCCCCACCAGCGCCATTAACTCCGGCAGACGGCGGTCAAAGAGTTCCAGCCCCCCGGCATACCCGGCGACATCACGGCGGTGTCCCCAGCTGGAATCAAAGTCAACAAAATTGGTGAAGACAATCGAATTATCCGGGGCCTGTTTCATCTCTGCCAGGGTAGCATCGAAAAGTGCATCCAGTCCGGTGGCTTTAACCTTACGGGTAATTCCCTGCTGGGCATAAATATCGGCAATCTTACCCACCGAAATCACCTCTCCGCCCTTCTCTTCCACCAGCTTTTGTAACATGGTGGCAGAAGGCGGTTCGACGGCGAGGTCATGACGGTTACCGGTACGGACAAATTCACCGGCTTTGGCACCGATAAACGGGCGGGCAATCACACGACCGATGTTGTAGCCCCCCTCCGTCAGGATCTTACGGGCGATCTCGCAGAGCTCATACAGCCGATCCACACCGAATGTCTCTTCGTGACAGGCAATCTGGAACACCGAATCCGCCGAGGTATAAAAGATAGGCTTACCGGTACGCATATGCTCCTCACCCAGCTTGTCGAGGATCACGGTCCCTGAAGAATGGCAGTTCCCCAGATACCCCGGCAACCCGGCCTGTTCGACCAGTGTGTCCAGTAACTCCTGCGGAAAACTGTTTTCTGTTTCACTGAAGTATCCCCAGTCAAACAGTACCGGTACCCCGGCGATCTCCCAATGCCCGGACGGCGTGTCTTTCCCGGAAGAGAGTTCCGCCGCACTGGCATAAGCGCCGAGAATAGTGGCATCAGCATCCATCCCTGCGGGGATTTTACCTGTTGATATCTCTGCGGCCTTCGCCAGACCCAGCGCCGTCAGATTCGGTAAGTGCAGCGGGCCTTGTCTGCCCTGATCTGCCTTACCGTCGTAGCAGGCCTGTGCAATATGGCCCAGCGTATCTGAACCGGCGTCACCGAATTTCTCTGCATCTTTGCTGGCTCCGATCCCGAAGGAATCCAGCACCATAATAAATGCACGTTTCATGCTCGCCTCCTGTGCGTTCATGTCATGAGAAAAAAAACTGATCAGAACAGTATGCAACCATTCAGCAAATTCTGCGATAGATTAAAGGGATTTCTTTTGGCCGTTGATGCGTCACCGAAATGGCGGCTTGCAGGCTCTCTGCCGCCTGTTGCCAGCTCTGCTCATCCGCCGCATGCACCATTGCCAAAGGGTGGTACGCATCGACCGGCTGGCCCAGGGCAACAATCTCACTGATGCCGACCCGGTAATCGATATTCTCACCGGCACGCTGACGACCGCCGCCCATCCGGACGATAGTCATCCCGGCCTCCCGGGTATCCATCGCACTGACAAACCCCGGCTCCCTGGCAAATACCGGTCTGATTACCGGAGCTGCCGTTAAATAATGCGCATAGCGTTCGACAAAGTCAGCCGGTCCGCCCTGAGCCGCCACCATCTTAGCAAAAACCTCAGCGGCCCGGCCGTTGTCCAGCACCTGTCGCAACCTGGCCCGCGCCTGCTGATCGTTAGCGGCTAATCCGCCACTGACCAGCATTTCACTGCTCAGGGCCATTGTCACTTCAAGTAACCGGGGATTACGGTGTTCGCCGGTCAGGAAGCGAACCGCTTCACGCACTTCAAGCGCATTACCCGCCGAAGATGCCAGCACCTGGCTCATATCCGTCAGTAACGCAGTCGTCCGGCAGCCGGCACCGTTGGCCACATCGACAATTGACCGGGCCAGTTGCTCTGATTGTGCAAGATCCGGCATAAATGCCCCGCTGCCGGCTTTAACATCCATCACCAGCGCGTCCAGCCCTTCGGCCAGTTTTTTCGCCAGAATAGAGGCCGTGATCAGCGGTACAGAATCCACCGTTGCTGTCACATCCCGGGTGGCGTAAAAGCGCTGGTCTGCGGGTGCCAGCGTCCGGGTCTGACCGATGATCGCGACACCATTTTCGCGAATAATTTGCCGGAAGCGATCATTGTCGGGGAAGATATTCAGCCCGGGGATCGCTTCCAGTTTATCCAGCGTCCCGCCGGTATGCCCCAGACCACGCCCGGATATCATCGGAACATACCCCCCGCAGGCCGCCACCATCGGGCCCAGCATCAGAGAGGTGACATCCCCGACCCCTCCGGTCGAATGTTTATCCAGCACAGGGCCGTTAAGATGCAGGTCCTGCCAGTTCAGTACGGTGCCGGAATCCCGCATTGCCAGAGTCAGAGCCACGCGCTCCGGCAGTGTCATATCCCGAAACCAGATAGCCATCGCCAGCGCAGCAATCTGCTCTCCGCCAATGCTACCGTCCGTGATCCCCTGAATAAAGGCCCCGATTTCCTGCGCTGTCAGAGGTTGACCGTTACGTTTCTTACGGATAATTTCCTGTGGCAAAAACATGGTGCTTCCCCGCTGTGCTGAAGAGTCCGAACTCCCTGATACCGTCCCCGCCGGGGGGACGGATAACCTGCCCGCGGCAGTCATACCGCTTTTATGAATCGCCGCGTCAGTAACCGGCGGCCGGCGTGTCTGTGTCCACACCACAGCTTTTCAGTAAGCTGCTCAGTAATCCGGAAGCGCCGAAACGGAAATGACGGGCATCCGCCCAGTCGTCGCCGAGGATCTCTGCAGCCATTGCCAGATAATCGGCAGCATCCCCCGTAGTACGCACGCCGCCGGCAGGTTTAAAACCGACGCTCGCTGATACACCTTTATCCCGGATCACTTCCAGCATAATTCGGGCAGCTTCGGGAGTGGCATTGACGGCCACTTTTCCGGTAGAGGTTTTAATAAAATCAGCACCGGCCTCGATGGCAATTTCAGAGGCCTGACGGATCAGCGCAGGATCCTGTAATTCCCCGGATTCAATAATGACCTTCAGCAGCACATTTGCTTCGCTACAGTACTTTTTACAGGCACTGACCAGGCTGGCCCCCAGACGGTGATCTCCGCGTTTTAATGCTCTCCAGGGAAAGACCACATCGACTTCATCAGCCCCATAGGCAATCGCTGCCCGGGTTTCTGCTACCGCGATATCGATATCATCGTTTCCGTGCGGAAAGTTGGTCACGGTAGCGATACGGATACCGGGTGTTCCCTGCTCACGCAGGACTTTGCGGGCCAGCGGAACAAAACGCGGGTAGATACAAATGGCCGCCGTTTGTCCGGCGGCAGAATTTGCCTGCCGGCACAGGGCCACGATTTTTTCATCGGTATCGTCATCGTTCAGTGTGGTGAGGTCCATCAATCCGAGGGCCCGGCGGGCGATCGTTGTCATATCCGTCATTCATTATTCCTCTGCAGAGTAGCCGGTCTGCGGTGCGGAAAAAGCTGCACCGTCATTTGTCATAATTCTAACAATTAATCTCCGCCAGGACTGCGTGACGGATCAAATAATCCATCCTTGCGGGAGAAAGCAGATAAAAACCGCAAAAAAGGGCATTAAAGGGGTAAAGAAACCGTCAGAGGGTCGGGTCGCTTGCGGAACGAGAAATGTTATAAAAGTAACAAACTGACCTTAATCCGCGTCAGATTCGGGCGGATGTAGCCGGGGGAAAAGACGCAGGGCATTCTGCCATAGCACTTCAGCCAACTGCTCCGGTGGCTCCGGACGGAGTTCCGCGAGCGACTGCAGAATAGTGACCACATGCTCAGGCCGGTTGGGTTGCCCCTGGGATCCGTGAACCGGCATATCCGGAGCATCGGTTTCCAGCACCAGGGCACTGAGGGGCAGAGAAGCTATCGTTTCACGGGTCTTTCGGGCACGCGGATAGGTGATCGTGCCGCCCACCCCGATAGCGAACCCCAGCCGGACAAATGCATTGGCCTGTTGCAGGCTCCCCGAAAAACCGTGGATCACCCCGCCGGCAGGAAGATCAGCCTTCCGCAGTAAAGCAGCCAACGGGTCATGGGAACGTCGGGAATGAAGGATCACCGGGAGGTCATAGCGCCGTGCCAGCGTTAGTTGACTCTGTAGCAGGGAGCGTTGTTTATCCGCCTGTGCCACCTGTTCCGCCGTATAAAAATCCAGTCCGGCCTCGCCTACCGCAACCAGTTTATCCCCGCCCTGTTGCAGACATTGTTGCAGACGATCGATATCCTCAGCGGTATGTTCTGCAATCCATAACGGGTGAAGTCCGGGTGCGTACCAGAGGGAAGGAAAACGTTCACAGAGAGAGATAATCTGGCTAAACCGGGAAGCCGTCACCGCAGGAATGACTATCCCCTGTACCCCGGCATCACGGGCACGGATCAGCTCTTCAGCCTCATGCTCAGCAAATGGCGGGAAATCAAAGTGACAGTGGGTATCAATAAAACGCACAACATTCTCCCGGGCAGCATAATAGAGTGCCGGCGGCAGAAAGCGCTGTAAAAGACAGGATTGCCGTCAGACGGTGCGGAGAAGTGTATCAGGCGGGAGCGCTGCCGGCATCCTTTCCGGCAGTAAACTGAGTGGCCTCAGGACAACGTTATAACCGTTTACGGCCGGTAAACAGGCTGATAAGGAACAGAATAATACCGACAATAAATACAATTTTAGCTGCCCAGGCAGCTGTACCTGCCAGTCCGCCAAAGCCCAGTGCCGCCGCGATTAATGCAATCACCAGAAAGATAATTCCCCAACGAAACATAGTAATCTCCTTACCTTCATTAACAGAACTCATCTTATAATTTGTTCTGACATAGACTCAGAACACGTATTTATCTTCAATTTTCCCGCAGCCTCCGCAGAGAACCCGGGTCAGTTGCTGATAGATAACTCGTTTTTGACCGCCCTGACCCCGGAAACCTTACGGGCTATCTCAGCGGCCTTATTTTTTTGCTGACGGTTACTGACATCCCCGGTCAGCAGAACCGTACCCCGTGTCGTAGTGACTGAGATATGCCTCGATGAGACCTGCTTATTTGCCAGTAAACGGGCCACAATCTCACTGGTTGTCGCGGTATCACTGGCATAACTCTTCAGATTCGTTTGCTGCGCTGGCTTTAAGTGCAGATGATTAATCACTTGCTTCACCCCGGTGATGCTTCTGACCAGGTGATCTACTCGCTCCATCTGCCGGCGTGATGTCACAAAACCCTCAACGGTAACGACTCCCCGTTGGGTGGACAGCGAGAGATCGGTACTGTTGATCTCTTTGTCATCAATCAGCGCAGTTTTTACCTTCGCGGTAATGGCACTGTCGTCCATAAAGTTGTCGACACTCCGCATCACCGATTTCCCCTCAGCGGGGGGTGTTTGCGCCGGCTGACCGGCGGCATACACATTCAGGCTGCAAAGTGCGGAAATCAGTAACAGCTTTTTCATAATGCTGATTTTTTTCATTAATAATATCCTGCATGATAATGACGTCTGCGCTTCGTTGACTGTCATGTCCGGAACCGGTCGTCCCCGGCCTTGCGCATCGGTCACATCACTTTAATAATAGTTGAGTTTTACTGTTGTGCAGATTTTTAGGAATCTGCTGAGTCCCGGAACAAGCGTCTGCAAAGCAACGGCGGGAAGCCATCGCTGCCAAAAGGAAGTGATGATAAGCAATTTACGCAGGTTGGCAGAAGCAGGAAAATCCTGAACCGGGACGCGGGAATATCTTAAAAAAACCGGCCAGAGGCCGGTTTTATTGAAACAACAGTCGGTTAGTGTTCGCGTGTTTTCCGGAAAACAACATCCGGATAACGCTCCTGAGTAATGTTCAGGTTAACCATTGTCGGCGCGATATAGGTCAGGTTATCCCCGCCATCCAGTGCCAGGTTGACTTCGTTCTTGCGCTGGAATTCATCAAACTTCTTCACATCGTTGCATTCCACCCAGCGCGCCGTCGAGACATTGACCGATTCATAAATCGCTTCTACGTTATATTCGCTCTTCAGTCGGGCAACCACCACATCGAACTGCAGTACACCCACTGCACCAACGATCAGATCATTGTTAGAGACCGGACGGAACACCTGCACGGCCCCTTCTTCGGAAAGCTGAACCAGCCCCTTCAGTAGCTGCTTCTGTTTCAGAGGGTCACGCAGCCGGATACGGCGGAACAGTTCCGGGGCGAAGTTAGGAATACCGGTAAACTTCATTTTTTCGCCCTGGGTAAACGAATCACCAATCTGAATGGTGCCGTGGTTATGCAGACCGATGATATCCCCGGGATAAGCTTCCTCGACGTGCGCACGGTCGCCGGCCATAAAGGTCAGCGCATCAGAGATAACGACATCTTTGCCGGTACGCACCTGATACATTTTCATGCCTTTTTCATATTTACCGGATACCACACGCATAAAGGCCACGCGGTCGCGGTGTTTCGGGTCCATATTGGCCTGAATTTTGAAGACAAACCCGGTGAATTTCTCTTCGCCGGAGACGACCTCACGACTGTCAGTCTGACGCGGCATCGGTGCCGGCGCCCAGCTGACCAGGCCATCCAGCATATGGTCCACACCGAAGTTACCCAGTGCCGTACCGAAAAAGACCGGTGTCAGTTGTCCCTGCAGGAAAGCGTCCTGATCAAATTCATGGGAGGCTCCCTGGACCAGCTCCAGTTCATCACGCAACTGGGATGCCAGCTCTTCACCGATCTCCTGGTCAAGTTGCGGGTTATCCAGCCCCTTAATGATACGGACTTCCTGAATGGTATGGCCCTGTCCGGTCTGATAAAGATAAGTTTCATCTTTATACAGGTGGTAGACCCCTTTGAATAACTTACCGCAGCCAATCGGCCAGGTGATCGGCGCGCAGGCGATTTTCAGTTCGCTTTCGACTTCGTCCATGACTTCCATCGGATCACGGATATCACGGTCGAGTTTATTCATAAACGTCAGGATAGGTGTATCACGTAAGCGTGTGACTTCCATCAGTTTACGGGTACGATCCTCGACACCTTTTGCAGCATCGATCACCATCAGACAGCAATCCACCGCGGTCAGCGTACGATAAGTATCTTCCGAGAAGTCTTCGTGCCCCGGTGTATCCAGCAGGTTCACCAGCTTATCGCGGTAGGGGAACTGCATTACCGAGGTGGTAATCGAGATCCCGCGTTGCTTTTCCATATCCATCCAGTCTGATTTTGCGTGCTGACTGGATCCGCGGCCTTTAACCGAACCCGCGGTCTGGATAGCCTGTCCGAATAATAGGACTTTTTCGGTGATGGTGGTTTTACCGGCATCCGGATGCGAAATAATCGCAAAGGTACGGCGACGAGCCACTTCGTCTAAAAAAAGTGCTGTAGACATCAACAGGTTCTTCATTGGTTGGCGGAAAAACAATACAGGGGTGTATTTCCGTAAAAATCATCGTACCGGGAGAGTGTTTCTCCGCCGGCTCCAACGGATGTCACTGCCCGGCCTGAACCCCACCTGTATCAGTCAACATCACGTAATTATCTGCGGAGTGCACATGACGGCCATTCTCCGGACGCACATTCTACCTTATTTCAGGGCATTTCGGTATTCGGCCTGCAGCTTTCTTAAGCCGCACCCCGCGGTCATCGTATTACTGCGCTGTCTGCCCGCCGGAATCCGCATTTTTGTAACAAACCGGCCGCCGGACAGAGATAAAAATGAGAAAGACTTGCATTACATTAACTGAATAATTCACATTACTAAGATCATGATAAATAAAGATAAAAATACAAACGCTCACTTCACAAGCAACACATATTGATGCATAATCGCTCACCATAAATACACAACTTGTTACCTCTGTTTAAAAGGTTATCCTCATGTTAACTACCGATATGATCTCCCGTCTGAATGATCAGCTGAACCTTGAATTTTATTCAGCAAACCTGTACCTCCAGATGAGCGCCTGGTGCGCAGATAAAGGATTTGAAGGTGCAGCCTCGTTCCTGAAAAAGCATTCCCGTGAAGAAATGGAACACATGCAGCGTCTGTTCGACTACCTGAGCGATACCGGTGCGTTACCGGTGCTCGGCAGCATCGACGCGCCACCGGTCACCTTTAAATCACTGTCAGACGTTTTTGCACAGACTTACGAGCATGAGCAATTAATTACCGGAAAAATTAATGAGCTGGCACACGCCGCGATGACAACTCACGACTACTCCACCTTCAACTTCCTGCAGTGGTATGTCGCAGAGCAGCACGAAGAAGAGAAAATCTTCAAAACCGTACTGGATAAGCTGGGTATGCTGGAAAACAGCTCCAACGGTGCGTTCCTGCTGGATAAAGACCTGGCAAGAATGGACAGTGAAGTGCACAACAAAGGTGCCTGACTGACTCACGGCGGGCATTGCCCGCCGTGTTAGCCTCGCCCTTTCCCGCACGCCCCTGTTCAGCCGGCTATCAGCGTATCGCAGATACCTCTGGCTATTTCCACCTTTCCGGACGGAATGGCTGCATTTCGATAGCTGTTTTCTGACCGGTCATCATCTGTGCCAGCAGCATCCCGGTGGCTGGACCCAGAGTGAATCCCTGATGCCCGTGACCGAAAGCGCACCACATCTGACTGACCCCAGGCACTTCACCAATCACCGGTTTCATATCCGGAAAGCAGGGCCGGCTACCGGACCAGGTTTCATCATCCACCCGCTCCCCCACCGGGAAATCCTGCCGGGCAACAGGTTCCAGCCGGTCAAGCTGACGGGGGGTTTGCGGATCATCAAGCCTTGCAAGCTCAGCACCGGTCGTCAGCCGGATCCCCCGGTTCATGGGTGCCAGCAGAAACCCTTTTTCCGCATCCAGCACCCAGTTGTTCAGCTGCTTACCGGGTTGTGCCTGGTAATGCCGATGATAGCCACGTTTGGGAAACAGCGGAGGCTGATAGCCAAATTTACGGGTCAGTAATGTGCTCCATGGCCCCAGAGCCACCACCACCTGCCGGGCCCGGCAGACATCCCCCTGGTCATTTCTGATTTCCCACATGCCCTCGCGGGTCCGGCTCAGGGTCCGGGCATCTGCGGAAATAAAGCTCCCGCCATCACGCAGGAAAAGATCCACATACGACTGCACTAAGGCAGACGGATCGCGGATAGTCCTGGGAGAAGTCCACATCACAGCCCCGGGAAAGTGCGGACTGATATCCGGTTCTCTGCGCTTCAGGTCCTCTGCCGAGAGTTTTATGTGGCTGACCCCCTGCTCTGTCAGCAGATCGGCGGATTGGTAACTTTCTTCCAGATGCTGATCGCTACGTGACAAGGCCAGCCACTGGTGAGTTCCCGTCAGTGCCTCTGCTCCTGCTTTATGAATCAGCTCATTATGCGTTTCGAGCGAAAGAGAGATCAGCGAGGCGTACTCGCGGGCGATACCGGCATACCGTGCCCGCGCCGAATAATGGTAATACTGGCTGAGCGGCCGGATAAGCGAAGGAATAGCTGGCAGCTGGTAACGTATATCCGTTCTCCGGTTAGCCGCTGCGCTCAGGATCACCGATAACTGGCGGGGAAATGCATAGGGCTGAATGGCCTCCCGCTGAATAATCCCTGCGTTACCATGAGAGGTCTGCATCCCGGGCGCACCTTTATCGACCAGAGCGACGGTTTTCCCGCTTTCCTGTAAATAGTGCGCGCAACCGGTCCCCACCATCCCTGCACCTAAAACAAATACGTCATACGTCATAAAATTTACCTGTAAAAGCAGTACCGGCCCGGTACTGAGTGTCATTCCGTCTCCGGTATCCGGAGTTCACGGCGCGCTGCCAGCCCTCTGCCCGGGCCGCTCCTGCGTCCGTATCACGGCGCTTATAAAGTAAAGCAATTCGTATGCCACAACCCTCTCTTCGCAGTGAACGACAGAACAGGGTCCGGGTCTTTGGCCGCGGTTATACCCGTCGGGGTCACGCTGCCCCCCGGTCCGGTTTTTATCATTCCACCAGTCACGGCAGGTTCGGGTTAACCAGGCCACGTTCACAGCCACAGCCACAGCCACAGCCACAGCCACAGCCACAGCCACATTATGCCCTGTTAATCAGCGGGATATCAGTTTTCAGTATGAGAATAAAACCGGAAAAGATTTTATGATGAAACGCTCGGCGGTACCCCCGGTATCCCTTACCCTCCGCGTTCAGGAAAACGACATGCTAACTCCGGATCAGAAAATCGACGAAATGGGCATTACACTTCCCGCCGTGACCTCCCCGCCGGCGAACTTTGTCCCGGTAGTGATCAGCGGTTCACTCGCATTTGTCTCCGGCCAGGGGCCGCTATCAGACGGTGCAGTTGTCTGGAAAGGGTCGGTAGGCCACGACATAACCCCTGAAGAGGGGTATCAGGCGGCGCGGCTGGCGGCGATTAATGCGCTCAGCGTGCTGAAAAACGAACTGGGTTCTTTGAACAGAATTAAAAGATTCGTCAAACTGCTGGCATGGGTCCGCAGTGCGCCGGGGTTTGATCAGCAGCATCTGGTCATCAATGGCGCGTCAGATTTTATCGTCGAGGTGTTTGGTGACAAAGGCAAACATGCCAGGAGTGCGGTCTCGGCCACAGAGTTACCGCTGGGCATGGCGGTGGAAATCGAAATGATTGCCGAAATAGTCGCGGAATAACGGTCAGCGTCACGTGGGTACCCGGCATTCTGAAAGATGACACATTCCGGGCTAAGCCGGGGCTGTTTTACGGGCAGGTCAATATCAGCGTCCCGCGTCATTACGCCGGTCATTCGCTTGCAACCCTGCCGGGACTGTTGCCGGCGCAGAGGCGGCGAATAGCATTCTTACGATGACGAGGGCATCCCATAAACGCCTGAGGCTCATTCCCCCGCCGCCGGGTTTGGTTATTACGGACTGCATTCACGGGTAACCGCTGCGGAAGGATTGTCTGGCGGGGCCGGCAATCAGTGATCAGGGTAATAAAAAACCCTCCCTGTAAAACAGGGAGGGTTGTTGTAACGAAAATCACAGTAACCGCTAAGACAGAGGACATTCCCTCACGGCTGACAGGTACCCTCTCAATCCCCGCCCCTTATTCAGGCATCAGGCGCTGATCTTCCGGGAACCGGTATCCGGTACCAGATCCAGTTTTACCTGTGCAGGGGGTTTTACCATGATTTCCGGCAATACCAGCTGTTCCGGTGGCACAGGACGGCTGAAATAGAAGCCCTGCAGGATATTACAACCCAGCTCAGTCAGCTGACGCTGCTGTTCTTCGGTCTCAACCCCTTCGGCCACGATATTCAGATTCATGTTCTTCGCCAGTTCAATGATCATGGCTAACAAACGGGTATCCGTATGGTTATTGTTAATTTCACGCACAAATGCACGATCAATCTTCAGTTCACTGGCCGGCATACTCTGCAGATACAACAGGCTGGAATACCCGGTACCGAAATCATCGATGGACACCTGAATACCGTGTTCTTTCAGAATGGTCAGTATCCGGATAGTTTCTTTCGGTGAACGCATCGCCGTGGTTTCGGTGATCTCCAGAATCATTTTTTCCGGCGGCACATTGTTCGTGGTTAAGGCATTCAGTACCACCTGGGCCAGCATTTCCTGTTCAAACTGCAGTGCAGACAGGTTCACGGAGACGGAGAGTTCTGTATTGCCCTGGGCGTGCCAGATAGCCAGCTGACGACAGGCTTCGTTCAGAACCCATTCACCGACCTGAATGATCATACCGCTTTTTTCGGCCACCGGCAGGAATTTATCCGGAGATAATAAACCACGCACAGGGTGCTGCCAGCGAACCAGTGCCTCATAACCGATGATCTGCCCACTCCCGGCATCGTTCTTCGGCTGATAGAACAGACGTAATTCATTGTGGTACAACGCCCGCCACAATTCATTTTTCAGCTGGACCTGACTTTTCCCCATCGGGTTCATGTCCGGACGATAAACGCTGAAGCCGTTACGGCCATTATTCTTGGTGTGATACATGGCGACATCGGCATTGAACATCATATCGCGACCTTCTGATCCGTGTGGCGGATACAGCGCAATCCCGATACTGATGGAAACCATCAGCTCATATTCAGAAATATGAAACGGTTTTTCGATCGCTTTCACCATTCGGGAGGCGATACGTTCCGCCGCATCTGCCGAGGTCGATGGCGTCAGCAACACAAATTCATCACCGCCGACACGCGCCAGCACATGGTCAGAATCAAGAATGTTTTTTAACCGTTCGGTGACCGTAATAAGCAACCGATCACCAATATGATGCCCGTAAGCATCATTGATCATCTTAAAGCCATCCAGGTCGAGGAACATCAGCGCAAATGCCGAGCCTGAGGAGGCCTCCTCAATATAATGATCCAGTTGCTCTTCCAGATAAGCGCGGTTAGGCAATAACGTCAATGGATCATGCATCGCCAGCTTATGTAATTCACGGTTAGCCTGGTGTAATTTCTTCGCCAGCCGTGTGGT
Organism: Tatumella terrea; assembly: GCF_039523755.1. NCBI lineage: Bacteria > Pseudomonadati > Pseudomonadota > Gammaproteobacteria > Enterobacterales > Erwiniaceae > Tatumella > Tatumella terrea. Next base: position 70,829 of record NZ_BAAAFX010000013.1, on the reverse strand, counting down.
TTTGATTTGCGAATCAATCATCGACACCAGCAGACTGCAGCCAAGAATGCTGAGGGTAAATAAAAATACCCAGATAGCCAGCGCCGGTGAGTTAATACCGTGTCCGTAAATATGGGACCCGGCTTTAAAATCAGCAGCATCCATACCGATATAGTGCATACCGGCAATGGCGACTCCCATCACCAGAGAGGCCTGCAGACGACGCATGACAATGCCGCTTTCACCTTTACGCAGCTCGAACGCCAGCCACAGGGCAACCCCGGAAGCGACATAGGCAACGATAATCGATAAAATCACCAGCCCGCTATTCCAGATGATCCCCGGGTCGACCAGCAGGGCATACATTCCAAGATAGTGCATCCCGACCACACCACTGCCCAGCAGAAAAGCGCCACGGATCAGACGGCCCCAGCCAAGATGCTGATGGCTGACCACCTGCTGAAGCGCGGCTATCGATGCCACAATGACAAGCAGCAGCGAGATACCGGTGTAACCGATACTGTAGTGCATTGGCATCGGGAATTTCATGGCCAGCATGCCGATAAAGTGCATAGACCAGACACCAATGCCCATCGCGGTGCCGCCCCCCGCCAGCCAGAATCTGGCTTTCCATCCCCGGGAACTGGCAACCCGCCCTGCCGTATCCAATGCAGTGAAAGAGGCGATAAAGGCGATGAGCAGTGATATAAACACCAGCCATTTATCCCAGGATACATCGAGCATAGTGACTCCTTTTGTCACAGGTTCATAAACGAAAGTATTAACTAAAAATAGCAGTGGAAAAACAGAACAGCTATCTCCGGTACACAGGAAATACTCCCTGAGGCAGATAACGTTAGGGTTTTTTTAGTTATTGAGTGGATCCGGCGCTGCTCCAAAGCAGAAAAGTACGGCAACGAACGTTGCACGCTGACGCCCTGTCAAAACGTCTGCTAATTAAACATAGTACGTCATACGATCTGACATTAACAAACCTTAATTGGCTTCAGGCGACAAAAATATCTGACGTTCCCCGCCGGGAGAATAAAAACCGGCCGCCCAGGCCTGATAAAAACGCCGCTGCGTTATCTGCGGCGGCGTTCTCATAAGCTTCATTGACCAGCCTGAGGTACCAGACCCGGTTTGATCGTCGCTCCTGCCGGCCGAACCGCCGGGTCTCAGGCGCAGGAGTGAGTTACTGCCCTTCACACGCCCTGTAATGTCACCGCTGTCTGTTTCTGCTGGTAACGTCTGGCCAGGTAACCAATACACAGTGTGCCGATCAGCCCGCAGCAGGCGGCAAAGGTCAGCCAGGCCCCGGGCATCGCTTTATCCCCGAAGGCGTGGATAAGGTAACTGGAAATCGCCGGTGTGAAACCGCCGAACAACGCCGTTGCCAGACTGTAGGCCAGGGAGAATCCGGTCGCCCTGACTTCAGGGGGCATAATTTCTGCCAGATACACCACCATTGCGCCGTTATAACTGGCATACAGGAAAGAGAGCCATAACTCGGCCTCCAGTAAATGACTGAAGGTCGGCTCCGCCACCAGCCATTTCAACACCGGCCACGCGGTACACATTGTCAGCAACGTAAAAACGATCAGTAACGGACGACGGCCCAGCCGGTCCGAAAGAGCCCCCATCACCGGCAGCCAGATCAGGTTAGATAACCCGATAAACAGCGTCACCATAAAACTCTGACGATCGCTCATCATCAGTACCGTTTTACCGAAGGTCGGAGTAAACGCCGTTATCATATAAAACATCACCGTCGTGGTCACCACCATCAGCATCCCGGCCAGGATCAGCGCCCGGTTACTGGCGACCGAACGCAGAATATCCCTGACTTCCGGGTGATGTTTACGCCGGACAAAGCTTTCGGTTTCTTCCAGCATCCGACGGATATAGAACAGAAAAGGCACGATCAGGCAGCCGACGACAAAGGGGATACGCCAGCCCCAGTCGGTGACCTGCCCTTTATCCAGCCACTGGTTCAGTAACAGTCCCAGTACGGCAGCAAAAATAACGGCTATCTGCTGACTCCCTGACTGCCAGCTGACATAAAATCCTTTGCGGCCTTTAGGGGCAATTTCAGACAAATAGACCGATACACCGCCCAGTTCCACCCCGGCAGAAAACCCCTGCAACAAACGACCGGCCAGAATAATTACCGGGGCAAGGCTGCCGAGGGTGTGATAGCCCGGGGTCAGTGCAATCGTCAGCGTCCCGATAGCCATCAGTCCCAGGGTCAGTAACAACCCTTTACGCCGGCCGTGGCGATCGATGTAAGCCCCGAGCACCATAGCCCCCAGTGGCCGCATCAGAAAACCGGCACCAAACGTCATCAGCGTCAGCATCAGTGAAGACCAGGGGTCTCCGCCAGGAAAGAATGTGCCTGCAATGGCGGTCGCATAGTAGCCAAACACCATAAAGTCATACATTTCCAGGAAATTACCGCTGGTCACCCTGAAAATCGCTTTAGCACCGCGCGTATGACTGGCGGCAGAAGATAAGTCCGAAGCGCTCATAGCCCAATCCTTCCTGTGATTATTTTAATCGTGGCTCATGTTTACCCCGGCTATTGACGAAAATATGTGATGCCCGTTGGTTTTATGCGTGACAACAACCAACAAATAAGTAACAAAATATCAACAAATAAACTTCAATAAAAACTGCCCGCATAAAAAAAGGGCCTCTCTTTTCAGAGAAGCCCTCTTCATCATGGCATCGTCCACCCGGCGATCAGTGACCGGCAGACTCCAGCCCCATCAGCCCGACTTTCAGATAGCCCCCCGCACGTAATTGATCCATAACGCTCATCAGGGTCGCATAATCCACCTCTTTATCCGCCTGGAAAAAGATGGTGGTCTCTTTGTTACCGTTGGTGAGCGCATCAATCGACGCCATCAGCTGTCCGGCAGAGACCGCTTCATTGCCGACATACAAGGATTTATCTGCTTTGATACTCAGATAAACCGGCTTTTCCGGGCGTGGTGCAGGCTTACTTGTGGAAGCCGGCAGATTAACCTTAACATCCACCGTCGATAGCGGAGCCGCCACCATAAAAATAATCAGTAATACCAGCATGACGTCGATAAAGGGCGTCACGTTGATCTCACTCATTTCGCCATCGTTTTCCACATCTTCATTCAGACGCATTGCCATAACGATTAACTCACCCGCAGTTGTTGGGCAGAGGTACGCGCCGGAGTGCTGTTTACCGCGCCCTGATTCAGATCGAGATCACGGCTCTGCAGCAACAATACCTGCGCTGCGGTATCGCTCAGAGAGGCTTTATAACCGGCAATCATCCTGGCAAAAAAGTTGTAGATCACCACCGCCGGGATCGCAGCCACCAGCCCGATCGCGGTAGCCAGGAGAGCTTCGGCAATCCCCGGAGCGACGACCGCCAGGTTCGTGGTCTGGGTTTTGGCAATCCCGATAAAGCTGTTCATAATGCCCCAGACCGTACCGAACAGCCCGATAAAGGGAGCAACAGAACCGATAGTCGCCAGAAAACCGTTACCGCGTGCGGCAAAACGACCGACAGAGGCGACCTTACGTTCCAGCCGGAAACCGGTTCGCTCTTTGATCCCTTCCGGCTCATGGCTGCCGGCAGAAAGATCGCGTTCATCCAGCGCTTCAGCAATCAGCGCACGGCTATGGCTGCTGGCCGGAAATGTCGTGGCGATATCCACTGCCTGTTGCAGCGTCCGCACCGCTTTCAGCGCTTTTTGCTCGGTTTTCAGCCGGCGTCTGGCGGCACTCAGCTCAGTGAACTTACCGAAAAATATCGCCCAGGTCACCACCGATGCGAGTAACAGACCAATCATGACAATTTTTACAACAATATCAGCATGCTGATACATGCCCCAGACGGAAAGATCCGTCTGCATAAGATCATTGGCTACCACGTGTGCGACTCCATATAACCGTTTAACAACCTGCAATATACCCGATCATACCAAATCACAGCTTAATTGATAGTAGTTATCATTAGTATTTACACCGTGTATTCCCTGCCCCTTCCGGGAGGCGGCTTCCGCGTTCATACAGCTGTCATCCGCAGCCCTTATTCTCAGGCAGGAGATGATCAGGGTGAATTTTTCTCGTGATCACTGGCCGGGACACCTTTTCATGTTAACGTGTCACTCAGGGTTAGACTGGCAGAGCAGAGAGAAATGACAAACAACAGATCAGATAAAAAACTGGAAACGACATTGATCAGCGCCGGCAGAGGCAAACGCTATACCGCAGGCGCGGTAAACAGCGTCATTCAGCGGGCATCATCGCTGGTTTTTGAGACTGTTGCCGAAAAGAAACGGGCGGCGGCAGGTCGTACACAGGGAGAGCTCTTTTACGGGCGCCGCGGTACTCTGACGCATTTTGCCCTTCAGGAAGCGATGTGCGAACTGGAAAATGGCGCAGGGTGTGCGCTTTACCCTTGCGGTGCCGCTGCCGTGACCAATGCGATTCTGGCATTCGCCGAAAGCGGTGACCACGTGCTGATGTGCGGTTCGGTGTATGAACCTACCCGTGACTTCTGTAATACCATCCTGCGTAAACTGAATGTCTCCACCACCTACTTCCCTCACACCTGCGGTAGCGAGATAGAGCAGTGGATCCAGCCGAATACCCGTATCGTTTTCCTGGAATCCCCGGCCTCTGTCACCATGGAAGTTCAGGATATTCCGGCCATCGTCGCGGCAGTCCGCAGAAAAGCGCCGGACGCCATTATTATGATGGATAACACCTGGGCGGCCGGCGTGCTGTTTAATGCGCTGGATTTCGGGATTGATATCTCCATCCAGGCCGGAACCAAGTATCTGATCGGTCACTCAGACGGGATGATCGGCACGGCCGTGGCAAATGAACGCTGTTATCCGACCCTGCGTGAAAATTCTTATCTGATGGGCCAGATGGTGGATGCAGATACGGCCTATATGACCTCACGGGGTCTGCGTACCCTGTCCGTCCGCCTGCGCCAGCATGAAGAAAGCAGCCTGAAAGTCGCCGAATGGCTGGCAGGCCGTGAAGAGGTCTGGCGTGTCAATCACCCGGCCTTAGCGCAATCCCCCGGACACCGCTTCTGGAAACGCGATTTCACCGGCAGCAGCGGGCTGTTCTCTTTTGTCTTACGGGAACAGCTCTCTCACGCGGCCCTGGCCGACTTCCTGGATAACTTCCGCCATTTCAGCATGGCCTATTCATGGGGAGGCTTCGAGTCGCTGATCCTGGCGAATCAGCCGAAAGAGATTGCGGCCATCCGTCCGCAGGGCGAGGCAGCGCTGCCAGGCACGCTGGTACGCCTGCATATCGGACTGGAAAACGTCGATGACCTGATTGCCGACCTGGCGGCAGGCTTTGAGCGTCTGGCCCGTCATCCGGGGTAACCCCTTAAACATACGCGGGTGAACCGGCGTCGACTGCCCTGCGGGGCAGTTATAGCGTCCCCCGCAGCCATGATTTTATAACGAGATAACAGATGAGTGCTTTAAATGAGGTCGTCCGGGCTCTCTGGCATCAGGATTTTGCCGTTCTGGCAAATCCTCAGATGGCCGGGATTGTCTATGCGGTCATGTTTACCCTGCTGTTTCTGGAAAACGGCTTATTGCCTGCAGCTTTTCTGCCGGGCGACAGCTTACTGCTGCTGGCTGGCGCACTGATTGCCAGGGGCGTGATGCACTTTATTCCTGCACTGGTGATCCTCACCACTGCGGCCAGCCTGGGGTGCTGGATCGGGTATCTGCAGGGTCGATGGCTTGGGAATTACCCGCTGGTACAGGGCTGGCTGAAGCATCTGCCGGCCCGTTATCATCAGCGGTCAGAGCAGATGTTTATCCGGCATGGGCTGGCTGCACTGCTGATTGGCCGCTTTCTGGCCTTTGTCCGGACACTGTTACCTGCCATGGCAGGCATTTCCGGGCTGAGTAACACCCGCTTTCAGCTCTTCAACTGGCTGAGTGGCCTGCTGTGGGTCGCGATCCTGGTCACTCTCGGTTACGGGATCAGTCATGTCCCCTTTATCCGGCGACATGAAGACCAGGTGATGACAGCACTGATGTTAATCCCGTTACTGCTGCTGGTCAGCGGCTTTATCGGAACGCTGATGCTGGTGTGGAAAAAACGTCGCCACAACGCCGGATAACCCCGCAAACCGGCCTTTTTCGCCCGGGCCGGTGCACTCCTCCCTCCCGTCCGGTCAGCCCGGAATATTCGGTTTTTCCGCTGTTCTGCCGGTGTCCCCCGGTAAAAACGAATATTCCGGGCTACACTCAACTCCGTGCCACCGTACTCATGAACCCGCAAAATACCACGGAGGAGAACCCAATGTCCGGACAACCCATTGTCAGACTGAATGATGATCGTCTTATGCCTCAACTGGGGTTAGGCGTCTGGCAGGCCAGCATTGAACAGACACGCGATGCCGTTATCCATGCCCTGAACACCGGATACCGTTCTGTCGATACCGCGGCGATCTATCAGAATGAAGAAGGTGTCGGTCAGGCTCTGCAGGAGAGTGACCTGCCGCGGGAAGATCTGTTTATTACCACCAAACTGTGGAATTCCGATCAATTACAGGCCCGCGAGGCACTGGAAACCAGCCTGCAGAAGCTGCAGCTGTCCTATGTGGACCTCTATCTTATCCACTGGCCCTGCCCGCAGAATGGCAATTTTGTCGATGCCTGGAGACAACTGATTGAGTTACAGAAACAAGGGCTGACCCGCAGTATCGGTGTTTGTAATTTTCAGCAGCCTCACCTGGAACAGCTGATCCGTGAAACCGGGGTTACTCCGGCGATTAACCAGATTGAGCTTCACCCTCTGTTCCAGCAGCGTCCGCTGCATGCCTGGAATGATTTGCATCATATCCGTACAGAATCCTGGAGCCCGCTGGCTCAGGGCGGTAAAGGGGTCTTTGACCAGCCTCTGATCCTGCGCCTGGCTCAGAAGTACGGAAAAAGTCCGGCACAGATTGTGATCCGCTGGCATATCGATAGCGGGCTGGTCGTGATCCCTAAATCGGTGACGCCGAAACGGATCGATGAGAACTTTGACGTCTTTGATTTCAGTCTGGATAAGAGCGAGCTGAGCGAGCTGGCGGCGCTGGATGAAGGGAAACGTCTGGGGCCGGAACCGGAAAGTTTTAATAAAGCCTGACCGGCTGACCGGCGGTGAGTCCGCCGGTCCTGCCCGGGCGCGTCAGGATCAGTTAATCGCCTGCTGAACCAGCAGCTGCCCCGCCACACCGCGGTCTGCCAGTTCAAGATTCTGACTGTAATAGACAAACGGAAAATGCTCCGAGGCGCTGTGCGGGAAAGTCACCAATAACTCCACCGTACCGTCCACCCAGACCGTATCTTTCCAGCCCCTGTCTTCTGCCATCGGCGGTGCACCGTTTACACTGCTAATCAAAAACACCGCGCCCTGAATATGAAAAGGCTGCGGGTGCTCCGCCTGCACTGTCCAGCGCTCGGTAGTCCCCTGACTGACGACGGTATCAATACGCATCATATCCCAGGCGCTACCGTTGATACCGGGCGGTGAGTCATCCAGCCGGATCTGCCGGCTGCCGGTCACACTGCTTTGCTGGGCCGGGCCGTTCAGTTGTGTCGGTAAACCATCGGTGACCAGCGGCAGTAAACCGGTCGGACGCAGCGTCAGTACCAGCGTCGAGGTCAGGATCGAGGATGGCTGGAAAATCCCTTTGATACGTTCAACAAAGGTCGCCGCCGTCCCCGCCGTGATAGAAACATCGTTACCCTGTGAGAGATCGACCAGCACTTCCCGGCGTTCCCCCGGCGCCAGCGCCAGCTGCTGTACCGTGACCGGTGCAGACAGGAAGCCCTGATCGCCGGCAATCACGGTGAAAGGACGATTATCACTGAGTTGCAGCTGATAACGCCGGGCATTGGACGCATTCAGCAGACGTAATCTGACCCAGCCACGCGAGACATTCACATAAGGTTTCTGTACCCCGTTAACCAGCAGAATATCGCCGTAGAAGCCCTCTTTCGCGTTACTGTCGTACTCCGGTGAACCGAAGTTATCCAGCCGTTTGTCCTGAATGATCAGCGGAAAATCATCAACGCCATAATGTTTGGGTAACGCCAGAGATTTGCTGTTGTCATCTTCAATCAGCCACATACCGGCCAGGCCGTTGTACACATGCGGAGCCATACGATGGGGTGTATCGGCATGATACCAGCAGGTGGCGGCAGGCTGGCGTACCGGCAGTACCGGAGCCCAGTCTACGTTGGGTGAGATCTGCCGGGGGGCTCCGCCATTCAGGGCGCCGGGCACCTGTAACCCGCTGACGGTCATAGAAACCGGCTCCTGCAAGCGATTACTGTAAATCAGCTTCACATCATCGCCATTTCTGACCCGTACGGTCGGCCCCAGATAACGGCCATTGAATCCCCAGACCGGCGCTTTATTACCGCCGCTAAAGGCCCAGTGACTGGACTGAAGCGTAAGAAACAGTGGCTGCCCGCGCCGGGATTCCAGTAAAGGCGGTACCGGTAACGGATTCTCTCCGCTTTCTGCGGCCTGTGCGACCTGCGGCAGCAATGTCGTACCGGCGGCAGCGGCGGCGGATAACTGAAGGAACTGACGTCTGCTAAAAGACATAATACTTCTGACCTTATACTGATAACGCCAGCGGCGTTATACCACGACAAACGACACACATATTTCTGAACGCTTCAGCCAGCTGTCAGGTTATTCAGGTTTTTCCTGACTGCGACGGGCAATCTCTGCATTCAGCTCTTCCAGTCTGGTTGCCATAAGTTCACGGCAATGGGTCGCCAGTTTCCTGGCAGACTGACCTTCAAACTGTTTGATATCTACCGGTGGCAGCATCTCCACAATCACCAGACCATTATTCCAGCGATTGAGTTTAATTTTATTATGGGTATCTGAAACAACAATAGGGATCACCGGAACGCCGGCGGCAATAGCGGCATGAAATGCCCCGGTTTTAAACGGCAGCAAACCACGGCCACGGCTACGGGTTCCTTCCGGGAACATCCAGAACGAGATCTCTTTTTTCTTAAACTGTTCAACCAGGTCACTGATAGTGTCGTGGGCTTTATTTTTATTATCGCGGTCGATCAGCAAATTACCGGTCAGCCAGTAAAGCGGTCCGAAAAAAGGGATCCACACCAGACTTTTTTTGCCAATGGTGACGGTGGGCGACTGGACCATATTGGCCGCAGTGATCATGTCATAATTATTCTGGTGATTAGCAATATAGATAGCATTCCCGATCTTGTCAGCCCCTTCCGGTTTCCGGGACTCTATCCGCACACCGAAAATATTGTGCAGCCAGCCAAAGGCATGAGCAAAAGTCGCGACGTGGCGAGGATTACGGGGAGAGAAGCAACACCACAGGCATCCTCCGACACAGACGATGACCGAGTAAATAAAAACGAAAAGGGCGCGCAGAACTAACAGCATAACAACCTCGTAATAGTGGCCGCCCCCGCAGCATCCTGAAGGCAGGCCTGAATATCACAGCTCTGGCCGTCGGTCAGTGCTGTGGTTACCCTGATATACTTTTTCAGCCGGCAAGTATAACGTTTTTTTTCAGGTTCGCAGAATCTGCCGGCAGAAATATCAATCGGTTAATTCTCAGAAGACTCACTGTCGGCATCACCCTCTGCGCCTCGTGACGGCGCATCGACTTCCACCCGATCAATACGCTGTAATCCGCGAGGCAGCAAGGTACCGCGGCGTCCGCGTTCAGTTCTGAATTTTTGCAGATCCTCTTCACGCAGTGTCAGTTTGCGTTTTCCGACATATAACGTCACTACACTGCCCGGCGGCAGCAGGAGTAACCAGGCAAGATTATCTTTCCCTTCGGCCGCTTCGGCCGCCGGAATAGAGATAATTTTATTGCCCTTTCCTTTGGATAACGCGGGCAGATCAGTGACCGGGAACATCAGCATCCGGCCCGCAGAAGAGATCGCCAGCAGCATGTCGTCATCATGATGTACCGCCAGCGGTGCCATTACTTTGCCATTGGCCGGCAGTGACAGTAAGGCTTTACCGGCACGGTTACGCGACTGCAGGTCACTGAAATTACAGATAAAGCCATAGCCGGCATCCGAGGCCATCAGCAAGCGCTGATCGTCCGCCTCCATCAGCACATGTTCCATGGTCGCCCCTGGCGGCAGTGTCAGCTTGCCGGTCAGTGGTTCTCCCTGGCCTCGTGCCGAAGGTAAGGTGTTCGGATCAAGGGTATAGCTTCGTCCACTGGAATCGATAAAGGAGACAGGGAGATTACTCTTCCCGCGGGCGGAAGCCAGATAACTGTCACCGGATTTATAATTCAGCCCGGCCGGATCGATATCATGGCCTTTCGCACTTCTGACCCACCCCATCCGCGAAAGAACGATCGTCACCGGCTCGGAAGGCACCAGTTCCGTTTCACTGATCGCTTTCGCTTCTGAACGTTCACACAGCGGAGAGCGGCGGTCATCACCATAGGTTTTACTGTCGGCCTGTAGCTCTTTTTTCAGGAGTGTGTTCATCTTTCGTTCTGACGCCAGTAAAGCCTGGAGCTCATCACGCTCTTTCGCCAGCTCATCCTGCTCACCACGGATTTTGATCTCTTCGAGTTTCGCCAGGTGACGTAACTTCAACTCGAGTATCGCTTCTGCCTGAATATCATTCAGTTCAAAACGCGACATCAGTACCGGTTTCGGGGCATCTTCTGTACGAATAATATCGATCACTTCGTCGATATTCAGGAAGGCGACCAGCAAACCGGCCAGGATATTTAACCGGCGCAGAATTTTATCCAGCCGGAAGTTCAGACGCTTACGCACCGTTTCACGGCGATAAACCAGCCATTCGCTCAGAATTTCCCGCAGATCTTTTACCGCCGGCCGGTTGTCCAGGCCTATCATGTTCAGGTTGATGCGGTAACTTTTTTCGAGATCCGTGGTGGCGAACAGATGATTCATCACCTGCTCTGCATCGACACGGTTAGAACGCGGCACAACCACCAGCCGGGTCGGATTTTCATGATCAGACTCATCACGCAGATCCTCCACCATCGGCAGCTTCTTATTACGCATCTGGGTCGCAATCTGTTCCAGGACTCTGGCCCCGGAGACCTGATGCGGCAGTGCAGAAATGACGATTTCGCCATCTTCTTTTTTCCAGACCGCCCGTTGCCGGACACTGCCGCGTCCGCTGGCATAGATTTTTCGGATCTCGCTGCGCGGAGTGATGATTTCGGCATCGGTCGGGAAATCCGGGCCCTGCACGATATCCAGCAGCTCATCCAGTGTAGTCGAGGGGCGTTCGATCAGTGCAATGGCCGCATTGGCGACTTCCCGCAGGTTATGTGGCGGAATATCGGTGGCCATCCCCACCGCGATACCGGTCGTCCCGTTCAGCAGGATATTCGGTAACCGGGCGGGCAGCATTTTCGGTTCTTCCAGCGTACCGTCAAAGTTAGGTACATAGTCGACCGTGCCCTGCCCCAGTTCACTGAGCAGGATTTCCGCATATTTCGATAACCGTGATTCGGTATAACGCATTGCGGCAAAGGACTTAGGATCATCCGGTGCTCCCCAGTTCCCCTGGCCATCCACCAGCGGATAACGGTAGGAAAAGGGCTGAGCCATCAGGACCATCGCTTCATAACAGGCACTGTCGCCATGCGGATGATATTTACCTAACACATCCCCGACTGTACGCGCTGATTTTTTAAATTTGGCACTGGCATTCAACCCCAGCTCAGACATTGCATAGATGATACGCCGCTGAACCGGCTTCAGTCCGTCACCGATATAGGGCAGCGCCCTGTCCATGATGACGTACATGGAATAGTTCAGGTATGCGTTTTCCGTAAATTTATGCAATGCGAGACGTTCAGTGCCGTCCCGGGTCATGTCGCTCATCTTAATCAATCCTCACTTCGCGGCCAGCCAGACACCAGTCTTTGGCGGTTATCTGGCGGGGATAGTACATTATTCACCGGGCTTAGTCACAGGGACTAACAGGAGGCAGCACCGGAAGGTTTTTCACACCGACCGCTGAGCGGCGGAAAACGCCGTGACTGCCCCGTCAGCAGACTCTCTTTGTGTCCCCGGCCTGAGCATAAGGATCGGTTTATTACGATACCCTTTCCGCCATTGATTTCCGGCCGGACCGGCGGAGGTCATCATTATAGCCGCTGTCCCGCCGCTATACTCAGACCGGTAACCCGTTTCGGGATCAATCCCGTGGCGGTCAGGGGGGACATCGCGGTTATCTCTGCCGGAAGGGGGACGATAAGCATCTCCCTGCCGGCAAAGCCTTCTCTCGCGGATGCACAAGGTCAGCTTACGGGCTGAAAGTTACCTGACCAGGCCACCGGGCAGGGATGACGGCGAGCTGCGGTCGAAGGATCGCAGGTATGCCGCAGGATTATTGCACCAGCGGCAAAATTCTTGTGCGGTATGTCGGGTTTTTTTCCTCACTCACAGACACCATAATGATTCACAGAGACCATAATGCGTAAAAATACTTAATGAGGAAACACGTATGAGTCAGATCCTGATCATTGATGGAGGCACCACTTTCGGTCACTCCGCCGGACGATTAAATCACACCCTGAGTGAAGAAGGAGCAGCAGAGCTTCGTCGTCTTGGTCATCAGGTCTCCGTCACACGAATCGATCAGGGCTACGAGATCGAGGCAGAAATCGATAAATTCGTCAGCCATGATGTGGTTATTTTCCAGATGCCAGGCTGGTGGATGGGTGAACCCTGGACCGTTAAAAAATATATCGACGAAGTCTTTACCTATGGTCATGGCCGTCTGTATGCCAGTGACGGGCGAAGCCGCGAAGACAGCAGCAAAAAATACGGTTCCGGTGGACTGCTGCAGGGTAAAAAATACATGTTATCTCTGACATGGAATGCCCCGCTGGAAGCCTTCACCGATCCGCAGCAATTCTTTGAAGGTGTCGGGGTCGATGGCGTATATCTGCATTCCCATAAAGCCTGTCAGTTCCTGGGGATGAGTCCGTTACCGACCTTTATCTGTAACGATGTCATTAAAGACCCGCAAGTACCGCTGTATATCTCGCAATACCAGCAGCACTTACAGACAGTATTTAACTGACTGACGGTGAGGCGTTCACTAACAGACCGTGCTGATGTACGGTCTGTTGCAGATAATCTAGAAAACAGCGAACCCGCACCGCCAGAGAGGCATTGCGGTAATACACCGCATGTACCGGAAGATGCATAGGATGCAGAACGTTTTCCAGTACCGGAACCAGCAGCCCCTGACGTAGCGCAGAGGCAGAAGCAAAGTCCGAGAGCCGGGCTATCCCTTGTCCGGCAATCGCCAGCTGCAAAATGGTTTCTCCGCTCGAGGCCCGTAAGGTCGGCGTCACCTGCAAAAGTTCATTCTGCGCAGTCAGTACCGGCCAGTGATTGTGCACGGCCGGCTGGGTAAACCCCAGTGTGCGGTGCTGACTAAGCTGGTCACTGTGCCGCGGCATACCATAGCGGCGGAGATAGTCCGGACTGGCAAATAACCGTAACGGGCTGTACCCCAGTAACCGGGCATGGATCCCCGAATCCGGTAATACGCCCATCCGGATAGCGATATCTGTTTGCTGCTCCAGCAGATCTATGGGTAAATCGTCCGTGGCCAGTTCAGGTTCAATCTGCGGATATTTTTCCATAAATCCGCCAATAAACGGCACAATGACATGCTGCATAAACGAAGGTGCGGTGTTGATGCGTAATCTCCCCGCAGGGGTTTCCCGGCGGATCGCCAGCTCATCTTCGGCAGATTCCATGGCAGACACGATTTCACGGGCCCGCTGCAGAAATAAGGTCCCTTCCGGTGTCAGCGCCATTCTGCGGGTCGTACGTAACATCAGGGCGGTTTCGAGCTTACGCTCCAGGCGGCTCAGTGTTCTGCTGACTGTCGACGAAGTCATATCCAGCTGTGCGGCGGCGGCCGTGATCGAGCCACTGTCCACGACAGCTATCCAGATGCGCATATCCTCAAGAGTCACTTTCATTCATTGTTTCCCGGCAGGTTCCCGCCATACCTCAGGCCGGAGTGACCTGGCAGGCTGTCATTAGTACTTATCGTGCCGAGTTTGCCATCAGCAGGCCCACGGTGACCAGAGAGCCCGCACAATATACCTGCTCACCACTTCCCCTGACCGCTCGCCGTTGGGCTGGCGTTGTCTTTTCATGACGTCAGCCTCATGCTGACCTGATCCATCGCCGCCGTGTTGCTGGCAATTATCACAATGACTTTTATTTCCCGTATAAACATACTTTACCCGGGTCCCCTGAGGGGACAATAATTGTTTAACAGACTCAGGAGATGCAAAACCAGACTCTGTATTTATCAGACAGGCTGATGCTGACGTGACACTGACGCCAGAAAATGGTTTCTATACTTTTTTACGCAAGGGTTTGTACAAAATTAATGAATACATCTCGTCAGGGAGTTTATCTGGTTCTGCTGGCTGCGACGCTGTGGGGAAGTTCCGGGGTCAGTGCCCAGTACCTTTTCCGGTCTTATCCTCTGACTCCCGGCGCGGTCACCATGATCCGGCTACTGTTTTCCGGTCTGATCCTGACACTGCTGGGCCGGTTACAGGGCGGTCAGCCGGGGAAAATGTTTCGTGAACGGGCGACAGTAAGCAGGCTGATTATTTTTAGTCTGTTCGGGACGCTGATGATACAGCTCTCCTTCCTGGTCACTATAGAGAAGACCAATGCCGCGACCGCTACCATCTTACAGTTTCTGGCCCCTGTCGTACTGGTCCTGTACAACGTTGTTGTTCGCCGGAAATTACCGGGAGCAATGATTTGTATTGCAGTCATGACCTCACTGGCAGGCACCCTGTTAATGGCAACAAAGGGGCATCTGACATCATTACAGCTTTCTGTTTCTGGCCTGATGTGGGGATTGATTTCCGCCTGCGCGGCGGCGTTTAACGCCGGCTATTCTTCGGGCTTAATACGCCGTTTCGGTACATTGTCTGTCACTGGCGTCAGTATGCTGATAGCTGGTGCGGTTCTGGTACCCTTTTATCTGCCGGGCCTGGATCTGCATATGCTGGGCCTTTCCGGCGGGCTGGCGCTGGGTTATCTGATTCTGATCGGTACCGCACTGACTTTCAGTCTGTTCCTGAAAGGGGCTTATCTGACCGGAAGCCAGAATGCCAGTATTCTGAGTTGTGCGGAGCCGCTGAGCAGCGCTTTCCTGTCGGTGATATTGCTGGGCGTTCCTTTTGGCTTCCCCGAATGGATCGGCTCTCTGCTAATACTTTTCTCCGTGGTGCTTATCACTCTGGCCCCGGATCGCAACCGCTCAGCCCGGCGGTTAACCGAACTGTAAGCGCCAAAGATAGCGGGGGATTTCACCGACGGCAGAGACATGCGTAACACTCTTCCGGTGAATTTACGGGATATCTGTCCCCGGACGGCTTGTGCTGTGACCGGGCCTTGTGTCGTGGCCTGTCTTCCCCCGAAAACAGCCCTCCCCTGCGGGATCCCCCTGCCACCGGAGTCAGACCTCGGCAGGAAGATAAGCACCACGGTGGGTACGGAGATAAAATGCGTCTGCACACAGGGTAAGAGTCCGTCTGAAGGGTATCACTAAGGATTTTAATGCGGGCTGTCACCTGATACCCGGGGTGAGTGATTCAATGAATACTTACGAAATACATCCGCTGATCCGGCCGGTAATAACTCAGGACGGCTGGCTGAGCGGGTATCGGTGATTCAGTGAGTGTTCAGGGATTACAACCACGGCCCGAACGGACGACTGATACCGACGGGCAAAGCCGGGGTGGATAATAAACGGAATAACAAGGATATGAGTCCGCTCATCCTGCCGGTAATAACTCAGGACGGCTGGCTGAGCGGGTATCGGTGATTCAGTGAGTGTTCAGGGATTACAACCACGGCCCGAACGGACGACTGATACCGACGGGCAGAGCCGGGGTGGATAGTAAACGGAATAACAAGGATATGAGTCCGCTCATCCTGCCGGTAATAACTCAGGACGGCTGGCAGAGCGGGTATCAATGATTCAGTAAAGACCGGAGGAGTGGACGCCGGTGATAATACGGGGATGGCCTGCCAGGATCTCCCGGCAAGGCCATATCAGCGGGGCTCAATGCCAGACAGCGGTCTGCCTGGCCGGTATTCAGACTTCGATATCCGCTTTATCACCCCGTTCCTGCAACCAGTTACGACGGTCTTCAGAACGTTTCTTCGCCAGCAGCATATCCATAATCTTCAGGGTTTCCTCCCTGTCATTGTCATCGACAGAGAGCTGAACCAGCCGGCGGGTATTAGGGTCCAGTGTGGTTTCACGCAATTGCATCGGGTTCATTTCACCTAACCCTTTGAAGCGCTGAACATTCACTTTGCCTTTCTTGCGTTTCAGCTGTTCCAGCACACCGGCTTTCTCGTCTTCGTCCAGGGCATAGTAAACTTCTTTCCCCAAATCAATACGATACAATGGCGGCATCGCAACATAGACATGGCCGCCACGGACCAGTGCCGGAAAGTGACGGACAAACAATGCACACAACAAGGTAGCAATATGCAGTCCGTCGGAGTCCGCATCCGCCAGGATACAGATTTTGCCGTAACGCAGCAGGCTGAGGTCTTCACTGTCCGGATCCATCCCAATCGCCACAGAAATATCATGAACTTCCTGTGAAGCAAGGACCTCATCGGAAGAGACTTCCCAGGTATTCAGGATCTTCCCTTTCAGCGGCATAATCGCCTGATACTCACGATCCCGGGCCTGTTTAGCCGAACCGCCGGCGGAATCCCCTTCCACCAGAAACAGCTCGGTCTTATTCAGATCCTGGGCCGTGCAATCCGCAAGCTTGCCTGGCAGGGCCGGGCCGCTGGTGATCTTTTTGCGCACCACTTTTTTGGCGGCACGCATACGGCGCTGAGCACTACTGATGGCCATCTCTGCCAGTTGTTCCGCCTGCTGAACATTCTGGTTCAGCCACAGGCTAAAGGCATCCTTAACAATTGCCGAAACAAAGGCCGCAGACTGACGTGAAGAAAGGCGTTCTTTGGTCTGACCGGCAAACTGCGGATCCTGCATTTTGACCGATAACACATAAGCACAGCGATCCCAGATATCCTCGGCGGACAGTTTAACGCCACGCGGCAGGATATTGCGGTACTCACAGAAGTTGCGCATCGCATCCAGCAGTCCCTGACGCAGTCCGTTAACGTGCGTTCCGCCCTGCATTGTCGGGATCAGGTTAACGTAGCTCTCGGTCAGTAACTCTCCGCCTTCCGGTAGCCAGAGCAAGGCCCAGTCCACGGCTTCCGTATCGCCGGAAAATGTTCCGACAAACGGTTGTTCCGGTAAGGTGATCAGACCATCCACCGCCTCTTTCAGATAGTCGGTCAGACCGTCTTCATAACGCCAGCGTTGTTCCGTATTAGCCGCTTTATCCCGGAAGATAATCTCCACCCCGGGGCAGAGAACCGCTTTCGCTTTCAGCAGATGGGTCAGCCGGGTGACGGAAAAGCGCGGGCTGTCAAAAAATGAGGCGTCCGGCCAGAAGTGAACCCGTGTCCCGCTGTTACGGCGACCGACGGTGCCGACCACCTGTAAGTCTTCGACTTTTTCACCGTTTTCAAAGGCCATCGCGAAGACTTCACCGTTACGGCGAACAGAAACTTCAACACGGGTCGACAGTGCGTTCACCACCGAGATCCCGACCCCGTGTAATCCGCCGGAAAACTGGTAGTTTTTATTCGAGAACTTACCCCCGGCATGCAAACGACAGAAAATTAATTCAATCGCCGGCACCCCTTCTTCCGGGTGGATATCGACCGGCATCCCCCGGCCATCATCAATCACTTCCAGCGACTGATCCGCATGCAAAATCACTTCGACGCGTTTCGCATGCCCGGCCAGCGCTTCATCGATACTGTTATCAATGACTTCCTGTCCAAGATGGTTAGGACGCGCAGTATCCGTATACATGCCCGGTCGCCGACGGACAGGCTCAAGCCCGGTCAGTACCTCAATAGCATCCGCGTTATAACTTGATTGGGTCATTGTTCTCTTTTCGTTTTTTCTGAATTAGGTTGGTTCGCGCTGCAGTGTCAGTCGCAGGCTAATCCCAGGAAATCAATCAACTGTGGAAAATAGCGTTCAATACCGCGGAAGGCATGATCTCCCCCTTCCTCGACGGTCTGGCGGCAGGCTGAGTAATACGTCAGCGCCTGCCGGTAGTCGAGGACTTCATCGCCGGTCTGTAATAACAGCCATAAAAGATCCGGTGCGACCAGAGGGTCGACCTGCATCGCCTTCAGGTCATGGATATGGCGAGACTCTAACACATATTCCCGGCCCGTGTACGGGTTCCGGTTATCGCCCAGATAGTGTTGCAGCAGTTCAAATGGCCGGGTGGCGGGGTTGATCACCACCGCCGGCAGCATAAAACGCTGTGACAGCCAGGTGGCATAATACCCGCCAAGCGACGACCCCACAATGCCCGCAGGCTCTCCGGCAAATCCGGTGACCAGCTCATCCAGACTCCGGGCGGCGTTATCGGGATGATCCGGTAATTGTGGCGTGATCATGGTGATTTGCGGGTAATGTTGTTGCACCCATTGCTGCAGCAGGGTCGCTTTCACAGAACGGGGGGAACTGTTAAAACCATGCAGGTAAAGCAAAACAGACATGGACTAATATCCTTCAGATTCCAGATCGGGCAGGAAGTCGGTCGTTTTCAGCCGGTAAACAGCAGTCTCCATTTCACCGCCCGGTTTCAGGGTTAAGGTACGCCAGCCCGGGGCCAGAGCATCGATAGTAAAACCGCTGCAATGGGGCTTAAACTGGACACAGGTGGAAGGTGCAGAGAGCACCCGACGGCCCTTCCAGTCTTCATCCATTTCCTGATGGATATGCCCGCAAATCAGCGCCCTGACACGGGGATACCACTGCAGTACGGCATCCAGCTGATGGGAATTCCGCAGATTATGCTGGTCGAGCCAGCGGCATCCGGACGGCACAGGATGATGATGCAACAGAATAAGCGTATCCCGTTCCGGCGAACGGGATAGTGTCATCTCCAGCCATTCCAGCTGAAAATCACTGAGCATGCCATGGGGCACGCCATAGACCTGGCTATCGAGCAGCAGCATCTGCCAGTGATCCCCCAGCAGAACATGCCTGGACTGACTGATGCCTGCACTGGCCAGCGTATCATACATGGCTGGCTGAAAATCGTGATTCCCCGGCAACCACACACAGGGGGCGGGCAGCCTGCAAATCCCTTCCGCAAAATTCCGATAGGCCTGAATCGAATGGTCCTGAGCCAGGTCACCGGTAGCAATAATTAAATCAAAATGATCCTGCCGCTCAATAATCGCCTCTAATACCGCCTGGAAACCTGCCCAGGTATTGACGCCCAGCAAAGATTCGTGCCGGCCCTGAAACAGATGGGTATCCGTCAGTTGCAGCACGCGTATCTGTGAGTTATCGGCGATCCGGGGTATTAACACACTATCCAAGAGATATCCTTAGTGAGCACGCTATTATCGGGGAAGGTGTCGGATTTAACACATCGCTTCGGCCATCGTCCCTTGCAGCAGGCAGTAACGCAGCCACTCGGCAAGGAACTGGTTAATCTGATGCTTTTCATCACGCTGGTGTAATTTTTTATTCGGATAATCATAGCGCGCTTTAAAACGGTAGATCTGTTGCGTTGAACACACTTCCGCAACACGGGCGTCGTGATACAACCTGACAGACATCGCCGGCAGACTCCAGTAGCTGACGGCAGGGGCTGTCTGGCAAAGATTAATTCGGGTGGTGTAGCGCGTGGACTCTTCAACGGTCAGACGGTAACGGGCACCGTTAATCTGATACGTAATGCTCTCCCCTTCCCGCTCATCCCGGGGTAACAGTCGACGCAGTTGTGCATAGTTCGTCTCGTTGAGACGCATCATTTCAGGGAAATCGGGAGTGTAACGTTGAGTCATGTGGCCTTCCATTCTTCTTGTAGTCGTCTGTGATGCAGCTCCAGCCACTGTAGGGCAATCACTGTTGCTGCATTATCGATAATCCCCTTTTCTACCCATTGATAAGCCTGCTCCCTGCTCACCACCCGGACGAGAATATCCTCGTTCTCTTCTGCCAGCCCGTGAGATCCTTTCGCCGTCGAGGCATCGGCCTCACCTGCCAGTACAGTGATACGTTCACTGCTCCCGCCGGGGCTCGACAAATAATTTATCACAGGTTTCAGCCGGCCCAGCAGTAAACCGGCTTCTTCTTTTGCTTCACGCCGTGCCACCTGCTCATCCGATTCTCCCTCACCTATCATACCCGCCACTATCTCGAGGAGCCACGGGGTTTCACTGGTATCATAGGCCGGGATGCGGATCTGCTCTATCAGCACCACCTGGTCACGCCGGGGGTCATAAGGCAGAACGGCGACGGCGTGGCCCCGTTCCAGAACCTCACGTTCAATCACCGGACTCATCCCGCCGGAAAATAAACGATGGCGAAATCGATAGCTCGTTAAAGAAAAAAATCCTTTATACCGGCTTTCCCGTGTCATAATTTCTACATCGTGATGCCCGAAAGTGATGGGCGATTTTTTTATTTCCGTCATTGCGATACTCCTGATAACGTCTGATGACAACCCGGTATAACGTTATATACTGCAATTGTTACACCCCGTTGCAGGTATCTGTATGGCACTTATTTCGCGCTATCCAACCCGGATGGCACGTTAAGCCAACTTAACATGCCGTCTGACTCTGATAGAATCGCTGATTATTTTTTGGCACCCGACAGCACCATTTATGCAATTTCGCTGCAAAACAAGGAATGCAAATGAAAAAATTGCTCCCCGTCATTATTGGCATGAGCCTTGCCGGCTTCACACAGCTTAGCCAGGCAGAAGATCTTCTCCAGGTTTACCAGCAGGCCCGTACCTCTAACCCTGACCTGCGCAGTGCTGCTGCCGATCGTGATGCCGCGTTCGAAAAAATTAATGAATCACGCAGTCCTCTGTTACCTCAGTTAGGTCTGGGCGGCGATTACACATTTAATAGTGGTTATCGTGACAACAGTGGTATCCGCTCTAATACCGGCAGCGCGTCATTGCAGCTGACACAGACTATTTTTGATATGTCTAAATGGCGTGCGCTGACGTTACAGGAAAAAACGGCCGGTATTCAGGATGTCACTTATCAGGTTGCCCAACAGGATCTTATCCTGAATACAGCGACAGCCTATTTTAATGTGCTGAGTGCTATCGATACGCTCTCTTATACCGAAGCGCAGAAACAATCCATTTATCGCGAACTGGACCAAACGACGCAGCGTTTTAATGTCGGCCTGGTGGCGATTACGGATGTACAGAATGCCCGCGCACAATATGACAGTGTATTAGCCAACGAAGTCACTGCCCGTAATAATCTGGATAATAAGGTGGAAGCCTTACGTCAGGTGACCGGTAATGATTATTACGCGCTGGCGTCTCTGAATATTTCCCGTTTCAGCACCGAGAAGCCGGAAGCCGTGGGGGCATTACTGAAAGAAGCCGATAATCATAACCTGACCTTATTATCCGCGCGTCTTTCACAGGATCTGGCCCGTGAACAGATTAAATATGCCGAAACCGGCCATATGCCGACATTGGGGCTGACGGCATCGACCGGAATGTCTAACAGCAAGTACGATGGCTACCGCGCACACACCACGTCATCCACCCAGGACTCCATCGCCGGCACCACTCAGGTCGGACTGAGCCTTTCTATTCCGCTGTACAGCGGCGGCGCGGTCTCCTCTGAAGTAAAACAGGCTGAATACAGCTTTGTCAGCGCCAGTGAAAAACTGGAAAGCGCACACCGCTCTGCGGTACAGACCGTGCGTTCCTCGTTTAATAACGTTAATGCCTCCATCAGTAGCATTAATGCGTATAAACAGGCCGTCGTCTCTGCGAAAAGTTCTCTGGATGCGATGGAAGCCGGTTACCAGGTGGGGACCCGTACCATCGTCGATGTACTGGATGCCACCACCACCCTGTACAACGCCAGACAGCAGCTGTCAGATGCACGCTATAGTTATCTGATTAACCAGCTGAATATCAAGTATGCGCTGGGTACCCTGAATGAACAGGACCTGGCCGCGCTGAATGCTCAGTTGGGTAAAGACGTTTCGACATCCCCGGATACTGTTGCGCCTGAAAATGCGCAACAGGATGCCGCGGCGGATGGCAATGGCTCGGCGCCAGGCAGTGCTGCCGTCACCCCGGCCGCAGCCCGTCAGAACGTCGCATCACCCCGTGGTGGCAATCCTTTCCGCCACTAACGTTGATTTGCCGGGGGACAGCCCTGTTCCCCGGCGAAACGTATAACAACGTAAAGATCCCCGCACACTCCCTGCTTCTGCTTCATTTTCGACCAGCCATCCCCTATTCTTAGCCCTGATCTCTGGGTTCAGGAAAAATATAATGAAACGGACAAAAAACATACGTCATGCGGCCTTTCGTAAAGGCTGGCAACCCCGTCATCTGACACCGGTTGCGATGGCTATTTCTGCAGTATTTATGGTCACTGGCTGCGAGCAAAAAGACGAAAAAGTCTCAATGTATATGAATGCTGACCAGTGCAGTCAGGCAAATCCCGGTCAGAGCACACAATGTACCAGCGCTTATAACAGTGCCGCTAAAGAAGCCGCACGTACCGCCCCGAAATATGCCACCCGTGAAGATTGCGTCGCCGAATTTGGTGATAATCAGTGCCAGCAGGTGCCGGCAGCCGCCGGGACTGAAGCTCAGCACAGCAGCAGCCCCTGGATGCCGCTGATGGCCGGCTACATGATGGGACGGATGATGGGCGGAGGGATGGCTCAGCCGCTGTTCAGTCCGCGCAGTGCCACCAGCCCGGCCCGCGGACAATTTGTGGATGCTTCCGGCCGGAGCTACGGTCCGGCTGCGGGCGGACGCAGTGCGACCGTGCCGAAAAGCGCCATGACACCGAAACCGGCGACCACCACTACCATTACCCGGGGCGGTTTCGGCGAGTCCGTGGCCCGCCAGATGCCTATGCAACGTCACAGCGCTGCACCCGCTGCCCGCAGCGGCAGAACCTTCGGAGGCTGATGCCGGGTATGCAACGACAACGGATCACCGAACGTCCTGACTGGCGCAGAAAAGCCGAAGAATATGGCTTCAATTTCCATACGCTGTATGGCGAACCCTACTGGAGTGAAGAAGCCTGTTACCGTTTTACGCTGTCACAGATTGACTACCTGGAAGAAGTCACGGCAGAGCTGCACCAGATGTGTCTGCAGGCGGTCGACAGAGTCATACATAGCGAAACACTGCTGGATAAATTCCGCATACCGGCACATGTCCGCCCGTTTGTTGCCGATGCATGGAAAAGCCGGCAGCCATCGCTCTACTCCCGACTGGATCTGGCGTGGGGAGGCGAAGGTGATGCCAAACTGCTGGAAAATAATGCTGATACACCGACCTCGCTGTATGAAGCCGCTTTTTTCCAGTGGATCTGGCTGGAGGACCAGCTAGCGGCCGGGCAATTGCCCGCCGGCAGTGATCAGTTTAACAGCCTGCAGGAAAAACTGATTGAGCGTTTCCGTCAGTTACAACAGCATTCCGGCATACCTCTGCTGCACCTGAGCTGCTGTCGTGATACCGACGAAGACCGTGCAACAGTACAGTATTTGCAGGACTGCGCCAGTGCAGCAGGCGTTGATAATGATTTTCTGTACATTGATGATATCGGGCTGGGTGAAAAAGGTCAGTTTACCGATACCGGCGACAGAGTGATCAGTCATCTGTTCAAGCTCTATCCCTGGGAACATATGTTCAGGGAATCCTTCTCCATGAAACTGGCCGATGCCGGGGTTCGCTGGCTGGAACCGGCCTGGAAAAGTATTATCTCGAATAAAGCCATCCTGCCCTTGTTATGGGAGATGTTTCCCGGCCATCCGAACCTGTTACCGGCGTGGTTTGCTGAAGATAACCCGCCGCTGCCGGAGAAATATGTTATCAAACCCTTATTTTCGCGCGAGGGTGCTAACATCCGCATCATGGATAGTCAGGGCGAAATTGCCTGTGCCGGTGGCCCGTACGGCGAAGAAGGCTACATTATTCAGCAGTTTCACCCGCTCCCGAGGTTTGACGGCAATTACACCGTCATCGGTAGCTGGCTGATTGATGATGCGCCGGCGGGTATCGGGCTGAGGGAAGATAAGCAACTGATCACTCAGGATCTTTCCCGCTTTTACCCGCACTATTTCACCGGATAAGCTGATCGGAGAGAGGCAACCGGCGGGGATCCCGGCGATCCCCGCCATCGTAACGTTATTCCACCAGCACCGACAGCATACTCAGGGATCCCATCTCGATACCGTCGACCGGAACAGAGATCTTATCACCCGGCTGAAATGCGCCCAGAATATAAAGTAATGGCAGATAGTGTTCAGGAGTCGGGTTAGATAACGCCGCGCCTTCATGCTGCATAAAATTCACCAGCGGATGCTGAGACGGCTCGCCCTGCCAGTTCAGGTTCTCACGGACAAAATCATTAAAGGATTCTGCCCAGGGGTACACTTCATCCCCGCCTCCCCAACGCGCTTTCTGCAGGTTATGAACCACGTTTCCGCTCGAGACAATCATCACTCCCTGCTCACGTAAAGCAGCCAGCTTTTGTCCAAGCGCAAAGTGATAACTGGCCGGCTGGGTTCCGTCGATGCTTAATTGCACGACCGGGAGGGAGGCATCCGGATACATCTTAATCAGAACGCCCCATGACCCATGATCCAGCCCCCACTGCTGATCGAGAGCGACCGGGACCGGCGACAATAGCTCTGCCACTGTCCGCGCCAGTGCCGGAGCCCCCGGAGCATTGTACTGCGTATCAAACAATGCCTGCGGAAAGCCGCCGAAATCATGTATGGTGCGAGGCTGCTCCATAGCGGTTACCGCCGTACCACGGGTATACCAGTGGGCAGAAACCGCCAGTATGGCGTCGGGCCGGGGTAAGCGTTCCCCCAGTTCGCGCCAGCATTCGGTATAACGATTTTCTTCCAGTACATTCATCGGGCTGCCATGACCGAGAAACACCGCCGGCATACGTGAAGCTGTCATATATTTATTCCGCAATTCAGTTGGGCTAATGCATTACACGATACGCTTTCCCTCACGGATTACACCCTGATAACGGTGATGATCATTTTCAATGAATTTGAACAAAGACAGAGCCGGCGGGGGCGGCAAGCCATAAAAAAAAGCTGACGGGATGTCAGCTTTCAGGAGGAGCGGTGGCGGAATTAAACCGCCTGTCGGTTGTCGTGCACCTGACGCCAGGCAATCAGATCTTCGATAGTCACGACCGGCATATTATGTTGTTTTGCAAATTCAATGGCTTCCGGTGCCCGGGCCATCGTACCGTCATCGTTGGTCAGTTCACACAGCACACCCATCGGTTTAAACCCGGCAAGACGAACCAGATCGATCGTTGCTTCCGTATGGCCGCCACGGGAAAGCACTCCCCCTTCACGGGCGCGCAGCGGAAATACATGGCCGGGACGGTTCAGATCGGAAGGCCGGGCATCGTCGGCCACTGCCGCACGTACCGTCGTAATACGATCCTGTGCCGAAACGCCGGTGGTAACCCCCTGAGCCGCTTCGATAGTCACGGTGAACCCGGTCCCGTACGCGCTGGTATTATTATCCACCATCATCGGTAGATCCAGGTGACGGCGGCGTTCTTCGGTCAGGCACAGGCAGACGATACCGCTACCGTGACGAATGGTCAGCGCCATCTGCGCAACGCTCATTGTTTCTGCGGCAAAGATCATGTCCGCTTCATTTTCCCGGTTTTCATCGTCCAGCACCATAACGCCGCGCTGTTCCCGGAGTGCAGCCAGTGCACGTTCTACACGTTGTTCAGACGTGCCAAATTCAGAAAGAAGAGTCTGATTCATGGTAAAAATCCTTTGATTATCAACGTTACCAGAATCAGGGCAGCTTAGGAGGAATGTCAGCAAGACATAAAAAATAACGGCATGGACCCACCCGGGGCCATTGGACTATCGTTACCCTCTCCCATCCGGACTTTAACCGTCGGCCCCGGAATTACACCGGATCTGCTGACCTTCAGCCAGAGGCTGAAGCGCTCGCGGGCTTTCAGTAGACACTGATTTACCGCCGGTGGGGAATTTCGCCCCGCCCTGAGAATAAGCCAATTCACTATATCCCCAATCCGGAAAAACGGCAATCAGGAGAAAGACAAAAGCTATTAACATTTATTGCTTTTAATTTATGGTTTCCCGTTTACCGTTGAAGCATTACACTTAATCTTATCCGGGACAGCCACCGGCCCGCTTTCGGGCGCACATTACAGGAAACAGCCATGATAGATACGAAGAAAATTGAACAACTTGCCCGCCAGGTACATGACGCGATGCCGCAGGGGATCCGTACGCTGGGCGATGATGTCGAAAAGAAAATTCGTCAGGTATTACAGGCGCAACTGGGCCGGATGGACTTAGTGAACCGCGAAGAGTTCGATATCCAGACTCAGGTGCTGATGCGTACCCGTGAAAAACTGACTGCGCTGGAGCAACGTCTGGCCGCGCTGGAAAGTCAGAATACACCCGACGTTCCTGTGGTCGTGGCCGACGCTGACGCACAAGACAACAAACCGTCTGCGGCAGAATAAAAGAACGGGAGCCAGAGGCTCCCGTTTTTCAGTCCGTCAGCGGCCCGGTGTGGCTCAGGACTGGCGGCTTTTGATGGTATTAATGATATTAGTGGTGGAAATACCATCTTCAAAATTCAGGATCCGAACCTCACCGCCATTGGCTATGACCTCTTCGCCTCCGGCAACCTGCTCCGGCCGGTAGTCGCCCCCTTTGACCAGTAAGTCCGGTAAGATTTCGCTAATCAGGCGCTGAGGCGTATCTTCTTCAAACGCGACCACCCAGTCCACGGCTTCCAGCGCCCCCAGCACAATCATACGGTTCATCAGCGCATTGACCGGACGGCTTTCGCCTTTCAGACGACGGGTAGAGGCATCACTGTTGACTGCCACAATCAGTCTGTCGCCCAGCTTGCGTGCATGAGCCAGATAGGAGACATGGCCGGCATGCAGAATATCGAAGCAACCGTTGGTCATAACGACCTTCTCTCCGCGGGCCCGCGCCTGTGCAACCGCCTGTTTCAGTTGCTGTTCATCCATCACCCCGAACCCGCTTTCCGGACGGGCATGAATGGCATTTTCCAGTTCCAGCGGACTGACGGTCGAGGTGCCCAGCTTACCGACCACCACCCCTGCGGCGGCGTTGGCCAGGAAACAGGCATCTTCCAGGCTGCATCCCGCCGCCAGGGAAGCGGCCAGTACACCGATCACCGTATCACCGGCTCCGGTAACATCGTAAACTTCCTGCGCCAGTGTCGGTAAATGTACCGGATCTTTACCTGGCTGCAGCAGGGTCATCCCATGCTCTGAACGGGTCACCAGCAGCGCTGACAGTTCATATTTTTCCATCAGCGTCATACCGCGGCCGATAATTTCGGCTTCATCACGGCATTTTCCGACCACGGCTTCAAACTCTGACAGGTTCGGTGTCAGTAACGTTGCACCGCGATAACGTTCAAAATCGGTCCCTTTCGGGTCGATCAGCACCGGTACCCCGGCGTCACGGGCCAGACGGATCAGCGTTTGTACGTCAGACAGCGCCCCTTTCGCATAATCAGAAAGCACAACCGCGCCGACCTGATCCACAGACGCTGTCATACGCTGATGGATGGGCTGCGGGTCAATATCCCCAAAGCCTTCTTCAAAGTCGAGACGGATAAGTTGCTGATTACGCGACAGGATCCGTAATTTGGTAATGGTCGGATGGGTGCTGAGGCGGACAAAATCACAGCCAACCTGCACCTCTTCCAGCGTCCGGCATAAGGTGTCGGCCGCTTCGTCTTCTCCGGTCAGACCAATAATGCGTGAAGCCGTCCCGAGGGCCGCGATATTCATTGCGACGTTTGCCGCTCCGCCAGGCCGCTCTTCCACGGTTTCCACTTTAACCACCGGCACCGGTGCTTCAGGAGATATGCGTTGTGTCGGTCCGTACCAGTAACGATCCAGCATCACGTCACCAATCACCAGTACACCCGCACGGCCAAAATCAGGCAGCGTTACTTTCATTCAAACGACTCCAGACAGCAATTAACCAGACCAAAATTTTTGCCGATAATACCACAAACACCCTTCCGTGTTTGCTATCTGCAAGACCTAATCCGCTGACCCGACAAAACAGCCAGCAAAAACACTGCAGTTAAGGCAACAGAGACAGAAAAAAGTTGCCTGTACGACAGCGCGTGACAGGTTACGCCGGCTGTTCCAGCCAGTGGTGCCAGCTCTGCGCTACCGTTTGCCTCTGAGGCATAAACGCCTCCTCTGCCACCGTGGCAGGCAGGGATTGCAGCGCGAGGTGATGCAGCGCTTCCCGTAGCGAGACATAAGCCGCACTTAATTGCTCAGCTTCCTCCGCCGGCATAACGCCGTAGTGTGCCATCGCTTCAAAGATACGGATATTATCCGACCAGCGGGTCAGCGCCGGCTCACTGGCTGCCTGCCCCAGTACCAGATATTGAGCGATAAACTCAATATCGGTGATCCCGCCCTGGTCGGTTTTAATATCCCAGCGTTGCCTGACTTTACTGCCCAGGTGCTGACGCATTTTTTCACGCATCTCCCGCACCTCGTTCTGCAGCGCCGGCTGAGGCCGCGGCTGACAAAGCACTTCCCGGCGAATCTCATCAAAACAGGTCGCCAGCCGGGCATCACCGTAAACGATTCGGGCGCGGACCAGCGCCTGGTGCTCCCAGGTCCAGGCCTCTTCCAGCTGATATTGCCGGTAAGCACTGAACGTACTGACCAGCATACCGGCCGCGCCCGACGGACGCAGCCGGGCATCGACCTCGTACAGAATGCCCGACGCGGTGCGGGTACTGAATAAATGCATAATTTTCTGGGCCAGCCGCAGGTAGAACTGACGGCCATCGATGCTTCGCGCGCCATCAGTAACAGCCTCCTCCGGGCAGTCATGCAGAAAGACCAGATCCAGATCAGAGCTGTAACCCAGTTCAAGCCCGCCGAGCTTACCGTAACCGACCACCGCAAATCCCCGCTGCTGCATATCACTGAGATGGGAAGGCCGGCCATAACGCTGAACCATCATACCCCAGGCCTGCTGTACCACGGTTTCAAGGATCGCCTCAGCGAGCCAGCTCAGGTGATCACTGACTTTCATCACCGGTAAAGCGCCGGCAATATCGGCGGCGGCAATACGCAAATGCTGAGTCTGCTTAAACTGGCGCAGGGCTTCCAGTTGCTGCTCTTCATCATCCACCGGAATTCGCATCAGATACTGGCGTAATTCGTCACGATAAGCATTCGTGGCCATCGGCTGATACAGCGTCGCCGGGTCCAGCAATTCATCCAGTAATAACGGATAACGTGCCAGTTGATCCGCGACCATCGGAGAAGCGGCACATAAACGGATCAGGTGAGACAGCGCACCAGGATGTTCTGTCAGCAGTTCGAGATAGGTGCTTCGTGTCAGCACACCGCTGAGCAGGGGGAGCAGTCGCTGCAGCACCGTATCCGCCTGCGGACGCGGACAGAGTTCTGCCAGCAGGCGCGGCATCAGCTGGTCCAGCGCCAGGCGGCCGCGGGGGCCGATGGTACGGCGGTTAGCATCGTGACGGAAATGGTGTAAATGGTGTAATAATTGCTGACGTTGTGCGTCATCCAGCGCCGGGGTGAGCGGGGCCAGCTCTTCGCAGGTATATTCACCCAGCCACAACTCATTATAATCACCGGCCAGCGGTTGCCCGCCCGCATCGGGGATATCCTCGCCGATCAATGCGTCAAAGATAGCCCTTACCCGCGACATATGCTGATTCAGCACTGTGCGTAGCTGCGCCCAGTCAGACGTGCCCATCGCCCAGGCCAGCCTTTCCTGCTGCAGGGGATCCGCCGGCAATGTCTGCGTCTGCTGATCCCCGATACTCTGCAGCAGATTTTCCAGCCGGCGCAGCCAGAGGTAGGCGGCCCGCAATTGCGTCACCTCCTCTGCGGGTAACAGATGGAGCGTAGCAATAGCCTCCAGTGCCGCAAGCCAGGAACGTTGCTGGAGAGAACGCTCACGTCCGCCGCGGATCAGCTGAAACACCTGAACGATAAATTCGCACTCACGGATCCCTCCGGCGCCCAGCTTAATATTATCCGTCAGTCCCCGGCGACGCACCTCGCGGGCAATCATGCTTTTCATGGTCCGTAGCGACTGGATCACGCTGAAATCAATATAACGCCGGTAGATAAACGGACGCAGCATCTGCTGCAATTCCTGGTAGCCGTCGTCGTCCGCCTCTCCCATGATCCGCGCCTTCACCATGGCATACCGTTCCCAGTCCCGTCCCTGTTCCTGATAATAGTCCTCCATGGCCGCAAAACTCATGACTAACGGCCCGCTGTCGCCGAAAGGCCTCAGACGCATATCGACCCGATAGACGAACCCCTCGGGGGTTTGCTGATCCAGTAATTTGATCAGACGCTGCCCCATGCGGGTAAAAAACTGCGTATTGTCGAGTTCACGCCGGCCCCCGCGGGTCGTGCCGTTTTCAGGCCAGGTAAAAATCAGGTCGATATCTGACGAGAAATTCAGTTCGCCCCCTCCCAGCTTACCCATCCCCAGAATATACAGGGTCTGGGGCTTTCCTTCGGCGTTACAGGGCGTTCCCCATTCCTGGCAACACTGGCGGTACGTCCAGTCCCGCGCCGCAACAATCAATACCTCCGCCAGCTCACTGAGCTGACGCAGGCTTTGTTCCGTGGCGGCCAGAGAAAGTGCCTGCATCCAGGCAATACGTACCAGCATATGACGCCGGAATTCACGTAATACCTGCATGACCTTCGCTTCACTGTCTGCCGGCTGTAACGCTACGCTCAGCCAGGACGCATAGTGTTGCCATTCCTCCGCCTGAGGTGGCTGTTGCTGTATCTGCTGCCACCATCCGGGGTGCTGTTGTAAGCTTTCGCAGATAAAGTCACTGAATGCCAGGGCTGCGGCCGGTAAGGTCTCCGGCGGGAGTGGCGGATTCAGCGTCGCGGCCGCTTTACCGGCCAGATCCTGCAACAACGAAGGTAACGGCAACATACACTTTTCCTGTGATTTCTGTTGAAGGGCTGCCTGAACTTTGCAGCGATTATTCTCTGATTTTGGCCGCCTCATTGCCGTTCAGCCAGAAAGGGGCCTGCCGGTGAAGCGAGCGTAAGGTCCAGGGGAGATCATCGTACTGCTGTTCATTGATCTTTTTCAGTGCCAGCCACCAGGGGGCCAGCCACTCATCGACCGCCGCTATCGGGTAAGCACCGCACAGCAGACAGACAGCCAGTAACTGCTTATGGATTTTCAGGACTTTATCCTGATATTCAGACTCCTGATTAAATTCGGCGGTGATCTGTTTTAATTCCGCGAAAACCCGCCCCAGCATCACATCACAGAAGCGCTTAAACGAGCCTTCCATCTTTTTACGGTGCTTATCTTCCAGCAGCGCCTTCCACGGTTGTTCGATTAACCAGTGGGTCAGTATCAGTTGGGTCTGTGCAGAGACGGCAGAAAAACAGAGCGTTTCGGCAGAGATATCCCCGGTCATCGCCTGTTCCAGTGCCAGCAACTGTTCGCGTAACTGTCCCGTGGCCTTACGCGGAAGCATGCCACCGAACAAGGTAAACACCTCACGGATCGCCAGCAGGATTTCCCGGACCCGGGCGGCCGCCTTGCTATCACCGTTCAGCCAGAGTTCTTCGTGGTACTGCCATTCTGCCAGTAAGGTGGATAACATCGCCTGTAAGCCCTGCTCACAGTTCAGTTTCTTTTCCGACTGCAGACGCGGGAACGGGTGGACATCTTTTGGCGGATTCCCCTGAGCCAGATGGTAACCGCGGGCAGCTTTACTCAGGCTGCCCGGACGCAGACCTCCGTCACCCACCAGCTCAAAAGCAAACGCCATTAAATCGTGGCGCGTTCCCTGCTTCAGTTCCAGCTCGACTTCAAATAGCGGCACCTGCAGTTCATCGGCAATCACGGCTCCCTGATCGAACGCCACTTCGATTTCACTCTCCGCATAGGTGATAAGCCAGACTTCCCGGACAAAATCGGTCTGAAACAGCGGGTGCAGCTGTTGCTGTAATACATCGACGTCCGTGCCTTCCGGCCAGACATCCGCTGGCAGCAGACGGATGTCCAGGGCATTCGCGGTTAAGCTGACATTGTATTCCGGACGCTGATGCAAGCCGCCGAGCGTCTGTCCGCGGGTTTTCAGCGTCATCTCATACTGATTATCAATGCCACGGATGCGTAACCCCATATCCCAGCGACGCAGCTGGTTGTCCGGGGTTTCAAAATAGATGTTTGCTAACGTACGGGGGGCGAAATGCTGGCCCGGGCAGCCATTCAGGCGTTCTGCCAGACGGGTCACGGCTTCTTTACTGGCAATGAACTTTAATTCTGTTTCAATGGTCATAGGGTCTCTGAGTATCACAATTGCTATCAATTAACCGGAAAATTACTCCATCATCCAGAGTAATCGACTAAAGACTCAATGTCCTGGATTTGTTAGGCTTTACCATCGCCGAGAACAGGAAAGTTCTCATTTATATCTATCCGGCCCCTCTCCAGACTGTGGCATTGAACTAACCCCTATAATATGCAAAAACGACGTCGAATGAATAAAATTACACGTACTGGTATTTTTCTGCTGGCTTTCACCGGTCTTGCGCCGGTCGTCCATGCAGACACCACCCGCTATATTTCTGATGAGCTGTCCACCTGGGTCCGCAGCGGCCCCGGGGATCAATACCGTCTGGTCGGCAAGCTGAATGCCGGAGACCAGGTGACGTTGTTACAGACCAATCAGGATACCCACTACGCCGAAATTCGTGATGGCCAGGGCCGGACTAACTGGATCCCGCTGTCACAGCTAAGTGATTCCCCCAGCCTGCGGACCCAGGTCCCCCAGTTGCAGCAGCAGGTAAAAGTGCTGACCGATAAGCTGGCGAACATAGATAACAGCTGGAACCAGCGTACGGCAGATATGCAAAAGAAAGTGGCCGGCAGTGATGATGCCATTAATGCGCTGAAGCAGGAAAACCAGAATCTGAAAAATCAGCTGATCGTGGCACAGAAGAAAGTGAATGCCGCCAACGTTCAGTTAGATGATAAGCAACGTGCCATTATTATGCAGTGGTTTATGTATGGCGGCGGAGTGCTGGGGATCGGTCTGCTGCTCGGTCTGTTGCTGCCCCATATGATCCCGCGTCGCAAAAAAAGTGACCGCTGGATGCGCTAACCGCGACAGACTGATGCCTGCCGGGGATGCTGCCCCGGCAGGCGATTTCCGGCCAGTAATTTCCGAATTGTCCTGGTCCTGTATACTGTGACAGAAATACAGGGGTGATATAGGAGTTATGCCGTGAAAACTTATCTGGTCGGCGGTGCCGTCCGTGACGCTCTGCTGGGGCTACCGGTCAAGGATCGGGACTGGGTCGTGGTCGGCGCAAGCCCTGACATGCTTCTGGCACAGGGATATCAACAGGCCGGACGCGATTTCCCGGTATTCCTCCACCCGGTCAGCCATGAAGAATATGCACTGGCACGTACCGAACGCAAAGCCGGTCATGGTTATACCGGCTTCACTACCCGCTTTTCCCCGGATGTGACGCTGGAAGACGATTTACAACGCCGGGACCTGACCATCAATGCGATGGCCAGGGACAGCGACGGACAGATTATCGACCCCTGGCAGGGCCGGCAGGATCTGCAACACCGCCTGCTGCGTCATGTATCTCCCGCCTTTATCGATGACCCGTTACGGGTTCTGAGGGTCGCCCGTTTTGCGGCCCGTTTCTCGGCGCAGGGGTTCACCATCGCCCCTGAGACGCTCGCACTGATGCAACAGTTATCTGCCAGTGGTGAACTGGCTCACCTGACCCCGGAAAGGGTGTGGAAAGAGACCGAAAAGGTGCTCTGCGGCCCCGCACCGGAGGTCTATTTTCAGGTATTACGTGA
This sequence comes from Tatumella terrea, assembly GCF_039523755.1. Lineage (NCBI taxonomy): Bacteria > Pseudomonadati > Pseudomonadota > Gammaproteobacteria > Enterobacterales > Erwiniaceae > Tatumella > Tatumella terrea. The sequence goes on along the minus strand of NZ_BAAAFX010000013.1, from coordinate 36,704 downwards.
CTGTGGTGCTCTGCAGGTATTATTCCCGGAACTGGATAATCTGTTCGGCGTCCCTGCGCCGGCTAAATGGCATCCTGAAATAGACACCGGCATTCACAGCCTGATGACGCTGGCCATGGCCGCGTCATTAACCGATGACCCCGCCGTGCGTTTTGCCGCGCTGTTCCACGATGCCGGTAAAGCCCTGACCCCGCCGGCCCTCTGGCCGTCACACCCGGGTCATGGTGTGGCAGGACTGCCGCTGATCAGCGCACTGTGCCAGCGCCTGAAGGTCCCGAACCATTACCGGGATCTTGCGCTACTGATCACTGAATTTCACGATGTACTGCACACGATTGAGCGTCAGCCGGCAGAGAAGATTATCGGTTTGTTTGACAGTATCGACAGCTGGCGCAAACCCGAACGCATTCTGCAACTGACGCTCGCCAGTGAAGCCGATGCCCGCGGCCGGGCAGGCTTAAGCGCTAACCCTTACCCGCAGGGAGCTTTTGTCAGAAAGATGTATGAAATTGCCGCCGCCGTGCCGGTCGCAGCGATTGTTCAGGCAGGATTTAAAGGGCCGGAGATACGTCAGGAACTGACCCGCAAACGGACGGAGGCGTTGGTCCCGTACTGCCAGCCGCTAGCGTAAGAGTGACAAGCCGCCCGGCCACACATTCTGTGACCGGGCGGCTGCGTCATTGCCGGATTAGCTAAAAACAGCAAACACGACTGCTGCCAGGATAAAACGGTAAATCGCAAAAGGGATAAATGACATCCGCTTGATCACGCCGAGGAAGGTCTTTATCGCCACCAGCGCAACGATAAAGGCCATGATAAATCCGGTGGCGAACATCGGCACGTCACTGACCGTCAGGAAGCTCAGGCTTTTATATAAATCCAGCGCGGTTGCTCCCATCATCATCGGAACCGCCAGCAGGAATGAAAATTCTGAGGCAGCAAAACGACTGACGCCCATCAGCATCCCCCCGGAGATCGTGGCGCCTGAACGCGAAAATCCTGGCCAGAGCGCAAGGCACTGAAACAGACCGATCATAAATGCCTGCCGGTAGGTGATATCATCCAGACCGACGGCTTTCGGTTGTGCCGGTTTCAGTTTTTCGGCCAGAATCAGTAACACCCCGCCGGCGACCAGCGCATACATCACATTCATCGGCGTAAATAACGCTTTAATTTTGTCATGCAGGATCAGACCGAGCACTACCGCAGGGATCATCCCCAGTAAAATATGGATCAGCGTCAGATGTCCCTGACCTTTACCTTCATGGGGAACCTGACCAAACCGGATACCTATCAGGCCAAACAACCGCCGCCAGAACATGACGACCACGGCCAGAATCGACCCCAACTGGATCACTACTTCAAAAGTTTCGGCGGTTTTATCTTCAAATCCCAGCAAATGACCGACGATGATCATATGCCCGGTTGATGATACCGGTAAAAACTCTGTTAACCCTTCCACTATGCCCAAAATTGCGGCAACGAACAGGTGATGCATATCTGCCATCCCGGACTACCCTCTTTTTTTTATTCCACCCTGTAAATACCATCCATTACCGTCTGAAATCAGACGGTAAATCACGGCCAATGCCAGGAACAACGGTGACGAGCGGGCTGAATTACCGCATCGCAACAGATGAACCAGACTTATGACATCTGTACTGTGGTTGGGTTTCATTAAGATGGCAATCACCGGAAGAGTATTACCGTTTATTTCGGAATATTACCTCGTTCAATACGGACGCCAACCTGAGCTGCCTGCGCCACCGCACCCGGTTTACTCACTTTGATCCTGACGCCTTCCAGCCCGAAACGCTGCATCAGCAAGCCGGCGATCTCTTCCGCCACCCGCTCCACCAGGGCAAAACGCTGTCCCTGTAAATGGTGAAGCACTGCTTCAGAAACATCGGCATAGCTCAGACAATCGGCGACATCATCGCTGGCTGCCGCTTTACGGTTATCCCAGGCCATTTCAATATCCAGCAACAATTTTTGCTGGATAGTCTGTTCCCAGTCATAAGCCCCGATGGTGGTAAATACCGTCAGTTGCTCAATAAAAACTATATCCATAGTGACACTCTCTGTATTTTTGCCGTGAACCGATACCACTTCCGATACTTTATGCGTATTATCCTCTGTCAGCGACCAGGATAACGGACAAGGTATTAGAGGGTATTATGACAGTAATTGCCGCAGGAATGATCCTTTTTGCCTATCTTTGTGGCTCCGTTTCAGGAGCAATACTGCTGTGCAAAATATGCGGATATCCTGACCCGAGGACCCGGGGTTCCGGTAATCCGGGCGCGACCAATATTCTGCGCGTTGGCGGTAAGCTTGCGGCGGTCGCGGTGCTGTTATTTGATGTTTTAAAAGGTATGTTACCGGTCTGGCTGGCCTATGCGCTGCACGTGTCGCCGTTCTTTCTGGGTCTGACGGCCATCGCTGCCTGTCTGGGACATATCTATCCGTTATTTTTTCATTTTCGTGGCGGTAAAGGCGTTGCCACCGCGCTGGGCGCCATCGCCCCTATCGGCTGGGATCTGACGGGGCTGATGATGGGGACGTGGCTGCTGACCGTGCTGCTTAGCGGGTATTCTTCGCTGGGCGCGATTATCAGTGCGCTGATTGCACCGTTTTATGTGTGGTGGTTTAAACCGCAGTTTACTTTTCCGGTCTCGATGCTGTCCTGTCTTATCCTGCTGCGCCACCATGACAACATACAGCGCCTGTGGCGCGGCCTGGAACCGAGACTCTGGAAACGCAGAGGCAAACGCCGGAAATCAGAATAACGCAATTCTGACCTCCGGTGATACCCGCCCTCAGGACGGGCAATCGCCAGGTTACTGGTTGAGCGGCGGCAGTTCTGCTAATGGCCAGCGGGGACGAACCGTGATCCCCAAATCACTCTCTGTACCGCCTTTAAAACGCACCATTCCGGCATAGGCTATCATGGCACCATTATCGGTACAGAACGCCGGACGGGCATAGAAAACCTCTCCCCCCAGTTGCTGCATCATTTCCGCCATCCGGCTGCGTAAGGTGCGATTAGCACTGACGCCACCGGCAATCACCAGCCGCCGGAAACCGGTCTGCTGCAGCGCCCTTTTACACTTAATCATCAGCGTATCCACCACAGCATCCTCAAAGGCTCTGGCGATATCTGCACGCGTCTGTGCATCGTCGTCATGGTTACGGATGGTGTTTGCGGCAAACGTCTTCAGTCCGGAGAAGCTGAAATCCAGTCCCGGACGGTCGGTCATCGGCCTCGGGAAGGTAAAACGACCGGCCACGCCCTGCATAGCCATTTTAGATAACAGCGGACCGCCAGGGTAATCCAGGCCCAGCAGTTTTGCCGTTTTATCAAAAGCCTCTCCGGCGGCATCATCAATAGACTCGCCCAGTAACCGGTACTCACCGATGCCGGTGACACTGATAAGCTGGGTATGTCCGCCGGAGACCAGTAAAGCGACGAACGGGAATTCCGGGGGATTCTCTTCCAGCATCGGTGCCAGCAAGTGACCTTCCATATGATGGACAGGGACAGCCGGGACCTGCCAGGCAAACGCCAGCGAACGTCCGACCGTTGCCCCGACCATCAGGGCGCCCACCAGTCCGGGGCCGGCCGTGTAGGCGACCGCATCGATGTCTTCCGGGGCCAGCCCGGCTTCCGCCAGGGCCGCCTGGATTAACGGCACGGTTTTACGCACATGATCCCGGGAGGCCAGCTCCGGCACAACACCGCCGTAATCCGCATGTAAACTTACCTGACTATACAACTGGTTAGCCAGCAGACCGGATTCATCGTCATAAATTGCAATTCCGGTTTCATCGCAAGACGTTTCTATACCCAAAACTCGCATCACACTCACCTCTGATTTCGCTGCAGGAGTGTACCACAGGAGATAATTCAGACCTACGCTGCACGATTTCATTAAAAACATTTTTTACCGGCCAAAGAATAGGCTATACTTCGCGGTCTGAAAAAACCGGCAGCCGCAGCGCAGAGTGCTCGTTGGTTTGAAATTGTTCATGGTGCTTTACAAGTCAGCCTACGCTGGAGTAAAATACTGCACCATTTTGAAATAAGCTGGCGCTGCAGCCAGCTGCAAAAACCGAATTTTATCGAGGTGAGAGTTACATGCCGGTAATCAAAGTACGTGAAAACGAGCCTTTCGACGTTGCACTGCGTCGCTTCAAACGTTCATGCGAAAAAGCAGGCGTTCTGGCTGAAGTGCGTCGTCGTGAGTTTTATGAAAAACCAACGACCGAACGCAAACGCGCTAAAGCATCTGCTGTTAAGCGTCATGCCAAGAAACTGGCTCGCGAAAACGCACGCCGTACTCGTCTGTACTAATTTCTTCGGGAGCCCGCTCCCTTGCGTGTTAAACGCAGACTGAGTTAAGTGAAAGGCCGTGCTTTCCGAAAGGAAGCGCGGCTTGTTGCCGTTTATGAGCTAAAGATCCGGAGCCTATGGCTGGGAAAATACCGCGTATATTTATCAATGACTTGCTTGCACGCACAGATATCGTGGATCTGATCGATGCCCGTGTGAAGTTAAAAAAGCAAGGCAAAAACTATCACGCCTGTTGCCCTTTCCATAACGAAAAAACACCGTCCTTTACCGTTAACGGCGACAAACAGTTTTACCACTGTTTTGGCTGTGGTGCCCATGGTAATGCTATCGACTTTCTGATGAATTTCGACCGTCTGGAATTCGTTGAAACCATCGAAGAACTCGCCACCATGAACGGACTGGAAGTCCCTTATGAAAGTGGCAGCGGTGATAGCCCCCTGGAACGCCATCAGCGTCAGAGTCTTTATCAACTGATGGATGGCCTGAATAGCTTCTATCAGACATCGCTGACCGGTCAGACGGCCGAACCCGCACGCCAGTATATTCAAAGCCGTGGGTTAAGCCAGCAGGTCATCGACCACTTTTCGATAGGTTATGCTCCGCCGGGCTGGGATAATGCCCTGAAGCGTTTCGGAAAACAGCAGGAGGACAAACAGTCCCTGACTGAAGCCGGAATGCTCATCACCAATGATAATGGCCGGAGTTACGATCGTTTCCGTGACAGGATCATGTTCCCTATCCGCGACAAACGCGGCAGAGTCATTGGGTTTGGCGGCCGGGTACTGGGGAATGATACCCCGAAATACCTGAACTCACCTGAAACACCGATTTTCCATAAAGGGCGCCAGCTATACGGCCTTTATGAAGTCACCCGTCAGCATCCGCAGCCCGAAAAACTGCTGGTCGTTGAAGGATATATGGATGTGGTCGCGCTGGCACAGTTTGGTATCGATTATGCCGTTGCCTCGTTAGGCACCTCAACGACCAGCGAACACATCCAGTTATTATTCAGAAATACCGATACCGTGATCTGTTGCTACGACGGAGACCGGGCAGGCCGCGATGCGGCATGGCGGGCCCTGGAAACTGCCCTGCCCTATATGACCGATGGGCGGGAACTGCGTTTTATGTTCCTGCCGGACGGGGAAGACCCGGATACACTGGTACGTAAAGAAGGCAAAAACGCCTTTGAACAGCGGATGGTTCAGGCCGTGCCGCTGTCAGACTTTTTATTTGAAAGTTTACTGCCTCAGACCGACTTAAGCAGTCGGGAAGGGAAAGCGAGACTGAGCACGCTGGCACTGCCGCTGATCAGTCAGATCCCCGGCGAGACCTTGCGGATTTATCTGCGTCAGGTGTTAGGCAATAAACTGGGCATTCTGGATGACCGGCAGCTGGAGAAGCTGTTACCGGCACAGGCTGAGCATAAAACCACCCCCGCGGGTCCGGCCATGAAGCGGACCACCATGCGGATACTGGTTGCCCTGTTATTGCAGCATCCTGAACTTGCCGCACAGGTACCCTCACTTGACGGACTGATGGACACCGGGATTGCCGGACTCCCTCTGTTCGCGGAACTGGTACAACGTTGCAACGAGCAACCGGGGATGACGACCGCCCAGCTGCTGGAAAGCTATCGGGATACAAAAACCGGCCAGTCCCTTGAAACTCTGGCTATCTGGAACCACATGATAGTGGATGATGAAGTGGAAGCCGTCTTCAGCGATTCACTGGCAAGTATCTATGACTCGGCCCTGGAACAACGCCTTGAGCAGCTAATTGCCCATGACCGCACCCGCGGACTGAACAGTGAAGAGCGCCGGGAATTACAGTCGCTGCTGACCGCTCTGGCGAAAAAATAGTATTTAGCAGGTTCGCCCCCGGCGGATCTGCGCTGAGAAATGTAAATCCTGATGAAAAAATCATCAGGGACCACAGACTCTGCCGGGTTCTTCTATACTGAAACCTGAAAGATGACAAAAAGATTACTCGCGGCTTAATTGCCGATTACTGAGGGCAGATGCCCATTGCTGCGATGAAGGCCGCAGCTATTGAACGCCTTTACTGTTATTGCCGGTTACCCCCGGCCAACACCAATCTCATTAACAGAAGTGTGGATACCGTCTTATGGAGCAAAACCCGCAGTCACAGCTGAAGCTACTTGTCACCCGTGGTAAGGAGCAAGGCTATCTGACCTATGCTGAGGTCAATGACCATCTGCCGGAAGATATTGTCGACTCCGATCAGATTGAAGACATCATTCAGATGATCAACGACATGGGCATCCAGGTGGTAGAAGAAGCCCCGGATGCTGATGATCTGATGCTGAATGAAAACAGTTCGGATACTGATGAAGATGCAGCAGAAGCCGCTGCGCAGGTATTATCCAGCGTAGAATCCGAAATTGGCCGGACGACAGACCCGGTCCGCATGTATATGCGCGAGATGGGGACAGTAGAACTGCTGACCCGTGAAGGCGAAATCGACATTGCTAAGCGTATTGAAGATGGTATTAACCAGGTTCAATGCTCCGTCGCAGAATATCCGGAAGCAATCACCTACCTGCTTGAGCAGTATGACAAAGTTGAAGCCGGTGAAACCCGTCTTTCCGACATCATTACCGGTTTTGTCGATCCGAATGCTGAAGAAGATCTGGCACCGACAGCGACACACGTCGGGTCTGAACTTTCAGAAGAAGATCGTGACGATGATGAAGACGAAGAAGACGAAGACGACAATTCAGATGACGATAACTCTATCGATCCTGAACTGGCGCGCGAGAAATTTACTGAACTACGTGCTCAGTATGAAGTGACCCGCAACGTCATCAAAAGCAAAAGCCGCAGCCATGCTGACGCTATTGTCGAAATCCAGAACCTGTCTGAGGTGTTTAAGCAGTTCCGCTTAGTGCCTAAACAGTTTGATTATCTGGTCAACAATATGCGCGAAATGATGGACCGTGTCCGTGGTCAGGAACGCGCCATCATGCGACTGTGTGTTGAAATCTGCAAGATGCCGAAGAAGAACTTCATCACGTTGTTCACCGGGAACGAGACGAACGATACCTGGTTTAAAGCGGCTCTGGCGCTGAAGAAGCCATGGTCTGAAAAACTGCAGGAAGTGCAGGACGACGTTTCCCGTGGCCTGCAGAAGCTGTCACAGATCGAAGAAGAGACCGGCCTGACGATTGAGCAGGTAAAAGATATTAACCGTCGTATGTCTATCGGTGAAGCGAAAGCTCGCCGTGCGAAAAAAGAGATGGTTGAAGCTAACCTGCGTCTGGTGATCTCGATTGCTAAGAAATATACCAACCGGGGTCTGCAGTTCCTGGATCTGATTCAGGAAGGTAACATCGGTCTGATGAAAGCCGTTGATAAGTTTGAATACCGTCGCGGTTATAAATTCTCGACCTATGCGACCTGGTGGATCCGTCAGGCGATCACCCGTTCGATTGCTGACCAGGCAAGGACTATCCGTATTCCGGTACACATGATCGAAACCATCAACAAACTGAACCGTATTTCACGTCAGATGTTGCAGGAAATGGGTCGTGAACCTTCACCGGAAGAACTGGCTGAGCGTATGCTGATGCCGGAAGATAAGATCCGTAAGGTATTAAAAATCGCCAAAGAACCGATTTCGATGGAAACACCGATCGGTGATGATGAAGATTCACATCTGGGCGACTTTATCGAAGATACCACCCTGGAACTGCCGCTGGACTCTGCAACCTCTGAGAGCCTGCGTTCAGCAACCCATGATGTTCTGGCCGGACTCACTGCCCGTGAGGCAAAAGTTCTGCGTATGCGTTTCGGTATCGATATGAACACTGACCATACCCTGGAAGAAGTGGGTAAACAGTTTGACGTGACCCGTGAACGTATCCGTCAGATCGAAGCGAAAGCCCTGCGTAAACTGCGTCACCCAAGCCGCTCAGAAGTGCTGCGCAGCTTCCTGGATGACTAAGCCATCGCCGTACTGATGCATAAAAAAGCCTCACCTGTCGGTGAGGCTTTTTTTTAGCTGTGCTGTCCGGTCAGGACCTTATCGGTAAAATCACTTCCGGTCAGATCCCCCCACCGGAGACCGGTTTATAACGAACCAATCACATTATTCCGTAAATTCTGAATATGTGTACGAATCGCCTGTATGCTTTGCTGCTCATCTTTCTTCAGCATGGCATTCAGTAAATCCAGGTGCTCGGAATGATTTTCTTTCTGACGGTGTAACGGACTGTGTAAACGAAATAGCCGCACATTGATCCTCAAGCCTTTCAGTACCTGAGCCAGTACCAGGTTACCGGTTGCCTCAGCTATCACACTGTGAAGTTTTTCATCAAACCGCCAATACAGATGTTCTTCCTGTTCAGTGGCCATCAGTTGCTGCAATTCTTCGATCATTGCGGTGATAACATCAGGGCTGATCCTATCCAGAGCTTTACCGACGGCTTCCACCTCCAGTAATTCACGCAATGCCATGGTATCCAGATATTCTTTAATATCGACCGAGCGAACCGCGTAAGAGCGCGCCCCGCGCCGGATCAAAAGATTTTCACCCGCCAGCCTGACCAGCGCTTCACGCATCGGAGTCCGCGAAACCTGTAATTCATCAGCAAGTCTGGATTCTGACATTTCGCTCCTGTCAGGAATTTTCCGTTCCAGGATAAGCTCTTTCAGCAGGGTATAGACCTGGTCTGACAGGCTGGCCGATTTCATATAAAGTGGCTTGGCGGCCATAATGGCAGCCAGCGCGTGATCCTGATAGTCAGTCATTGTCGGTAAGGTATCCGCAAGAAAAAAACATCACTAGTTTAGCGAATTATACGGCTCCCGGTCGCATAAAAGGGGCTTTCGCCGGTAAAAAAACACCTTCCCCTGCCCTTCCGCTAAATTTCTGATCCTGCCAGACGATTTTCCCTCCGCTAATGGTCACTGCCGGCCAGGCATTCACGGTTTTCCCCTGATACGGGGTAAAATCGGCGGCGCTGTGCAGTTCATCATTGCTGATTACGCGCGGAGTTTCGCAATCCCAGACCACCAGGTCGGCATCAGAGCCGACGGCAATAGTTCCCTTACGCGGATACAGTCCATACAGTCGGGCGGGGGCTGTTGATGTTAATTCGACGAAGCGCTGCGGGCTGATTCGCCCTTGCAACACCCCTTCGCTCATCAGTAACGGAAGACGGGTTTCCAGCCCGGCGATACCATTAGGGACCTTATCGAATGAAGCCCCTTCTCCGTGCAATAGCTTTCCGGTGGCATCATAGTTAAACGGGCAATGATCAGAAGAAAATATACTAAAGGTTCCGTTAGCCAGCGCGGTCCAGACCGCTTGCTGGCTGTCTGCATCGCGCGGTGGCGGGCTGCAGATACACTTTGCCCCATGAAAATCATCATCAATGCCCAGATCTTCCGCCGTCAGAAATAAATATTGTGGGCAGGTTTCCGAAAAAATATTGATTCCCTGCCCACGCGCCCAATGGATTTGCTCGATCGCCGCCCGGCTGGAAACATGCACCAGCAGGACCGGGACATCGACCAGCTCAGCCAGAGAAATCGCACGGTGTGTCGCTTCCCGTTCACCAATGGCTGAATGCGCCTGAGCATGATAGCGCGGAGCGGTTTTCCCCTGCTGTTTTAACCGCTGAGTCAGCCAGGAGATACAGTCATCATTCTCCGCATGGATCATCGCCATGGCGCCGGACAGGCGGGTCGCTTCAAGGACATCCAGGATATGGCTATCAGACAGTTTCAGGGCATCGTAGGTCATGTAGATCTTAAACGACGTATAACCCTGCGCGACCATCTGAGGAATTTCGGCAATCACCTCCGGCGTCGCATCGGTAATAATGAGATGAAAGCTGTAATCAACGCATGCCTTCCCCCCCGCCCGGCGGTGGTAATCGGCGACGGCATCTGACAGCGACTGTCCTTTGAATTGCATAGCAAACGGGAGCACCGTCGTCGTACCGCCACAGGCGGCAGACCGGGTTCCGGTGAAAAAGTCATCCGCGCCGACCGAGCCGTCAAGTGATGCCTGATCAAGATGGCAATGTGCATCCACCCCTCCGGGGGTGACACGACGCCCCGCAGCATCAATCACCCGGGTATTTCCGGTTTCCGTCAGGCTTTCGGCGATTGCGACAATTTTGCCCTCGCAGACCGCGATATCCCCCCGGAAATGGTCGGCTGCGGTAATAATTTCGGCATTTTTAATGACTAAATCATAGTGGTTCATGACGATCCCTCTTTGGCTGTGATCCCCGTCATCTGCTGCTGTGTGGCCTCAACCCGGGCCGGGGGGGTATGAGTACTCTGATACGCCCGGGCATAATGCCGTTCGATACGACGCTGTATGAAATCCCATAATGTCGTCAGGATCAGATAGTAAGTGGCAGCCACCATAAAGAGCTCAAGCACCATAAACTGTTCCTGAATCAGCATCTGTGTGCGCCGCAGTAACTCTTCCATCGAAATTACCGACGCCACTGAGGTGGTTTTCAGCAGACCATTAAAGCTGTTCCCCAGCGAAGGCAAAATCAGGCGCATGGTTTGCGGGAAAATAACATAACGGGCCACCCCGAAGTGATTAAAGCCGAGTGCCTTTGCCGCATTAATTTGCTGTCTGGGCAGAGCCTCAACCCCGCCACGAATAATTTCCGCCAGATACGCGGCTTCGTTCATGATCAGGCCTATCAGTACCGCTTCCACCACCGTGAAGCGGATACCCACCTGCGGTAATCCGGTATAGATAATGATTAATTGCACCAGTAAAGGCGTTCCGCGGAACACCCATATGTAAGCTCTGGCAAGCTGATTAACCCAGACCCACGGCGAAAGCCGGGCAAAAGCCAGTAATGTTCCCAGTACCAGCCCACCGGCCATTCCGGCGACAGTTAAATAGACAGTATTTACTGCCCCCATGAAAATATAATGGTTAGTCAGATAATGAAAATATCCTGCCCAGCTCCAGCCCTGAACCATGATGTTAGCTCCTCACATTTATGATGATGGACCCTGGACCTTGAACGTTCCCGGGGTCATAGATACGCCGTATTTTTTAAACAGCGCGGTCAGGCTGCCATCGGCTTTCATCTGGTTGAGCACCGTTGCCGCAGCATCAGCCAGTTTCGGATCGGCAAATGCAATGGCTACCGGTGTCGGGTTGAGGCCGGAAATCACCTGTCGGAACATACCCCGGTGCTGATAATCTGCCGCCAGTGCATCGATAGTCACTACTGCGCTCATCTGACCGGCACGCAGTGCCTGGAAGGCGACCGTAAAGTTATCGAACGTATGGATATCGACTGGCTTAAGGTGTTCAGCCACCAGCTTTTTGCTGATTTCGCGCAGCGTCGCTTCTTCAAATCCGCCAATTTCCACCCCGACACTTTTTCCGGCCAGGTCTTCAATTTTTGTAATGGATGCGGCATCCGCCGGTCGGGCTGAAACGCTGATAGCCTGGCTTTCATAAGGGATCATCGACATCAGTTTGGCCCGTTCAGGCGTAAAGAAGATTCCGGTATTGATCATATCCCAGCGACCGCCTTTCAGGCCCGGCACCATGGCAGAGAACTCAATCCGGGTATAATGCGGCTTCAGACATAAACGTTTCGCGATGTCCTCCCCCAGCTCAATACGCATCCCTTTCAGCTGACCTTCACCATCAACATACTGTAACGGCGGTAATGTCGGATTAGTCGCCATTTCCAGCACTCCGCTGTTAACCAGCCTGATCCCCTCTGGCGGGGTACATTCTGCGGCAAATACAGGTTGTGCCAGTACCGCGGCGGATAACAATGTCAGGGCGGGCAGAAAATAAGTTCGGGTTTTCATCAGGTATCTCCGGAATCAGTGAGAAAAAGAATTAAGTAAATCCAGCGTGCTGAGCTCTTGTCTGAGGGTCTGCTCCAGGTCGGCCGACAGAGGCAGGCGCGGAGCGCGCGGGTATCCGACATTCAGTCCCATCATATTCAGTCCGGCTTTACTGGCCGCGACGTAATGTGGCCCGCCGACGGCTTTTACTACCGGCAGGATTTGGTGATAGATTTCCAAAGCGCGTTGTTTGTTCTGATGATCAACAGCCTGTTCAAACATCCCGGCGCACAGATTAGGCAGTAAGTTAGAGGCAACGGCGACCCAGCCACATGCCCCGAGCCAGAAGGATTCATATCCGAGAATGCCGGCAAAGACATTCATCCGGTCACCACATAATTCGATGATGTCGCGTACCCGGGTGACCTCGAGGGTGGACTCTTTGATATAACTGACCGTGTCGATATGCGACAACCGTGCTACCGTTTTCGGTAACAGGTCAACATTGGCCGTCGCCGGGTTGTTATAAATCATGACAGGAACAGAAATTGCCTCGCCTACCGCTTTGTAGTGTGCGAACAATTCATCTTCGTTCGGGCAGCTATAAAACGGCGGAATGATCATCACACCATCGGCCCCCATCGCCTCTGCTTCCTTACTCAGCTCCACGCATTCCGGTGTCCATTCTGCACCGGTTCCCATCAGCACCGGTACACGCCCTGCGGTGGTGCGGATCACCGTTTCGGTGACCAGTTGCCGCTCTTCCCGCGTCATCGACAAAAATTCGCCGGTGCTCCCCAAAGGAATAAGCCCATGAATTCCCTGCTCAATTTGCCAGTTAACCAGTTTCTCCAGAGCTGGCACGTCAATTGCTTTTCCATCCGGAGTAAACGGGGTAATTAAAACCGTATAAGTGCCACGCAACGTTGTCATTGAAGTTCCCTGAGTAAGAAAGTGCTTGATGTATACGCTATGTATACCGTATACATACTGTATACACAAGCACCGACGGATCACAAGCGCTATGGAACTCAAAACAGCAAATATCCAGGCCAGCACCGGATCAGTTACCCTGTGGGTGGATGATCAGCCGATAGCGGCACTCCCTGAAGAAACCATTGCTGCCGCACTGGCGCGGCAGAATATTGTTGCATTGCGTCAGACCGGTGACGGGGAAAAACGCGGGCTGTGGTGCGGTATGGGATCCTGCTATGAGTGCGTGGTTCATATTGAAGGGTGCGGATCGCAGCGCAGCTGTATGACGCCGGTAACCGCAGGCATGCGGGTCTACACCTCACCCGTCGCCGCCGGTAAATTGCCTTCACCTCCCCCGCTACACTCTCTGCCGCCGCTTGAGAAAAAATGTGATGTTCTGGTCGTGGGGGCCGGGGCCGCCGGATTGAGTGCGGCATTATCCGCAGCACTCTGTGGTGCCAGTGTGCTGGTGCTTGATGAACGTCCGCAAAGCGGTGGACAGTTTTTTAAACCGCTCGCCCCTTCACATAGGTTGCAGGGTAAGGTTCCCCGCCAATGGGCTGACGGTGCAAAGCTGCTGGCTGAGGCAAAAAATGCCGGGGCAGAAATTATTCAGAATGCCACCGTCTGGGCCGCATTTTCGCCACAGGAAATTGCGGCAACCATCGACGGGCAGCCGTGGGTGATCCGTCCGAAACAACTGATCATCGCCGCCGGGGCTTATGAACGTCCCGTTCCCTTCCCGGGATGGACATTACCGGGGGTAATGACTACCGGGGCCGGGCAGACGCTGGCCAAATCTTACCGGGTGATGCCGGGCAGGCAGATCCTGGTCAGCGGAAATGGTCCGCTGAATCTTCAGTTTGCTGCCGAACTACTGGAGGCTGGCGGACAGGTCACCGCAGTCCTTGAAAGCGCCAGAAAACCGGGGCCGGGAGAGATACGTCAGATACTGACACTGGCGAAAACTGCCCCCGGATTAGTACTTAAAGGGCATCATTATCTGAATATCCTGAAAAAACATCGTACCCCTTTCCGCTGGGGAGAGATGGTTACCGAAGCTCATGGCGACGGGAAACTGGAACGTGTCACCGTCATGTCGGTAGATCGTCAGGGACAGTTACTGCCTGAAACAGCGCGACAGATCACCTGTGATGTCCTGTGCCTCGGTCACGGATTTATCCCGTCAACCGATCTTGCCCGTATGCTTGGCTGTGAACAGCAGCTGAGTCAGGTCCCCTTCAGTACCCCGACCATTATCACCGATAAAAACGGTGCCAGCAGTGTGCCCGGGGTATTTGTGATTGGCGATGGCGCACGTCTGGCCGGAGCACAGGTCGCTCAGGCCAGGGGGACGCTGGCCGGACAAACTGCGGCCAGCGCATTAGGTTATCCCTCGCGGATCACCCACCGTGCCGGGACCGAGCGTAAATTACAGCAAGCCGAAATATTCCAGAAAGCACTTTGGAAAATCTATCAGGCCCCGCCGGTCAGTCTGCACACCCTCAGCGATGAAACCATTATCTGCCGTTGTGAAAACCTCTCTCTGGGAACGCTCAGACAAGCCATCAGCAACGGGCTGGATACGCCGGCCGCGCTGAAGCGTAACCTGCGCGTCGGCATGGGATTGTGCCAGGGGCGCACCTGTGCCGGTATGGTCGCGCAGCTGGTCAGTGAAATGACTGAACGGCAAAGCAATACCGCAAGCTTTTTTGCCCCAAGGCTTCCGGTCAGACCGATGCCAATCAACGCCCTGACCGCCGAGAAACCGGAATGGGGAGGACATAAACCGGCAATTACGCCGAATCTCGCCCGCCCGGTTGAGACAACGCCCCGGGAAGTGCAGCATGCCGGGATTCTGGTGATTGGAGGCGGCGTCATGGGGAACTGCCTGGCCTATTATCTGGCAAAGCAAGGGGCCGACGTGATGGTAGTCGAGCGGGATGACATCAACCTGCAGGCTTCAGGCGCCAATGCCGGCAGTTTACATGTGCAGCTACTGTCATTCGATTTTGGCGATAAAGCACAACACGGGGGTGGCCCTGCGGCAGAAACGTTGCCTTTGGGCCCGTTATCGGTGGCCCTGTGGCAGGCGCTGGAAAAAGAGAGCGGTGAATCGCTGGAAATCAAAATGACCGGGGGACTGATGGTGGCCGGGACGGCTCAGGAAATGCGGGCTCTGGAGAAAAAAGTGGCGCTGGAACGGCAATACGGTCTGGATGTCAGCCTGCTGGATGCCTCAGAGCTGGCTGCCCTGTCGCCGAATCTGTCACCGCATCTGCTTGGAGCTGAATATTGTCCTCAGGAAGGGAAAATTAACCCGCTGCGGGCCACGTATGTCGTGAACCGGATGGCACGTGACCGGGGAGCCCGTTTTCAGCGTGGTACCGATGTGCGGGCCATTGAACGGCAGAACAACGGACATTTCCGGGTGGTCACCGACCGCGGCATCATAATTGCGCGGCAGGTGATCAATGCTGCCGGCGCCTGGGCCGGAAAGATAGGTGAGATGGTGGGAGCCGCCATTCCGGTCAGGGGCGCCCCGCTGCAGATGATTGTCACCGAGCGGGCACCGCCGTTGATTGACCATCTGATTGCCCATGCCGGCCGGCATCTCAGCCTGAAACAAACCGCCCACGGCAGCCTGCTGATTGGCGGTGGCTGGAGCGCCGGGTTCAACCCGGAAATGCGCATGAATCAGGTGCTGCGTGAAAGTATTGAAGGCAATCTCTGGGTTGCCGGAAATGTTCTTCCTCCTCTCCGGCAACTGCATATGGTGCGCAGCTGGGCCGGAATGAATATCAATATCGATGGCGCTCCGATTATCGGCGATTTACCCGGGGTGCCGGGCTTCTGGAATGCGGTGACCTCTAACGGCTACACACTGGCACCGGTGGTTGCTCACAGCCTGGCACAGCAGATCCTTAACGGACACTGTGATATCAATCTGGCGCCTTACCATATTAATCGCTTTAACTCACCGACAAGGAAACTTGCCTAATGTCAGAGACCCGTCAGCAAATCTCCGCATGGATTGACGAGCACTTCCCCGCCAGTGTTGCCATGCTGCAAACGCTGGTACGTACACCGTCAGATAACCCGTCGGGAGATTGTACTCCGCATGCGCGGGTGACCGCACAATTACTGCGGGAACAGGGCCTGGACGTTGAAGTCTTACCCGTCCCTGAAGAGCGCGTCCGCGCGGCGGGTATGATCAGTGCGACTAACCTGATTGTTCGCCATCGTTTCGGCGATGGCCCGGTCGTGGCACTGAATGCCCATGGTGATGTGGTTCCGCCGGGCGGCGGCTGGACAAAAGACCCTTACGGGGCAGAAATCGAGGATGGCTGGCTGTATGGCCGCGGTGCCGCCGTGTCAAAGTCAGATATTGCCAGCTACAGTTTCGCGTTACAGTCTTTGATCCACAGCGCTGCTCCGCTGAAAGGCACCGTTGAGCTGCATATCACTTATGATGAAGAAACCGGGGGACATACCGGTCCGGGCTGGTTACTGGAAAGCGGTGCCACACGTCCGGATTATGTGGTCTGTGCTGCCCTTAGCTATTTTGTGGTCACTGCCCATAATGGCTGCCTGCATCTGGAAGTTCGCCTGAAGGGGACATCTGCCCATGCCGCTTTCCCTGAGACCGGGAACGATGCTATCGAGGCCGGTTGCCGCCTGATGACAGAGCTGTATCGCTATCGGGATACATTGCACACTAAACATTCTGCGGTAGAAGGGATCGGTCAGCCCACCCTGGTCATTGGTCTGGTCAGCGGCGGGATTAATACCAATGTTGTGGCGGATAATTTTGTGTTGCGCCTCGACAGACGGATCATTCCTGAAGAGGATCCTTGTCAGGTCGAACAGGAACTGCGTGATTTACTGGCCACCTTCGGGCAACAGCAGGGGATCACGGTAGACGCTGAACGTATTTTACTGGCGGCGCCTTTTACCCCGACCGGGGATAGCCAGCGTCTGGCGGACATATTCCGTCATGAAGCCGGCCAGCGACTGGGAGAAACTGTCCCGCAACGCGGGTTACCGCTTTACACAGATGCCCGACTGTATAGTGCGGCAGGCATTCCGACCATCATGTACGGAGCAGGCCCGCATTCCTATCTGGAAGCCAATGGTCACCGGGCTGATGAAAAAATAGCGCTGGATGACTTGCGCCATGCCACACACATTGTTGCCAACAGCCTGTATGTTCTGCTCGGGGGAGAAAACTCATGATTAGCGTAAAAAATGTCGATAAACATTATGGTCCGGTGCAGGTTCTGAAAAACTGTTCGATGGAGATCAAACAGGGTGAAGTGGTGGTCATTTGTGGTCCTTCAGGTTCGGGGAAATCGACCCTGATCAAATGTATCAATGCCCTCGAATCATTCCAGAAAGGCGAAATTATTGTCGATGGTATCTCATGCGGTCACAGTAAAACCCATTTACCCACACTGCGTCAGCGTGCCGGTATGGTATTTCAGTCGTTTGAATTATTCCCTCATCTGACGGTACTGGATAATCTGCTGATACCGCAGATGCGGATCCTCAAGCGTTCCCGTGAACAAGCCATCGACAAAGCCCGGGCACTTCTGACACGGGTCGGCATGCAACATCATGAACATAAATATCCGGCACAATTATCCGGAGGGCAACAGCAGCGGGTTGCGATTGCCCGGGCACTGTCGATGGAGCCGAAAGTGATGCTGTTTGATGAACCCACCTCAGCGCTGGACCCGGAAATGGTCGCCGAAGTCCTGTCTGTGATGGCCGAACTGGCAGCAGAAGGCATGACGATGTGCTGTGTCACGCACGAACTGGGATTTGCCCGAAAAATTGCCGATCGGATCATATTTATGGACAGTGGCGAGATCATCGAAGACTCGGGCAGTGAAGCCTTTTTCACCTCGCCGGAAACACAACGAGCGCGGGATTTCCTCAGTCAAATCATCAGCCACTGATACGGCTTTCTCCGGCGGGGGGCGGAAAAACACGCTTCAGGTACAACACAGATTCCGCCTCAAAGGGGCCAGGGCTCCTCTCTGGCGGACCGCGGTGAGGCTGTAGGAAATCCGGACCGCCCCTGAATATCGCCGGACAGAGTACACTCAACTTTGCGGCGGAAAATGCCGGATACACGGACGCAGAACCCCCGTAACCGGCTATGTTATTTTTGTCCGTAGTAAGCGTTTTTGCCATGCTTACGGTTGAAATGTTTATTCTGCAGATAGGGCGGGATCGCCCCGGGTTGCTGACTGAGCTGACAACTCAGCCAGGCGAGCCTCGCGACTTCCTCCAATACGACGGCATTGTGCACGGCTTCAGCCGCATCCGTTCCCCAGCAAAAAGGCCCATGCTGAGCAACAATAACGGCCGGAACCTGCAGGGGAGAGCGATTTTCCAGAGTATTGATAATCACCTGACCGGTATTCAGTTCATAATCGCCGTCAACTTCCTGTCGGGTTAACGGGCGGGTACAGGGGATCTCGCCGTAAAAATAATCGGCGTGGGTCGTACCATAGGCAGGAATCGATCGCCTGGCCTGCGCCCATGCAGTCGCATAGGGAGAGTGGGTATGCACGATCCCACCCAACTCCGGATATTTCTGGTAGAGGGCCAGATGGGTTGCCGTATCAGAAGAAGGCCGCAGAGGTCCCTGATAGTGACCGTCCGGTCCGACAAGGACCATATCGGCAGGACGCAGTTTTTCATAGGCAACGCCGCTGGGCTTGATGACCATCAGTCCGCTTTCCCGGTCAATGGCACTGACATTTCCCCAACTATAGGTCACCAGCTGATGGGCCGGGAGTTGCATATTGGCCTCATACACTTGCTGCATTAATTCTGTCAGCATCGTTTTACCCTCCAATGATTAAGCCTGCGACATGCATTTTTTCGGTGACCCAGCGTCGGGCGGCAGCGACTTGCTGGCGCGAATTTTCTGCCTCGCCGCTCCACATCTCAATCAGGTATGGCCCCCGATAGCCACTTTGATGCAGTGTGCGAAAACAGCCTTCAAAATCCACTACGCCTTCACCGAACGGCACATTTTTAAACTCTCCGGGCCGGGTGTCTTTAACATGGACGCCGACAATGTGTCCGGCACCGGCCAGCAGTTCCATTTCGACATCATTATCCCAGGCGGAAAGATTGCCAATGTCGGGATAAAGCTGAAACCAGGGATTATTGAGATAATGGCTGTAACCCAGGGCCTTACTGACGGAGTTGATAAGCCCGGTGTCCATGATTTCCATCGCCAGTGTGACCTGGGCCTTACTGGCCATCGCGACGGCCTGTACCAGACCCTCGCGAAAAAGCTGCCGCGTTCGGGGATTTCCCTGCGGGTAATATACGTCGTAACCTGCAAGCTGAATAACCCGTATCCCGAGATCCTGCGCCAGCCGGATAGCCTGTTCCATAATCAGCAATCCCCTGCGGCGAATATCCTGATCTTCGCTGCCCAACGGAAAACGCCGGTGAGCACTCAGGCAGAGTGACGGGATACGGACACCGGTTGTGATAACCGCCTGAACCAGCTCCAGTCTCTGTTTATCACTCCATGTCAGCCGGGCCAGTCGCAGATCTGTTTCGTCTATCGACATCTCGACGAAGCCGAAGCCCAGTTCGGCGGCCAGTGCCAGACGTTGTGGCCAGCTGTTATCAGGAGGTAAGGCTTTTTCGTAAATACCGAGTAATACCGGCTCAGAGTATGGCATGGTGCGTCCTTATCCCCAGATATGGCGAATCGTCTGTCTGAACTCACGGGCGGTGGCAACAGGGTCAGCGGCATCGCGGATACTGCGCCCGGCAATAAAGGCATGTATCGGAAGATGGCTGAACAGAGGAAGATCGTCGACGACCAATCCGCCGGTGATGGTCAGTTTAAAGCCCATATCGCTCAGCTGCTGCAAGGTTGCAAGGTCCTGCTCTGTCCAGCTGGCCCCTGCCGCTTGCGCATCCCGGCTGCGGTGATAAACCAACTGGCGAACGCCCGCATCATACCAGTAGTGAGCCTGTGCCATTTGCCAGCTTCCGGTGAGCTCTATCTGGACATCCCCCCCATACTGATGTGCGGTCTGCAGTGCACCTTTCACGGTATTAATATCCGCACAGCAAATGACGGTTACCCAGTCTGCAGACGCTTTAAAGCACATCTCTGAGAGTATCTTCCCGGCATCGGCAATTTTGGCATCGGCCAGGACGATGTGTCCGGGATAGAGCGCTTTTATTTCCCGTACGGCACGAACTCCTTCACTGACACACAGAATGGTGCCAACCTCGATAATATCGACCTCACCGGCAATCAGCCGGGTTGTGACAAACGCCTGATCCAGAGATAAATTATCCAGGGCGATTTGTAGCATTGGCCATTGACGTTCCATCATCGGTACTCCTTAGTGTCCGGTAGGTAATGAGGATTGATTAATCAGTTCCAGGACTTGCTGCGGATGGCGGCAGTCGCGTATTTTCTGAAAATTTTCAGGGTCTTCAAATAACTGTACGATCTGGCGAATGCCTTCCTCCTGATGCGTTCTGGCATCACAGGCCGCGAGGGTCACAAGAATGTCGATCGGGTCGTTATCTTCGTCACCAAAACAGACCGGGGTCTTTAGTGTTACCAGCGCGAAGCCGTTACGTAGTACCCCTTCCTCCGGTCGGGCATGCGGCATGGCAAGGCCCGGGGCTAATAAAAAATAAGGCCCGAACCGTCTGACGCCGGCCAGAATGGCCTCGTAATACTCTGGCAGGACGACGCCCGCCCCGACCAGCAGATCGGTACCTATTTTTATCGCCTGCTGCCAGTTATCAGCTTCCGCCTGTAACCTGACAGAGTTATTGTCTCTGAGAGAATCACTCAGTTTCATCAGTCTTTCCCCCCGCCAGATCCGCCGGAAAATGCTGACGGATGATGGCCATTAATTTGGGGCCAAAATCCTCCGCAGACAGCATATTTCGAACCCCGACAACATATTTATTGCCGCTGACACTGATTTCTCCGGCAACATGGGTGGAGGCGATAATAATATCCGCCTGGTTAAGTTCCGATTTGTATTCACCGACGGCACAGCTATTGACGCTGTGGTCTACCTGTTGCTGGCTGAGAAACTGATCAACTTTCATTTTCATGATCATTGAGCTTCCCTGTCCGCAACCACAAACTGCCAGAATTCTTACTGTCATTGGGGGACCTCCTGTAAAGGATCTTCAGACTACGGGATGTTTTTGGCGACTGTTTCTTCGTGATGTAAGCGGCGGGCTGCACGATACATATAGACCAGGGCGATGATGATCACGACGCCCATAAACCACAGTCCGGCGTGCAGGCCTTGCATCAGAGGCGGAGCGAGGATCGACCAGTCGGCCATCCCCATCCAGGCATCCAGCCCAGTCAGCCTGACTGCCCAGACACATCCAAATATTTCAATCATTCCCATGACCAGACAAATTTTAAGTGCCGCACGCCAGCCGCCATAATGGTTGGCAAAAACGCCGATGGTGGCGTTAGAAAAGAACATCGGAATAAAGCCCGGAATAATCATGACTGAAGACTTCATCAGCATCAGCAGACCGACAGCGATCAGCTGGCCGACCGTTCCCCACATAAATCCCCAGACCACGGCATTGGGCGCGAAGCTGTAGATAGCCGCGCAATCAATCGCCAGTACGGCTCCCGGAATCAAACGTTGTGAAATACCATTAAAGGCTTCGGTCAGTTCAGCAACAAACATCCTGACGCCCTGAACGATGATAAAAATCGCCACGGCGAACATCAGCCCGGTTTGCAGAACATAGAGAGTCCAGTGAGTGCTTCCGGCCATTGCCTGTAATGTCGGTATACCGAACGAGCAAAGGATGGCTCCAAAAAATAGCGTCATCACAATCGCAGTCGAAACAATGTTGTCATGGAAAATATTCAGCCAGCCCGGCAGCGACAGATTTTCCACACTCTCCTGTTTTTTCCCGAGATACGGGGCCAGCTTACAGGCAATCCATGAGGCAAACTGCTGCTGGTGGCCAATAGAAAAACCGCTGTTTTCGGTCACGGACTGGGTGGGGATATACATCATGTTGGAAGTGATGCCCCAGTAGAGAGAGGTGAGCACCGCACTACAGATGATGGTGGTCCACATACCGTAACCTGACAGGTAAAAAAATACGGCGATTAGCCCGACCTGCTGAAACATGATATGTCCCGACAGCATAATGGTCCGGATACCGGTGAGCCGTTTCAGCAGGACGTACAGGACATTGAGTGCCAGCGCCAGTAATACCGCATAACCGACCCAGCTGTAGGCACCCTGCATCCGATCGATAACCGTCATCATCGAGGCGTAAGTATCAGAGATGGCACCGTTAATCTGATAAACCTCCGAAAGTTTACTGACAACCGGTTTAAACGTGCTGGTCAGAATGCCGGAACCTGACTGCAATAGCATAAAGCCGATAATGGTTTTCAGAGTGCCTTTGATAATGACAGTGGTGCTTTTGCGTAACAGCAGATAGCCCAGCAAAGTGACTAATCCCAGTAGCAAAGGGGCATTGGTCAATACCTGGTTAAAAAAAACAGTGAACAGGGTGTATAGCATTTCCATACAGTTCTCCAAAACCTTGGCTACAGCGCACAGATATCTGCACAGATACCTCCGCACGAACGGCAGACCTACCGCTGTCTGAGTTCTTTTATTCAGTGGCCTCACCATAACAATCACAATACATCACAAAAAGATTGGATTTGATTATTTGTGATCGTCTTCACTGGTTGTTTTTTAATT
This sequence comes from Tatumella terrea, assembly GCF_039523755.1. Taxonomy (NCBI): domain Bacteria; kingdom Pseudomonadati; phylum Pseudomonadota; class Gammaproteobacteria; order Enterobacterales; family Erwiniaceae; genus Tatumella; species Tatumella terrea. The sequence goes on along the minus strand of NZ_BAAAFX010000013.1, from coordinate 13,788 downwards.
CCCTGAGCCTTCAGTAAGTTGGTGTTTTGTGATCGAAAACAGGAAATACAGGCTTTAACGTATTCATATCATGACGTTAATAGAAAAAAACGCTATCCGGATTTATATTGCGGTGATTATCAAAGGGTGGTAATTTCTCTCAGTAATGATCATATGTGATTTATTATGATTATTTTTGGGTTTCTGGTTCATTACGGAAAAATGGAGAAACGATTATGAGCAAAATAACGACAACCAGCCGGGAATCATGGGTGCTGAGTACCTTTCCTGAATGGGGAAGCTGGCTGAATGAGGAGATTGAACAGACCGATGTTGCTGCGGGGACCTTTTCAGTATGGTGGCTGGGATGTACCGGGATTTGGCTGAAGTCCGAGGCAGGAACGAATTTGTGTGTGGATTTCTGGTGCGGTACCGGCAAACAGACGCGCAGTAATCCACGGATGAAAGCCGGTCATCAGATGCAGCGCATGTCCGGAGGGGTCGCGCTGCAACCTAATTTGCGTACGACCCCTTTTGTTATGGATCCCTTTGCTATCCATAATGTGGATGCCATTCTGGCGACCCATGACCATAATGATCATATTGACGTGAATGTGGCTGCAGCAGTCATGCAGAATTGTGCTGCGGACGTTCCGTTTATCGGGCCGCAGTCCTGCGTGGATATCTGGGTAGGCTGGGGCGTCCCGCGCGAGAGGTGCCGGGTCGTCGTGCCGGGGGATATCATTACCCTTAAAGATACACGAATTATTGTACTGGACTCCTTCGATCGTACGGCGTTAATCACCTTACCCGCCGGGCAGCAGGCCGCCGGGGTTCTCCCCGACGGGATGGACCAACGGGCGGTTAACTATCTGTTTGAAACTCCGGGTGGCTCGCTTTATCACAGTGGGGATTCCCATTATTCAAATTATTATGCCCGCCATGGTAACCAGTATTCGATAGATGTTGCTCTGGGCTCATTTGGCGAAAACCCCCGAGGGGTCACCGATAAAATGACCAGTGTTGATTTACTAAGAATGGCAGAATCATTAAAAGCTCAGGTCATTATTCCTGTTCACCATGATATCTGGTCAAACTTTCAGGCTGACCCGAAAGAGCTCCTCTGTCTGTGGGAAATGAGGCGTCATCGTCTTCAGTACCGCTTCGCGCCTTTTATCTGGCAGGTTGGCGGTAAATTTACCTGGCCGGATGATAAAGACAAACTCGAATATCATTATCCGCGCGGTTTTGATGATTGCTTTACTCTGGAGCCGGATCTGCCTTTTAAAGCTTTCCTGTGAGGTAAAGGGTCGTTTTATGGTGCGCACTTATGAAGAAAAATGATATTAATAATCAATGAGTGCGCCTATAATTCACCCGGATGTTTACCTTGTAACGGAATTTTCATGACTGAATCTCAGCGGCATCACGCCATCCTCGAGTTGCTGCATACAAAACGGCACCTTTCTGTCGCCGATGTGATGACTACGTTTGATGTTTCCCCGGCCACTGCGCGACGGGATATTAATAAGCTGAATGATAACGGGCAGCTGCGTAAAGTACGTAACGGCGCAGAGGTATTAAATATATCCCGCCAGATATGGACCCCGCTGAATATTGAGCAAGCCAGCCATCTGGATGAAAAAATCAGAATTACCAAAGCCGCGGCCGCACTTTGTAAGCCCGGGGAAAGCGTGGTGATCAATTGCGGATCCACCGCGTTTCTGCTGGGTCAGGAACTCTGTGGTAAAGATATTCAGGTAATTACGAATTATCTGCCGCTGGCGAATTACCTCATTGAACATGAGCATGAGCGGGTAGTGATTATGGGGGGGCAGTACAATAAACAGCAATCGATAACCCTGGCGCCGCAAAGCAGCGATGCTGACTTGTATGCGGGGCACTGGATGTTTACCAGCGGCGTCGGCCTGACAGGCGAAGGGTTATATAAAACGGATATGCTGAGTGCGATGAGCGAGCAGAAAGTCCGGAACTATGTCGGGAAGCTGGTGGTACTGGTGGACAGCAGTAAAATCGGCCAGCGGGCAGGAATGCTGTTTAGCCGGGCGTCAGACATCGATATGGTGATCACCGGCAAACAAGCCGAAGCCCGGGTAACGGAACAACTCCGTACTGCCGGCGTGGATGTCCGGCTGGTATGATCACCGGCCACCGTATTACGGTAAAACCATCTCATCAGGTTCCCGTCCAGTCAGAGATTCAGCCCCATGATGTTCAGCCAGTTCCGTCAGGCCATTAAAAACTTTACGCCGTCTGCCGGCCGGCAGATCCCTCAGGCATTTTTACTGGGTCAGGAAGGTCCTCTGACCGAGTATTATATTCCGTTTGACTACCTGAACCCGGCAGCCCGCATCGTACTGGTGGGGATCACCCCCGGCTACCAGCAATGGCTGCATGCCGTGACTGCGGCCCGGCAGGCCTTGCTGGCGGGCAGCAGTGATGATCAGGCCTTATTCCTTGCCAAACAGCAGGGAGCATTCAGCGGGGCGATAAGAAATAACCTTATCCCGTTACTGGATGCTGTCGGGCTGGCCGACTGGCTGGCCCTCCCCTCCTGCCGTGAATTATTCGGGGAGCATCAGTCACTGGTACATTTTACTTCGCTGTTTAATCAGCCGGTCTTTCTGAACGGCAAAAATTATAATAATACCCCGTCATTCCGCCAGTCAGCGCTTCTCAGGCATAGCATTGAACGCGGGTTTGCGGCAGAAGCCGCGCAACTTCCGCAGGCGGTCTTTGTGCCGCTGGGGCCGGTGGCAACACAGGGGGTGGCGTTACTGGTTCAGCAACAGCGGATCGATCCGGCACGGGTACTGGCGGGTTTACCGCACCCTTCCGGCGCAAACAGTGAAAGGATCCATTACTTCCTGGGGAAAAAATCGCGGGAGGCCTTATCGCGGCAAACTAATCCGCAACCGCTGGATGATGCCAGAGAAACACTGATCCGTCAGGTCGCGGTACTGCCGGCCCTCCGCTGAAGGCCGGGGTGAGTTTCGTGTTGCGACAGGCAGTTCTGCCGCAACACGCACCGCGATCAGCTCTCCGTCGCTGGATGATAGGTCATATACTGACGCTGGATAGCTATCTGGTCGGCAATATATTTGGCGTCATGCCAGACCCCCCAGATAAATGTCGATCCCCGGCGGGATAACCAGGGTAATCCGAGGAAATAGATCCCAGGCTCTGTCGAGATCCCGCGCTGATGGCAGGGTTTGCCCTGCTCATCGAACGCATCGACCTGTAGCCAGCTGAAGTCTGTGGCATAGCCGGTGGCCCAGATAATGGAGGTTATGCCTTCGGCGGCGAGATCCAGGCGGAGTTGCGGGTCGGTCATACAAGGCGGATCGGGCAGAATACAATGCGCCTCAGGCTCGGCAGGCAGGTCGAGGCCGTTACGGGCGATATACTCATCGGCTGCCCGCAGCATTCCCAGGTAACTGGCATCACCATTGGCGATATTCTGCACCAGGTCATCCGCAAAACTTACCACCCCCTCCTGAAAACCCCGGGTGACACCGACCAGATTAACGCCTTCGTTCGCAAGTTTTCTGAAATCGATGGTATAGCCGCCGTTGGCTCCGCTCACGGCGATGGTGACATGCTCTTTACCGGGCTGGGTCGTGGTCGCATCCCACTGGCCGAGTACCCCAAGCCACCAGCAGAAATCACGCTGACGGTAAGAGCGTGGCGGGCGATCGTGCGCCCCTACTGACAGCCAGACCTTTTTTCCGGCCCGGCAGAGTTCTTCCGCAATCTGTACTCCGGAAGAGCCCGCCCCCACCACCAGTACGCCGCCGGAGGGTAATTGCTGAGGGTTATGATAGTCCGCCGAGTGTATCTGGGTCAGACCGATATCCTGCGGGATCACCGGCGGGATCACCGGTTTCTGGAAGGGCCCGGTCGCAGCGACCACCCGCAAGGCTTCAATCACACCCTCGGATGTCTCGATGGTAAAGCCCGGGCGCCCTTCATTACGGGTAACTTTTCTGACATCAATACCGGTGCGGATTGGGGCATTAAAACTGTCGGCGTAGGCCTCGAAATAATCAGCGACACTCTCTTTCGGCGCAAATCCGTCCGGGCTGACATCCGTGAAGGTCATATTCGGAAAACGATCATGCCAGGCCGGACCATTCGCCACCAGACTATCCCAGCGGCGGCTCCGCCAGTGACCGGCAATACGGTTACGTTCAATGACCAGGTGGGGGATTTTCAGGGCCGTCAGGTGTTCGCTCATTGCCACACCTGCCTGGCCTGCCCCTACCACCAGGGTATCGGTTTTCAGTATTTCAGTCGTCATCAGTTCTGTTCCCGGGGTTCAGGGTACAGAATTAGCCTGTACCCGGTAGGTCATCATCAATGACCCCAAGGTAAGGAGGCGACGGAGTTTAGTAAAATACTTAAAAACTGTTCACTGGCGATAAAATCGCGAGGATAACCCGCCGGCGGGCGACATTCGCAGCAATGCCAGAGCAAAAAACGTCGCAGGCGGTATTCACAGAAACACCGGAACAAAAAACGTCGCAGCCGGTATTCACAGAAATGGCGGAGCAAAACACGTCGCAGGCGGTATTCACAGAAACGGCGGAGTAAAAGACGCGGCGGGCGACATTCGCAGAAGTGGCAGAACAAAAGACGTCGCAAACGATATACACAAAAACGCCAGAGCAAAAAACGTCGCAGGCGGCATTCACAGAAGTGGCAGAACAAAAGACGTCTCAGACGATACTCACAGAAACGGCGGAGTAAAACATTTCGCAGGCGGTATTCGCAGAAGTGGCAGAACAAAAAACGTCGCAGACGATACTCACAGAAACGCCAGAGCAAAAAACGTCGCAGACGGTATTCACAGCAATGCCGGAGCAAAACACGTCACAGACGGTATTTGCAGGAATGCCGGAGTAAAAGACGTCGCAGACGGTATTCGCAGAAGTGCCAGAGCAAAAGACGCGGCAGGCGGCATTCACAGAAGTGGCAAAACAAAAGGAGTCGCAGACGATATTCGCAGAAACGGCGGAGTAAAAGACGTCGCAGATGATATTCGCACGAATGGCAGATCAAAAGACGCGGCAGGCGGTATTTGCAGGAATGCCAGGGCAAACTACGCGGCAGGTTTCAGGCCGGTCGGAATGACCGGCCTGAGCCATCAGCCCAGATATTCGATAACCGACAGTCCGCCATTGTAGTCCGTACTGTAAATGATCCCCTGTGCATCAACGAAAACATCACAGGACTGGATCACCTGCGGGCGTCCTGGCCGGGTATCCATCATTTTTTCGGGGGCCGCCGGCACCAGCGCACCGGTTTCTACCGGCCGGTAAGGATTGCTGATGTCATACGCACGTACCCCGGCATTCTGGTAGGTCGCAAAGATCAGCGTGGAACTGACAAAGCTGCCCGGCCGGTTTTCATGCAGGTTATGTGGCCCGAAATGCGCCCCTTTGGCAATATAATCGGCATCTTCCGGCTGCGGAAAGGTCGAAATACTGACCGGGTTGGCCGGGTCCCGGATATCAAACAGCCAGATCAGTTTCTCCCCGTCCTGCTGCTGGTCGAGCACCGCTTCATCCAGCACCACCAGTAAATCCCGGTCCGGTAACGGGAGTGCCGTATGGGTGCCGCCACCAAACGGCGGGCTCCAGTTACGATGACTGATCAGTTCAGGGGCTGTGCGATCTTTGATATTCAGCAACGTCAGTCCCCCGTCACGCCAGCTCCCGTAGGCCGTATCTCCGCTGATGATCGCGTGATGCAGAGCGTAACGCTTACCTTCCGGCCAGTACGGAACTTCCCCGGCCTGCTGATTCATGCCGGGCAGCCACCATTTACCGGCCACCGTCGGATGACGCGGGTCCGCTAAATCGATGGTCAGGAAGATATAATCGCTGAAACCGTCCAGCAATGCCGACACATAGGCCCAGCGTCCCCCCACATACCAGATGCGGTGGATACCAATCCCCCCGAGTGACAGAAAACTGATCTCACGCGGGTTGTGTGGCACCGAGATATCAAAAATGCGCAGACCGGCACTCCAGCCGTTGTCCTGCACATCACTGACCGTCTCACCGACCTGCCGGGTGTAATAGACTTTCTCATCGGCGAAGCGCGCATCCGCAAACAGATCGCGGGCGTTGATCACCAGTAACAGATCGTCATGGGCCTGCAGGTGTATGTTCCAGGTGCCCGGCGGCGCGGCAATATAATTCACCGTCTTCGGCCGGGAGGGATCCCGCACATCCACCACCGAAAATCCGGAGGAGACCATATGCCCGATATAGGCAAACCCGCGATGGACCATCAGCTGGACTCCGTCCGGCCGGCCCCCCTGATCACTGTGCCCGATAAGCCGCATATTGCGGCTGTAGTCCGGTTGCGGTAGCGCGCTCACAGGGATCTTACTTCGCTTTAGCTTCGAGGGTGGCAAACCACGGTGCAACGAAATCCTGCGTCGCTCCCCAGCCCGGAATAATTTTCGGCAGGCTGGCCATGTTGACATCACCACTCTGCTGATTCAGCAATGCCTGTGATACTGAATCCGCTTTAAATTCATAGGTCGCTGGCGTTTTCTCACCGGCAATCTTCAGCGCGACCAGACGCACATTCGTCGCACCGATCAGCTGCGGATCGACCGCCGCCGTCATCTGCCACGGGCTGTTTTTGCTGTGCATCATCTGCAGATCCTGGTTGGAGATATCAATGCTGTAAAGCTTGATCTCTGTCCGGCCATTTTCCTGTAAGGCTTTATAGGCGCCCTGGCTGAACGCGTCCCATGATCCCCAGATGGCATCGATTTTACCTTTCGGATATTTCGCCAGGATGGCACCGACTTTATTGGCGGTATCGCCCTGTACATCACTGGACACCGCACCCAGAGATTCCAGCTGTTTAATGCCAGGGTTCTGTTTCAGCAGCTTCTGGTACTCTTTTTCACGACGATCCATCGGCGGGAAACCGGCCACCCATAGCTTGACGATATTTGCTTTGCCGTGGAAATCCTTCACCAGTTGTCCAAACGACATATCGGTCAGGGAAGCATCATCCTGACGGGTCACGGTCACGCCCGGAATATTGTCAGGAACCGCCGTATCAAAGACAGAGACCGCAATACCGGCCTGAGTAATACGCTTCACCAGGGCTTCTGAGTAAGGTGCCCGGCCCTGTGACAGGATGATCCCGTCATATTTTTGCGTAATCGCCTGATTCACAAAGTCCTGGAAACGCGCGTCATCCCCGTTGCTGAGGAAGGTATTCACTTTAAAGCCCAGTTTTCTCGCCTGTTTGATAGCCCCGGCGACAAACTGGGTAGTGTTATCATCAGATCCCAGGTTACGGATCACCGCAATACGGATTGGGCCGTGGTGACCGGCAATGGCCGCCGGTACCGGCGTCGGGGTATCGGCAAATACGGGAGCGGTGCTGAACAGGCTTAATGCCAGTAATGAGAATGCAATCTTTTTCATGTTCTGTCCTGTATACCCGCCTGTGATCAGGCTGATTATTATCATTGTGCTGCCGCCCGGCGTGCCGGGCCGGCGGATCGGTGTTTGCGGATCGTTGCTGCTGACCGTCGTCTTTCCTTTCGCCCTGGCGGATAAAAAATATGTCTGCACGTTTATCCGTCTGGATGTCCAGACGTCATATTACATAATCACCTGACCGCTGGCTACCCTCTGTCCGGGGAGAGATTAAAAATATTTCAGATATTTTCAGGGCTGGTAGCGGAGCCCGGCGAGCTGCAGATGATGGATCATTTCGCGGATAAAAACGAAATAACAGAACGCATCGGCCTGCGGGCCGGTCAGCGCCAGAGGAGAATAAGAAAGCTGTTCAGCGACACGATTAAATGCCACCTCAACGCCATCGGGCGTCATGGCGGTTTCGCCCGCCAGAAAGTCCGCACACACTCTGCCCAGTAACGGGTCATGACCTATCGCCACCTCTCCCGCAGGAACGATTCTGCCTTCTGATTCCAGCACTTCTTCAATCCGGTAAATCAGTGTTTCGGTCGCCAGCGCATCTGCCTGACCGGCGATAAATAACCCGGCCGCGGTGGTCTGATAACCGCCCTTTAAGCTGGCTATCGGCTGTCGCTGCCGGTCATAAAATTCCACGGCGGCGGGTAACACAGAGAAGACAAACTCGCTCATCAGAACTCCTTTTTCGGCCGAAGGCCGCATAACCCGCCGGAAGGTGACAGGGGGTGCGGCGTCTTAACACATCTTTTACGCTTTAGTGAATATACATTTCTGTCGTCCGGTTGCTAAGCTTATTCGCCAGCAATGCGGCTAAGGCGTTGCTGATGATCCTCCGTTCTGAGACACCCGTAGTTTCCCCGGCAGATGCCGGTCGGGACGGATACCCGCTTGCCAATAACGGATACTCAGGTGATGAAATCTTTGATGCTCTTTTGCAGGTTGCTGGCTGCCGGCCTGCTGCTCTCGCTGTTCAGTCCGCTGACGAAAGCGGCCACGTTGCCGGTGGTCAAACCGGTCATTGACTGTAGCGCGCTGGCGCAGCAAAACTTTTCGGCACAAACCGGGGCGGCGGTGACTATCCTGTCCGCCCGCAATGAAAACAGTGAAAAAGGGACGTACTGTAAAGTTTCTGCCCGCATCGCACCGGATATCGGCGTTCAGGTTGCGCTTCCGACCGAACACTGGACCCAGCGCTTTCTGCAGGTAGGTTGTGGCGGATTATGCGGCACAATTAATCTCAGCCTTTCGAATACCGGCGGTTGTGTGCCTGCAATGAATGGCGAATTTGTGGTGGCTGCGACCGATATGGGCCACAGCGGCAGCATGATGGATGCCCGCTGGGCTGAAGATCCGCAAAAACGGATCGATTTTGCCTGGCGAGCCAATCACCTGACGGCGCTGCTCTCCAAAGCACTGATCTCGGCGCTGTATCATCAGCCACAGAAATATGCCTACTTTATGGGGTGCTCTGACGGTGGCCGCGAGGCCCTGATGGAAGCCCAGCGTTTTCCGGAAGACTTTAACGGGATCAGTGCCGGCGCACCGGCAGCCTTCTTCTCTTTCCAGAACTCCTTCTTCCATGGCTGGAGTGTGGTGGCCAACGAACGTGAAGACGGCTCTGCTATTCTGTTAGCCGCCCGCCTGCCATTCATTCACCAGACGGCGCTGGCCCACTGTCCGACATTATCCGGAGTTAATGACGGCATTCTGCAAAACCCGTATGCCTGCCATTTCTCACCTTCCTGGTTCAGAATATGTAAGCCCGGTGACACCGATCACTCCGCCTGCCTGACCCGTGAAGAACTGGGCGTCGTCAGCCGCTACTACGAAGGGGCAAATGCGAGTCATGGTCATCAGTTTGTACCGGGTGGCTTCCCTATTGGCTCGGAACTCCGCTGGCCGGTTCCCGCTACCCGCGACGGAACCTCTCCGGCGGAATCGATGGTATTACCGGCACTGCAATCGGTATTGCTGCCCCCCGGTAAAAACACTATCCGTTCTATGCGCGATTTCCCGCTCAACCAGGCGGATTTCGACAAAGTCGCCCGCTATGCTCCGCTGTATAACGCGGCGAACACCAATCTGGAACCTTTCCGTGCGCAGGGCGGTAAACTGATTATGTGGCACGGACTGGCGGATGACTCAGTAAGCCCGGCGTTCTCGCTGGCCTACTATCAGGGCGTCGTCAGAACGCTCGGCCGGAAGGATACCGATACCTTCCTGAAGCTGTTCCTGTTACCGGGTGTGGCACACTGCGGGCGCGGTGAAGGCTACGATCAGGTGGATTTACTGACACCTCTGATGGCCTGGACAGAAGACGGTAAAGCGCCTCAGGCACTGATCACCGGTAAGCTTCTGAAGGCCGAAGCTGAAATGCCGGCCGGTCCTCCGCCGTCTTCCGCCAGCGCGGCCCAGGCAGCGTTCCACGGGGTTCAGCGTCCCGGCAAACCTTATGCCAGCGCGATGCCGGCACTGAAAGCCACCCGTCCGGTGTACCTTTACCCTGATATTGCCGTCTACAAAGGGGAAGGCGATAAGAACCAGGCGTCTTCCTGGAAACCCGTCAAATCAGAGGCGTTTGCCGCCTTTCATGTCAATGCCCCGGCCGCTGACTTTATCGGCCCGGACAATCAGAAAGACTACAAAGTCGTGGGTGATCAGCTACAGGTGATTAGCCACTAACCCCCTGCGGTGATATTACCGGGCTCTCCCCGTGATATCACCGGTGATTAGTGCAGGCAACACTGTTTGAATTTTTTGCCGCTGCCACAAGGACAAGGGTCATTACGACCGGCTTTGACCTCTGCGATAAACGGCTGGCTGACCTCGCCATCGCTGCGATGCTCCAGCCAGTAGCGGTGCAGTGCCAGTGATGCCGGTAAAATCGCGTCGATACTTTCTTCGTAAGCTTCCGGGCTTAAGGTTTCCAGCACCGGGAATTTCTCTTCCTGCCCGTGTAGCGCAATAGCATCCAGCGCAGGCTGTAATGCCGCCGGTAATTCCGGCCATTCCCCGAGTGCCACTCCGCGCAGATAGCCGAAACACCATTCTTCAACGATGGTAAATTCCTGACCTTCTGTTTCACGGGAGCCAAACAGCGGTTCAAATTGATCAGGATAGTCCGACAAACGCTGGTCGATGTCGTCGAGATGCTGGAAAGTGAGGTTCATAAAGCGTTCCATTTCGCGTTCAGAACTCCAGCGCGGCACCTTACCGGCTCCGCCCCACACTTCTACCAGCCATCGTTCCGGCTCTACCATCACCGGCCCTGACAGAATGGCCGTAAGGTAACCATCCAGCCCGGAAACATCCAGCACGGAATCGTCATCCCCGTACTTCATAAAAATATCATCCAGCCATTCCAGCTCTTTCTCAGTCAGTGGACCCTGCGCCATCTTCTGCTCCTATGCCCTGCCTGTAAAATGTCGTGTGCTTGTAGGCTACTGACAATAACATTCTGAACGTCTTATGATATAAAACGTTCCCTCTTAAATACATGATCGTGCTAATTTCCAACTTATTATACATCATCTTCCGGCTCGGGGAGGATAATATAGAGAGTCATATTACCAACCGATAAGTATTATAACCCCCTATTCGTTCCATGTTACTCCACGCACTGATACCAAATGAGCTCTGTTGTATTCTTAGCAAGATAATAATCATGATTACTATTCCAACAGAAAAATAACCACACAGGAATAAAGGTTAAATAAACGACTTGGCAGATTATAGTGTTTCTAAAATCCCCTTCACTCTCTTTCGAAATATTCAACTGTAATGTAATGATGAGAGTTAATTTATCATGATTTATTAAGGTAACTTCCGAGTAAAAGCGTGATATCCGAGGCCTGCCTGCTTGTAAAACGACGCCAAAAAATCAGCGACTCTATAACAGACTAATGTAGCAATATGAAAAAAACCCTCCAAAATATAGGGTTTAAGTTTAAATTTCCTTATCTTGTAAGAAGCGTAATAATCAAAAATATCATTAATGATTACTAATGAAAAAACACATAATATACATTTTGAAACAAATACAATCTCAATGTAATGCTATGTTTTATATGGATAAAAATATGCAATTGTGATTTATTCATCCATTTGATAAAAACAACCTTGCTTCCAAAAAAAGTTAAATATAAGTTAATCTTTATAATCTTGTACTATTAAAAGCAAACTACTGACCTGGTTAACAGATGGAAAATATCTGGGAACTGATACATTCCATCTATTGGTTAATTTTTACCCAACACCAAGTTCAGACCATCGAAATCAAAACCTGTGTTCATGTAACCAAAATATGATCCTACTGATGCTGGTTAATATCCACCTCAATAAATATTTTTAAAGGTAATTATGATCCTATGGAAAATGTCTCCGTTACGATAAAAGATACCGGCCAGAAACTTACGCTGAATACATCAAATGTGAATATTTCAGGCCCTAGCACAATTCTCCTTCATTTGAACCGTGAACAGATTTCCTCTTTTAGCAGAGATGGAAATGATCTGGTCATCGTTACCACATCAGGAGATCATCTAAAACTGAAAAACTTTTTCCTTTCATACAGTAACGGGCAGCATAGTGATTTAGTTATTGAGGATCATCACGGAAACTTATGGTGGTTAAATGATAATGATAATAATTTCCACCTATCATCAATTACAAGTTTAGATTCAATATCTTCGGCAAATAATGCTGCAACCGGAAGTTTTGAAAAAATAGCCACCGTAGGTGCTGCATTACTGGGTGTAGGCGCTATGCTTTTAGGTGCCAATCATCATGACAATATAACTTCTTCGGATAATTCATCTCCCTCTGGGGAAGACAATCCCCCCGCAGGTCATATAGAAATTAGCAATAGTTCTGGTAACTCTCTAATCGGCAAGACTACTAATGACGCCACCCCGATCCTCAAAGGGACCGCGGCAGCCGGCGACACCGTCACTATTCTGGACAACGGTAAAGTCATCGGCACCGCCACCGCGGGCAGCGACGGCAGCTGGAGCAGCACCCTGCCGGCCCTGGCCGACGGCAGCCACAGCATCACCACCACCGTTACCGATGCCGCCGGCAATACCAGCCAACCTTCGGCCGCCATTCCTGTCACGGTGGATACCACGGCGCCGGCAGCAGCCGGTGATGTCGAACTGACCGATACCGCCGGGGATAACCTGAGCGGGAAAACCAGTAACGATGCCACCCCTATTCTCAAAGGCACCGCGGCAGCCGGCGACACCGTTACCATTCTGGACAACGGTAAAGTCATCGGCACAGTCACGGCAGGCAGCGACGGCAGCTGGAGCAGCACCCTGCCGGCCCTTGCCGACGGCAGCCACAGCATCACCACCACCGTCACCGATACCGCCGGCAATACCAGCCAGTCTTCGGCGGCTATTCCTGTCACGATCGAGACCACGGTGCCGGCTGCAGCAGGCGATATCAGCCTGACCGATTCCGCCGGGGACGAACGGGGCGGGAAAACGGCCAACGATACCACGTCGATCCTGAAGGGCACCGCGGCAGCCGGCGACACCGTCACTATCCTCGACAACGGTAAAGCCATCGGCACCGTCACGGCAGGCAGTGACGGCAGCTGGAGCAGTACCTTGCATGCTCTGACCGACGGCAGCCACAGTATCACCACCACGGTCACCGATGCCGCCGGCAATACCAGCCAGCCTTCAGCCGCCATCACTGTCACCGTCGGCCCTGCTACCCCGGCCCCGGCAGGAGATATCAGCCTCACCGATTCCGCCGGGGACAATCTGAGCGGGAAGACCAGTAACGATGCCACCCCTGTTCTCAAAGGGACCGCGGCAGCCGGCGACACCGTCACTATCCTCGACAACGGTAAAGCCATCGTCACCGCTACGGCAGGCAGTGACGGCAGCTGGAGCAGCACCCTGCCGGCCCTGGCCGACGGCAGCCACAGCATCACCACCACCGTCACCGATGCCGCCGGCAATACCAGCCAGCCTTCGGCACCAGTGAACACGGTGATCACTACTTTGGCACCCGCTCCTGGAACCGATACCATTTTAACCGATTCCGCCGGAGGCGATCTCAGCGGGAAGACCAGTAACGATGCCACCCCGATCCTCAAAGGCACCGCAGCAGCCGGCGACACCGTCACTATCCTCGACAACGGTAAAGCCATCGGTACCGCCACGGCAGGCAGCGACGGCAGCTGGAGCAGCACCCTGCCGGCCCTGACTGACGGCAGCCACAGTATCACCACTACCGTCACTGATGCCGCCGGTAACACCAGCCAGCCTTCGGCCGCGATCCCTGTCACGGTCGAGACCAC